>CAUJHO010000031.1 GCA_963205025.1 Pseudomonadota bacterium | reverse complement strand
GCGATAGTCGCCGTTGGGCACGAAACAGATGTCCTGGCTGTCGGGCTTGGCAGCGATCCGCAGGCCCAGCTCAGCGGCGACGCCGCGCACCTGGGGCTTCTCCAGATCGGCCAGCGGGAAGCGCAGATAGTCCAGCTGTTCCGCCGTCGTCGCGAACAGGAAATAGGATTGGTCGCGCGAAGGATCGACGGCCTTGCGCATCTGGACACGGCCATCGACGAGCGAACGCCGCACATAATGACCCGTGGCCATGGCCTCGGCCCCCAGGTCGCGGGCCACGTCCAGCAGGTCGCGGAACTTGACCGTCTGATTGCAGCGGATGCACGGCACCGGCGTGCGGCCCCTCAGATAGCTGTCGGCGAACTGGTCGATGACCGCGTCGCGGAAGCGGCTCTCATAATCCAGCACATAGTGGGCGATGCCCAGGGTCTCAGCCGCCAGGCGGGCGTCGTGGATGTCTTGCCCGGCACAGCAGGCCCCCTTCTTCTTGAGGGCGGCGCCATGGTCATAGAGCTGCAGCGTCACGCCCACGACGTCGTAGCCGGCGGCCTTCAGCAGCGCGGCAACGACTGTGGAATCGACCCCGCCCGACATGGCGGCGACCACGCGCGACCCGACCGGCAGGCCCACCGCCGCGCGCGCAGCCGCAATCGCCCCGTCCAGATCGCCGGCGGCGAGCGGGGTGATGCTGGGGATCGGACAGGATGTCTCCGTCAGGGTCATGGGGCCGCACATAGTGCATCCCCATGGAATTTTCGAGGCGGGGGCCTTATCTTGCCTCCCGGCGGTGGCTGCGGTTCCCGAGAGGGCACACAAACTCCAGCGACCTTTATCGTCTCGAAGGGAGCTGTCCCTGCCAGGGCTCGAGGGCCCAGGCACACGGTGCCCACCTGGTTATCCAGGTCGAGGGGGTTGAATCGTCCGACCGGTCCTCGCGGCTCCGCCACCCTTGCCCTACACTCAGCCCATGACCTCCAAGGACCAGATGCGCGCCGCGATGCGGGCGCTGAGGAAGCGGCTGGCGCAGGCGACCCCGGACGCCGCCGAGCGTCTGGCCGGCTTTGCCGAGGTCCTGCCGGCTGCGACGGTCGTGGCGCTCTATCGACCCATCGGGGCTGAGCTGGACGTTGGGCCACTGGCCCGGCGTTTGACGCAGCTGGGCCGCAGCCTTTGCCTGCCGGTGGTGACGGTTCTGGACGTCCCTTTGAGTTTTCGCTTCTGGCAGCCCGGTGACCTGCTCGTGCCGGATCTGGCCGGCATCCCGGTCCCAGAGGCCTCGGCCGGGACGGTCATCCCCGATCTGATCCTGACGCCGCTTCTCGCCTTTGATGCCCAGGGCGGTCGCCTGGGTCAGGGCGGCGGCTACTATGACCGGACCTTCGCCGCCTTTCCCGAGGCCCTTCGCATTGGCGTTGCCTATGCCGGCCAACAGGTCGATCAGGTGCCGATGCAGGCCCATGACAGGCCGCTGCATGGCGTTCTGACCGAGGCGGGGTATTGGGGCCTCGAAGGTATATCCCATTGACATATCCCAATGGGTGGCGGAGATTGGCTGCATGACCGCGCCCCTCCCGCAACGCCTCAAGGCATCAGTCTTCAAGTCGAACCGGTCACAAGCGGTCCGCCTGCCGAAAGCCGCTGCATTTCCAGATGACGTCAAGGAGGTGTGGGTGCTGCGCAAGGGCAAGAGCCTGCTGCTGGTGCCGCTGGAGTCGTTGTGGGACGATTTCTTCGCTGAGCCTGGCATCGACATCCGTGAGCCTGAGGATCCCATCGACGATTCCCCGGCAGCGCAGTTCGACTGATGGCGGACATCATGCTGGATACCAGCGTGTGCATTCGCGTCCTGAGGACGCGGTCACCCGCTCTGGAAGCCCATTTCAAGGCCAAGGCCGGTCGGCTCTGTATCTCGACGGTGGCCGTCTCCGAGCTCCAACTCGGCAGCGAGTTGTCGGCGCGGCCCGATCATCATGCCGAAAAGGTCGATGACCTGCTGAGCCGGTTGCTCGTCCTTGATTTTGATCGTGAGGCTGCGGCACATGCTGCGGACATCCGCGCCTTTCTCCGACGCAAGGGAACACCGATTGGGGCGATGGATTCGCTGATCGGTGCCCATGCCCGAAGCCGAGGCTGCATGCTGATCACGGGAAATCTGGGAGAGTTTGGACGCGTGCCGGGCCTGCGATGTGAAGATTGGGACGAGGGCGTATCGTGAGGCTCGCCTTTTTCGGAGATGTGGTCGGCAAGTCCGGGCGCGACGGGATTTCGGATCACCTGCCGGGGCTCAGGCGCGACCTCAGGCTCGACTTCGTGGTGGTCAATGCCGAGAACGCCGCCGGCGGCTTTGGCATCACCGAAAACTCGGCGCGTCAGCTGTTCGACGCGGGCGCGGACTGTCTGACGCTGGGCAATCATTCGTGGGACCAGCGTGAGGCCCTGACCTATATCGTGCGCGAGCCGCGCCTCCTGCGACCGGCCAACTACCCGCATTTGATGGACGCGCCGGGCCGCGGGGCGGATGTCTTCACCCTGGACGACGGTCGCCGGGTGCTGGTCGTGTCGATCCTGGGGCGCGTGCATATGGACCCGATGGATGATCCCTTCTCGGCGGCGGAGCGCGAGCTGAACGCCGCGCCGCTGGGCGTGGTGGCCGATGCCGTCATCGTCGACATCCATGCCGAGGCCACCAGTGAGAAAATGGCCATGGGTCATTTCTGTGATGGCCGCGCCAGCCTGGTGGTGGGCACCCACACCCATGTGCCGACCGCCGATGCCCAAGTCTTGCCGG
The DNA here is from genome assembly GCA_963205025.1 of Pseudomonadota bacterium. Taxonomy (GTDB): domain Bacteria; phylum Pseudomonadota; class Alphaproteobacteria; order Caulobacterales; family Caulobacteraceae; genus Brevundimonas. Next base: position 50,232 of record CAUJHO010000031.1, on the reverse strand, counting down.
GCGGCACCGCCTATCAGACCGACGCCGGCGGCTGCTGCGACTATGATTCCGTCATCGGCAACGACAAGGAAGAGCCGCTCAGGCGGTTCACGACCCGGATCTCAGGCGGTCGTTATGCGCCGGCTTCGGGTCCGGCGACCGTCTGCGGCGTCTTTGTCGAAACCGACGATCGCACGGGCCTGGCCACGCGCGTCGAGCCGATCCGGGTGGGCGGACGCCTGAGCCGAAGCGTGCCGAATCTCGCGTAAGCCGACCCCGATTCCGCGCGGCGGACCCTCAGGGATTGACAGATAAGATTACAGACGTAATCTCGCGAGATTACAAACGTAATCTTGAGAGGACGTCATGCGCCGCTTTTCCTTCAACCTGGTCGCACTGTTGTTGATGCCCGGTGTTGCCGTCGCCGGCCCCCGGCTCAGCCCCACGAGTGTATTTTCCGACGCGACCTTGTTGATGCAGGTGCTGATGGTGGTCCTGATCATCGCCATCGTTTCGGCTGTGGTCGTGACGGTCGCCAAGCTGGCGCGCGGCTCCCGGCTGGCGGGAGGCTCGGCCTTCGTCTTGGCGCTCAGGCTGGGCGGGCCCCTGCTGGGCCTGCTGGGAGCCGTCTATACCCTTCTCATGATGTTCATCGGCGTCGCCAATGCGGGCATGGAGGTGCCGATGGCCGTCCTGGCACCGGGCTACGCGGAGGCCGCCCTGTTGTTTCTTCTGGGCTTGCTGGCCGGCGTCGTCGGGGTCGTCTGTCACTGGGTGATCGAGGCCCGGATCGATCGCACGGTCCTGAGGGAATAGGCCGTCCGATGCGTATCACCGAGGCCGAAAGCGTCGTTCTAGGTGCCCTCTGGCGACACGGCCCGTTGAGCTTCGCCGACCTCATTGCCGAGGTGCGGGCCAGGTCCGATTGGGGCGATGCCACCATCAAGACCCTCTTGCACCGGCTGATGCAGAAGGGGGCCGTGCGCTCCGAAAAAGCTGAAGGCCGCCAGCGTTACCGCCCCATTCTGGACCGTCGAACCTATGTCGAGGCCGAGATCGACGATCTGGTGGCGCGGCTGTTCGGCGGAGATCGCGCCGCGCTTCGACAGGTCCTTGAAGACGACCGGGCGACTTCCGCCACCCCTGCGGCACCGGACTGAATCCGGCAGTGACATCAGTGGGCGGTGTGCCGGTCAACTCGCACCCGTTGGTATTCATTGGAGCCGTGTTCACGGGATTGGCGGAATCGCGAACCGATCCCACCTTAACCAATCATGACCGAGCCAGGTTCAGCAGCAGGGCATAGAGATCCACGCTGTTGGCGATCTCGTCGTCGACGGATTCCACCAGATGGCCGCTGTCGAAGGCGACGCGGAAGAGCACCGGTCCGCTGTCGGGCGCACCCGCGGCGCGCAGGCGGGCCGCGACCTTGGCGGTGTGCCAGGTGGCGACGCGGGTGTCGTTGTCGCCATGCGACAGCAGCACGGTCGGATAGCGCACGCCGTCGGTGATGTGATGCAGGGTGTCCATGGCCACCAGCCCGGCAAAGCCCTCTTCGCTTGTCAGGCTGCCGAACTCGGGAACATTGGCCAGGCCGTTGGGCTCGGATTCGAAGCGCAGGGGGTTGAGAACCCCCGCCCGGGCGCACACCAGGCCAAACAGATCGGGCCGCTCGGTCAGGGCCCGGCCCACGGCAATGCCACCGGCCGACCCGCCGAGGATGGCCAGCCGCGCAGAGGTGGTCCAACCCTCTTGGATCAGGTGCTCGCACACATCGATCAGGTCGCGCCAGGTGTTTGGCTTGGTGGTTCCCAGCCCGGCCCGCCACCATGAGCGACCCTTCTCGCCGCCGCCTCGGACATGGGCGACGACCACAATGCCGCCGCGTTCCAGCAAGGCCAGGCCCATGGGATCGAAGTCTGCCTTGATCGACTGTCCATAGGCCCCATAGGCCCGGACCAGACAGGGCGCGCGGCCGTCCAGCATCAGGTCGCGCGGGGTGATGATGGTCACCGGGACCTCGGCACCGTCGCGGGCGATGGCGACGTCGTTGATGACACGATAGCCGGCGGTGTCGATGTTGGGGTCCTGGCTCAGCGTCAGTCGGCGGAAGCCGGAGGTCGCCTTGAACTGCCAGGCCGAGGCGGGTTCGAGCCAGGTCGACAGATGCACGAAGACCGACCGGCGCTGGTAGCCATAGGCCACATCATTGATGGCGGCCCCCATGGGCAGCTCAATTTCGCGCCCGTCCCCCTCTCGGGGGACATGAAAAAGCTGGGACGTCGACCCGCCGTCGACCGTCAGATACAGGCCGTCGTCGGCGAAGGTGGACTGGCTGATCAGGCCGCCGCTCAGAGTCGCCAGGACTTCTTCGCGAAAGGGAACCGGAGACGTCAGGTCGAGGCGGGAAACGACGCTCTCGGTGTCGTCGATAGCCCCCCAGACCCACAGGCTGTCTCCGTCCAGATAGAAGTCCGGGGCCCCTTGGCGAGGGTCGAAAATAGGCTGCCAGCGCGGAGTCCCGGCCAGGACGTCATCCAGATCGGCAAACCAGACCCCCTTGGTTACCAGGGTGCTGGTCACAGCCAGGGCTCGGCGGCTGCCCGCATAGACCTGGACGGCGACCGTATCATGGACATCGATCTGGACGGCCTCGTCCAGGCCGCGCGCCAGGATGATGCGATCCTCGAGCGGGTCGTCACCCAGTCGGTGGAACCGGCAGCGTATGTCGGCGCGATAGTCGAGTGTTCCGCGTATGCCGGTTCCGAGCTGGGTGTAGAAGAAGCCCGAGCCGTCCTCGAGCCAATGGGGCGAGGGGGCCAGACAGCGGGGAATTCGGTCGGCCAGCAGCGCGCCGGTCTGAAGGTCGAGGACGTAGATGACGGCCTCTTCAGTTCCCCCCTCCCCGAGGCCGAGGATCATATGGCGACCGTCCGGGGAGGCGACCCAGAACTCGACCGACACCTGGCCGGCCATGCCGTTGACCGAGCCCGGATCGTACAGGACGCGCGTCTGCCGGGCCTGCTGTTCCATGACCACCGGCCATCCCGAGCGGGGCGGCTGGCTCAGGTAGATCAGCCTGGAGCCGAAATCGTAGGGCAGGGAGGAGCGTGTAAAGCCGGCGCTAAGTTCGCGCAGGCGCGCCCGCATGTCGCCATAGCCGGGCAGGGCCTCCAGCACCGAACCGGCATGGGCCTCATTGGCTCGCAACCAGGGCTGCCAGTCGGGATCGGTGGCCGTCTCCATCCAGCGATAGGGGTCGGTGATACTCTGGCCGAAGAAGGTCTCGGTGACCGGTTCGGTCCGGGCAACGGGGCCCGCAGCGATGTGGCGCGCCAGAACCGGCCGTCCGGCTGCCACGCAGGTCGCGGCGACGGCGGCACCCAGCAGGAATCGTCGACGGTTCAGTTGCATGGCCCCTCCGCCCGCGACTCTCGGGCCAGAGGTGGTGTGAGGTCAACTGACGATCCTCGTCAGGCCTCAGCCCTTGGCGGCGGCCCGCTTGATGCCGTCCAGGATCATGCGGTGCGCGTCGGCCTTGTCACCCCAGCGCTTGATCTTGACCCACTTGCCCGGTTCCAGATCCTTGTAGTGGGAGAAGAAGTGCTCGATCTGCTGGATCGTGATCTCGGGCATGTCGGCGATTTCCTCGACCCCGGCATAGCGGGCGGTAATCTTGGCTGAGGGCACGGCGATGATCTTCTCGTCCTCTCCGGCATTGTCTTCCATGACCAGCACGCCGATGGGCTTCACCGACATGATCGCGCCCGGAACGATGGCGCGGGTGTTGGCGATCAGAACATCCACCGGATCGCCGTCGCCGGACAGGGTGCCGGGGATGAAGCCATAATTCCCCGGATAGCGCATCGGCGTATAGAGAAACCGATCCACGACCAGGGCTCCGGAGGCCTTGTCCATCTCGTATTTGATCGGCTCGCCGCCGATCGGGACCTCGATCACGACATTGACGTCGTGGGGCGGGTTGGGTCCGACGGGAATGGCGTCCAGGCGCATGGGAACTCCGAGCAAGGCGAGGCGCGCCGTCTAGACCGAACCGGCGTCGGGAAAAAGGCCTAGTGGCGAATTCGGCCCAGGAGAGCCAGCAGGCCGACGGCCGTCAGCACACCCAGGCCGAAGGCCGCCAGGGTCGCGCCCGTGGCCTCGCCCGGCGACAGGCGCACCTCGGGCCGCTGCCAGTGGACGATCTCGACCGGATCGTCCTCGTCGATCAGGAAAACGTCATCGTCAGGGTCGGACATGCGTCGGCTCCGTGGGATGCTGCAGAAAATCCATGAGGCCTCATCCGGTTCCACCGGCGAGATCCAGGCGCCGGGACCAGGGCGTCGGGTCGGGGTCGGCGATGCGGATCAGGGTGTTGGAATCCTGATGGTTGAAGACCCCATCCTGGCCGTGGACGACCAGGCTGGTGCGCGCGACATAGCTCCAGCTTCCGTCGGGGTTGAAGGTGACGGTCAGCTCATAGCGGTCGGTGCGGAAGGCGTCTTCGAGGAAGCCGTTGGAACAGATGCCGTAGTCGGTGCGACCCCGTTCGGCGCTGACGACCAGGGTATTGTCACCCGGCCTGGCGTAGCCCGAGGCCAGGGCCACCTGGCCGCGGGGAATGGCCAGGGTCTGCAGGATCAGGCCCGTCGCCGGCTCATAGAGCCAGTAGCCGACCTGATCGTGGAAGGTGATCAACTCTTCATCGGTGGTGATGTGGGTGTGGTAGCGCAGGCCGTAGAACAGCTGGGGACCGTTGGTCTGGGGATCGATGGGCTGAAGCACATAGCGTTCGTTGAAGGTTCGGCGCTCGGGGCCGTCGGCCTTGGGATTGACGTCCACCCCCGTCCTGCCTTCCCAGACGCCGGCCAGCCGCGCCAGCGGTCCGAGATGGGCCAGAGTGTCGGGAGAGCTGTCCGGCTCGGTGAAGATGTCGTCAGGGATGGCCATGTCGGTTCCAGGTGAGAGCGCAGGCACCAAACTAGGCGGCGAGGCCGTCTTTGTCTCCCCGGTCCGGCTACGGATGACAGGCGCGCCCGCATCGGCTAAATCGCCGCCTCTCGCTTTCGATCCAACGCCTGAACGGACTTCGCATGGCCGGCCATTCCAAATTCAAGAACATCATGCACCGCAAGGGCCGCGCCGACGCCGTGCGCTCCAAGCTGTTCAGCCGGCTGTCGCGCGAGATCACGGTGGCGGCCAAATCAGGATTGCCCGATCCGGCGCTGAACCCGCGCCTGCGCCTGGCGGTCAATAACGCCAAGGCCGAGAGCCTGCCCAAGGATGTGATCCAGCGGGCCATCAACCGGGCCTCGGGCGGCGAAGCCGACACGATGGAAGAGATCCGCTATGAGGGCCGGGGCCCTGGCGGCGTTCAATTTGTCGTGGAGGTCCTGACCGACAACAGGAACCGCGCGGCATCGAACGTTCGCGCCGCCTTCACCAAATACGGCGGTCAGCTGGGCGAGACCGGTTCTGTGACCTTCATGTGGGACCGGGTCGGCCAGATCCGGTATCCGGCCGAGGCCGGGTCCGAGGACGCCGTCATGGAGGCCGCCATCGAGGCCGGAGCCCAGGATGTCGAAAGCGACCTGGTCAAGCCGGACATCTATGAGGATGCGCCGGGCCACACCATCTGGACGGCCTTCGAAGACCTCAATGAGGTGGCCGAGGCCATGTCCAAGGTGCTGGGCGACCCGAAGTCGACCGCGATCGTCTGGAAGCCCCAGTCCGAGGTGCCCCTGAGCGGCGAAGCCGTCGGCACCCTTTTCAAGTTGCTCGACGCGCTGGATGCCGAGGATGACGTCCAGCAGGTCTATTCCAACGAGGACATTTCCGAGGAAGACGCGGCCAGATACGCCGGCTAGCGTCCAGCAAACCCGGTGCCGCGACGATCTGGCGCACCTTCAAAATATCTCCAGCGCCGGTCGGGCGAAGCCCGTAAGGGTCGGACTGTTCAGGACATTCTTTGGCCCGCCGCTGCGTCGTGGCGACCAGACCAGGCCGTGGACGACCCGGACCGGGGCGCGCCGATCTGGACCTTCCAAGGGTCGTCCTCTAGATGCACCGCCCCCCTCCTAGCGTCCAAGCGTACCTGTCGATGCCTTTCAGAAATCCAGACGACCTGTTGAGTACCGAAGTGCTTGCCCTGCGTGCCGCCGTGCGGGCCCTGGCCCGTGTCCAGGGTCGGCGTTCGCCGGCCGCCCTTGCCGAGCTGGTCAAGGCCCTGGCCGAAGAGACCGGCCGCCTGCGCGAGAATCTGACGAGCTTCGACGTCGCCGGTCGTGAGGCGGCAGATCGCGCCGGTCGTGTCCTGGCCGAGCTGATTTCGGAACTGACCGAAGAAGCCGAGGCCGCCTAGGCGGCGGTGCGTTCCGCCGGAACCGGACGGAGCCCCCCTCGCCTTCAGGGCAGGTCGCATCGCTCGATCATGCGGTGGACCGTCTCGAATTCGCGGACCAGGGCGCGCGCGAAGGGCAGGTTCTGGCGTCGCGACAGGATGTCCGGGCAGAGCTGATAGCCGCCGTCGACACGCTCGATCTCGCCCAACTTCTCCAGATGTTCCAGTCGTCGCCGCACCGTTTCTCGCGGCAGGCCGCAGGACGCGGCCACGGCCCGCCCGCTGATTGGGCGGAACCATTCGCGCGGGAGCGGGCCCGCCATCATCTGGTCATGGGCGGCTTCGTTGCGATGCACCACCGACATGCTTCCCGCTGCAACGGTCAAGAGGACCGTGACCGTCTCCATATCCTCGTCGGGGAAGTGATCCATCACCAGCCGCTGCATGCGCAGCAGGGCTTCAACGGCGCGCAGAACCCTCAAGCGCTCACCCCGCTCAATGTCCGGTTCCGCCTCGACGGCAATCATGCTGGCTCCTTTGGATAACGCCGGTCTAGAATGACTGAACTGCTGCAACGCCTGAACCGCGCCCCCGGTTCGCAGACGGCAGGACGTTTTTTTGACGCCGGACCTTGGGGAGGGCACCGATGACGATGGCCTTTTCGGCTTTTGAAACCGCCGCCGTTCTGATTGTCCTGTCCGCCGGCTTCGCCTGGATCAATCTGCGCTGGTTCAAACTGCCGGGCACCGTGGCCCTGACCATGATGGGGGCGGTGGCGTCCCTGATCATCCTGGCGATCGATTTCCTGACCCCGACAAGTGACCTGGCCGGCACCGTGTCGCGCTTCCTGGAGGGAGTCGACTTCCACGAGGCCCTGATGGACGGGATGCTGTCGTTCCTGCTGTTCGCGGGGGCGATGCACGTCGACATCGACGACCTTCGCAAGGGACGCTGGCAGATCCTGGTCCTGTCGACGATCGGGGTGGTGGCCTCGACGCTCCTGGTCGGGGTCGGGTTCTGGGGCCTGTCGGCGGCGGTGGGCCTGGCGGTGCCGCTGATCTGGTGCCTGGTGTTCGGGGCCCTGATCAGCCCGACTGACCCGGTCGCGGTCATGGGGGTGCTGAAAACCGCGCGCGTGCCGCCGACGCTGCAGGCGACGATTGCCGGCGAAAGCCTGTTCAATGACGGGGTCGGGGTGGTGATCTTTTCCATCCTGCTGGCGACGGCCGTGTCGGGCGAGCCGTTTTCGCTGATCCATGCCGGCGAGATGTTCGTGGTGGAGGCCCTGGGAGGTGTCGTGCTGGGCCTGGCCGTCGGCTGGATCGGCTATCGCGCCATGAAGGCCATCGACGACTATGCGGTGGAAACCCTGATCACCCTGGCGGTGGTGATGGGCGGCTATGCCCTGGCTTCGGCCATCCATGTGTCGGGCCCCGTCGCCATGGCGGTGGCGGGCCTGCTGATCGGCAACCGCGGCGTCGCCCAGGCCATGAGCAAGCGGACCCAGGACTATCTGCTGGGTTTCTGGGCCCTGATCGACGAGATCCTGAATGCCGTGCTGTTCCTGCTGATCGGGCTGGAGGCCCTGGTGGTGATCGACCGTTTCGGACTGATCGGCCTTGGGATTCTGACGATTCCACTGGTGCTGGCGGCCCGCGCCGTCTCGGTCGGGGTGCCGCTGTCGATGTGGCGGGATTTTCTGCCGTTCAAGACCGCGTTTGCGCTGTTCACCTGGGGTGGTTTGCGCGGCGGCATCTCCATCGCCCTGGCCCTGTCGCTGCCCGGCGGGCCGATCAAGGATGTGCTGGTGGCGGCAACCTATGTGGTGGTGCTGTTCTCGGTGCTGGTGCAAGGTGGGACCATCAAGAGTCTGATCAGCCGCGTCGCCGGCCGGCCTGAGGACGAGGGCGTCCCCCACGGGTGAGGGGGGAGCCGGATCCGGCCGGTGAAGACAGACGGTCTGGATGGTCCAGACGGTCCAGACGGTCCAGACGGTCCGCCATGCCGTGAAATTGGTCGTCCAGACCGTCCAGACCGTCCAGATCGTCTGGGCCATCTGGGCGAGGCCTCCTTTCTGCGCCTAGGACATGGGTGCTCAGTCTGGGGCCAAACTCGCGGGCGGGGATGGTCGGGCGATGCGAGGCAGGTAAGGGATGGATTGTGTGTCCCTTTTCTGATCCCGGAGCGGGGACATCCGATGCTGCAAGCGCGCCGTGACCGCCGACACCGACCTGCGCCTGGCGCAATACTGGGGGATGGGGCCCGGCTTCTTTCTGCGTCTGCAGATCAACTATGACCTGCGGATTCAGCGCGCGGCCATGGGCGATGCGCTCGACCGCATCCCGCCGAGGGCGGCGTAGGGGCTGGTTTGGAAGCCTCCGAAAATTGTCTTCCCGACCGCACCGCGGACCTGATCCGGGGGGAGAGCCGGGACAAGGGTTGGATCATCCCAGCTGCACGTGGGCATGGTGCGCCTGTCCCGGATCGCGTTCGGCGTCCGGGATGACAAGGTGAGCGTCACTCAGGTTCGGAGATCGCTGCCTACGGCTAATCGACATTCAGCCGAGGCTGCATCGTAAGCGGCATCCTTGGCCTTCCCTTCTCCCGTTGGGAGAAGGTGGCCGGCGACAGCCGGTCGGTTGAGGGTCGGTTGGTTCAGGACCTGACACGATCCGACCCTCACCCTCCGCGCGAGCGCGTCGCGCTGGCGCGCGCCTCGGCGCGGAGCCTCCCTCTCCCAATGGGAGAGGGTATCAGTCGTTGCGTCGACCGGATCTGAATGTCGGTTAGACCTAACTCACCTTCATCCGCGTCGCCGCTTCCGGCAGGTCTTCGCCGAAGGCGCGCTGGTAGAACTCAGCGATGGTCGGGCGTTCCAGCTCATCGCACTTGTTCAGGAACGTCAGTCGGAACGCCAGCCCCAGGTCCCCGCCGAAGATGAGGGCGTTCTGGGCCCAGGTGATGACGGTGCGGGGGCTCATGACGGTAGAGATGTCGCCGTTCATGAAGGCGTTGCGGGTCATGTCGGCGACGCGGACCATGGCGGCGATGCGGCGTCGCCCCTCCGCGTCGCTCCACTCGGGCACCTTGGCCAGCACGATCTCGGCCTCAACGTCATGGTCGAGATAGTTCAGCGTCGTGACGATGGACCAACGGTCCAGCTGGGCCTGATTGATCTGCTGGGCCCCGTGATACAGGCCGGTCGTATCGCCCAGCCCGACGGTGTTGGAGGTCGCAAACAGGCGGAACCACGGGTTCGGCCGGATCACCCGGTTCTGGTCCAGCAGGGTCAGACGCCCTTGCGCCTCCAGCACGCGCTGGATGACGAACATGACATCCGGGCGTCCGGCGTCATATTCATCAAAGACCAGGGCGACGTTGCGCTGCAGTGCCCAGGGCAGGATGCCCTCGCGGAATTCGGTGATCTGCTTGCCGTCCTTCAGGACGATGGCGTCCTTGCCGATCAGGTCGATGCGGCTGACATGGGCATCCAGATTGACCCGCACCATCGGCCAGTTCAGCCGGGCGGCGACCTGTTCGATGTGCGTCGACTTGCCGGTGCCGTGATAGCCCTGAACCATAACCCGGCGATCGAAGGCAAAGCCCGCGCAGATGCTGAGCGTCGTCTGGGGGTCGAACTGATAGGCCGGGTCCAGCTCGGGGATATGGGAATCGCCGGGGGCGAAGACAGGCACGGCCATGTCGCTGTCGATGCCGAACAGCTCGCGCACAGTCTTTGAACCCACGGGGGCCTGGGTCAGGAGCGGATCGGCGGCGGTATCGGACGGGGAAGCCATGGCCGTGACATAGAGCGCCCCGCGCCTCGGCTCAACAGACGGCTTGACACCGGTTCCTGCAAAATAAATGACTGACCAGTCAGTTACTAACGAGATCGACATGAACGCCCTGCCCATTGGCGAGCCCAAGTTTCGCAGACGCCCCGACGACCGGCCCGAAGAGATTGTCGCGGCGGCGCTGGAGGTCTTTTCCGAGCACGGCTACGCGGCCACCCGCATGGAGGAGGTCGCCCGCCGCGCCGGCCTGTCCAAGGGGGCGGTCTATCGCTACTTCGAGACCAAGACGGATCTGTTCCGGGCCGTCGTGGGGACGGCGATCCTGCCCAATATCGAGGCGATTACCGGACTGCTGGCCCAGGCCCCGTCGTTCGCGGACGCGCTGCGTCTGGCGGCGCCGGCCATGGCGCGCCGGATCATGGCGAACCGCCAGATGACGGGCGTGATGCGCCTGATCATTGCCGAGAGCCGTACCCATCCAGAGCTGGCTGAGCTGTGGCACGGAACGGTGGTCGAGCCGGGGCTGCGGCTGATGACCGGATTGATCGAGCGTGGTCAGGCCAGCGGCGAGGTCCGGTCGGGGAATCCGCGCCTGTTCGCCATGGGGCTGATGGGGCCGATGTTGCTGTCGGTCATCTGGCGCGAGACGTTCGAGCCGATCGGCGCTACGCCGATCGATCTGGCGGCCCTGGTTGAACAGCATGTCGAAACGGCGATCCGGGGGATGCGGCCATGAACTGGCGACTGGGTATCGGCGTGGCTGCGGTGATCGTCGCCCTGGCCCTGGGCGGTTGGTGGTGGCTGAGCCGGGAGCCGGCCCCCGTGCCCCTGGGCGGCTATATCGAGGGCGACCGGCTCTATCTGGCGGCCCCAACCTCGGGGGCGTTGGCCCGGCTCGATGTCCGCGAAGGCGACCGGATCGAGGCCGGCGCCGCGACCTTCCAGATCGACCCGGCGGTTCTGGCTGCCCAGACCGAGAGTGCCGATGCGGCCGTCGAGGCCGCTGAAGCGCGGGCGGCAGACCTGCGCCAGGGGCAGCGGGCGGCCGAGCTGGCGGTCATTGACGCCGAGCTTCGAGCTGCCGAAGCCGAGGTGCGCGAGGCCGATGCGGAGTTCAATCGGATCGAACCGCTGGTGCGCCGCGGCATCTATGCTCCGGCCCGGCTGGATCAGGCCCGAGCCGGCCGCGACAGCGCCCGTGCCGCCGCCGCCGCCGTGCGTCAGCGCCGCCAGGTCGCAGAGCTGGGCGCGCGCCAGGAGGCCCAGCGCGCCGCCGAGGCCGAAACCGTCCAGGCCCGCGCCTGGGCCAGCGAGGCCGGGGCGCGCCTCGGCCAGCTGGCGCCTGTGGCCCCCGCTGCAGGTCGCATCGAGGACGTCTTCTATGATCCGGGCGAATGGGTGCCGGCCAATCAGCCGGTGCTGGCGCTGCTGCCGGACGGGCGCGTGCGGATCGTCTTCTTCGTGCCGGAAACCGAGATGGCGCACTATCGGGCGGGTCGCACCGTGCGCTTCAGCTGCGACGGCTGTGCGCCCGGCCAGGCAGAGATCGTCTGGGTCAGCGCCCGGCCCGAGTTCACCCCGCCGGTGCTCTACAGCCGCAATAACCGCGACCGCCTCGTTTACCGGGTCGAGGCCCGCCCGACCAATCCGGCACAGCTGAACCCCGGCCTGCCGGTAGATGTCGAGCCGCTGGACGCCGCGCAATGAGCGATCCGGTCATCGATGTGCGCGACCTGAACAAGTCCTTCGGCACCCTGCACGCGGTCAAGGACTTCTCGATCACCGTCGAGCGCGGGCGCATCTGCGGCTTCCTGGGTCCGAACGGCGCGGGCAAGACCACGACGCTCAGGATGCTGTGCGGCCTGCTGAAACCCGACAGCGGCTCGGGCGAGGTGCTGGGCCTGGACGTCATGCGCCAGGCCGATCTGATCAAGCGCCGGGTCGGCTACATGACGCAGAGATTCTCGCTCTATGAGGACCTCTCGGTCGAGGAGAATCTGATGTTCGCCGCGCGGGTGCGCGAACTGGACCGGCGCCCCCAGCGCGTCACCGAGGCCATTGAGCGGCTGGGCCTGACCGCGCGGCGCAAACAGCTGGCCGGAACCTTGTCTGGCGGCTGGAAGCAGCGGGTGGCCCTGGCGGTGGCGACCCTGCACACGCCGGACCTGCTGTTGCTGGACGAGCCGACGGCCGGCGTCGATCCTGAGGCGCGGCGCACCTTCTGGGACGAAATCCACGCCCTGGCCGGTGAGGGCATGACGGTGCTGGTGTCGACCCACTACATGGACGAGGCCGAACGCTGTCACGAGATCGCCTATATTGCCGGCGGACGGACCCTGGCGCGCGGCACCTCGCAGGAGGTGATTGCCGCGTCCGGTCTGATCACCTTCGCCGCCACCGGGCCGGGTGCCGATCGGCTGGCCGTCAAGCTGAGGGACGCGCCGGGCGTGGCCATGGCGGCGGCGTTTGGCACGACCTTGCACGTCTCGGGGCGCGATCGGTCCGCCCTGGAGGCGGCGATCCAGCCTTATCGCGGCCAGGGTCTGGACTGGTATGAGACCGAGCCGAGCCTGGAGGACGTCTTCATCCAGCTGATCCACGACCTGAACGCCGAGAAGGCGCGGGCGGCGGCGGAGGCGGCCTGATGTCGTGGACCCGCACCTGGGCGGTGATGGCCAAGGAGTTCGGCCAGCTGCGCCGCGACCGGATCACCTATGCGATGATCCTGGTCATGCCGATCGTGCAGCTTCTGCTGTTCGGCTATGCGATCAACGGCGACCCGCGTCAGCTCGAGACGGCGGTGCTGGTCCAGGACCAGGGCGGCTTCGCCCGGCCGATGCTGACGGCGCTGGAGAACACTGACTATTTCGACATCGTTCAGGTGGCCCGCAGCCCGGCCGAGCTGGACCGGGCGCTGGAGCGCGGCGAGGTCAAATTCGCCGTCACCATTCCGGCTGACTTCAGCCGTCGGGTGATCCGGGGAGATGCGGCCCAGATTCTGGTCGAGGCCGATGCCAGCGATCCAGCGGCGACCTCCGGCGCGCTTGGCGCCCTGGCCGGCTTGCCGGCCCAGGCCCTAAGCCGCGAACTCAGTCAGGTCAGGGGGCCGGTGAGCGCAACTACAGCGCCGTTCGAGGTGGTGATCCACCGCCGCTACAATCCCGAAGGAGAGACCGCCTTCAACATCGTACCGGGGTTGCTGGCGATCATCCTGTCGATGACGCTGGTGATGATGACGGCCCTGGGCATGGCCCGCGAACGCGAACGCGGAACGATGGAATCCCTGTTGTCGACGCCCGTGCGGCCGCTGGAGGTGATGGCCGGAAAACTGGCCCCCTATGTCGGGGTCGGGCTGATCCAGTCGGTGGTCATCCTGGTGATGGCGCGCGTGCTGTTCGACGTGCCGATGATGGGCGGCTGGGTGGCGCTGGGTCTGGGCCTGAGCCTGTTCATCATCGGGTCCCTGTCGCTGGGGTTCCTGATCTCGACGGTGGCCAGGAGTCAGCTTCAGGCCATGCAGGTCAGCATGTTCTACATGATGCCGTCGATGCTGCTGTCGGGTTTCATGTTCCCGTTCAGCGGTATGCCCGGCTGGGCCCAGGCCATCGGTGCGGCGATCCCGGTCACGCATTTTCTTCGGGTGGTGCGCGGCGCCCTGCTGAAGGGCGTGGGACTGGCTGATGCCGCGCCCAGCCTCCTGGCCCTGGCCGCCTTCGTCATCGTCGTGACTGCCCTGGCCATGAGCCGCTACCGGACGACGCTCGATTAGGCCATTCCGGCCTTTTTGAGAGTGCGAAAGGCCATGAGGACGCGCTGGAGCTTGTCCTCAGCCCCGCGGTCGCCGCCGTTCATGTCGGGGTGACAGCGTTTCAGCAGGTCATGGTAGCGCATACGGATCTGCTGGGCATCGACGCCGTATTCCAGGTCAAGATCGGCCAGGGCCTTGCGCTCGAGCTTGCCGAGGCGGGCGGCCGGATCCGGCTCGGCCTCGGGGGGACGCCGCGTGCCGCCGAACATCTCGAAGGAATCGCGCCACGATCCCCCGCCGGCGTTCTTGCCGCCCCCGAATTTGGCGGCGAAGGCGGCGGCCTCGCGGCTGGCGCGGCCCGCCTGCATCTTCCAGGTCGGGCGACCGCCCGTGGTCAGCTCATCCTCGCGGTGGGCCCGGACCTCGCCCTCGCTCATGCCGGCGAAGAAGTTCCAGTTCCTGTTGTATTCGGCGGCGTGGGCCTGACAGAATTCGTAGAACTCCCGGGTTTCGCGGGATTTGGGCGCGCGCGCCGTCGCCGCCCGGCGACAGGTCGGCCAGTCGCACGGCTTCTCGCCCGGCTTGAGACCCAGGGCCTGGGCCTCGTCTTCCTCGGGCTTTGGCGGCTTGACCCGAATATCGGTAAACCGCGGGCGGTATTGAAACGCATCGTCCATCGCCCCCAAGTGTAGGGTTGATTCCGGCGGCTTCAAGGAAAGGACCGACATGAACAGCGAAGGCCCCGTCGCCCGTGACATTCGCGCCAGACTCCAGGCGGCCTTTGCGCCGGTGGACCTGGTCATCGAAGACGATTCGGCACGCCATGCCGGCCATCACCATAAGGGCGGCATCGACGGCCGGCCCGGCGGCGAGACCCATATCAATGTGCGGATCGTCTCGGAGGCCTTCACCGGCCTGAGCCGGCTGCAGCGCCAGCGGGCGGTCAATGCCTGCCTGGCCGAGGCGCTGGCGGGGCCCGTTCATGCCCTGTCGGTCAAGGCCGTTACCCCGGCCGAAAACTAGCATTCATCGGTTCTTAGGGGTCCGCTCCTAGTCTGCACGCTGGAGGCGAGAGCGGAGGGAAAAGATGGGGGTAACCGAGCCGCAACCCGCGACGGCTCCGGCCGCATCGACCGCGGCCCAGTACGTGCCCCAATCCGAAGCCGCCCAGGCCCTGACGGCCATTCTGCAAACCCACTATCTGCGCTACGGCGTCATCGTCAGCTGGGCCCTGGCCCTGATCGTCACGGTCGGCGCACAGCTCGGCGGGGCCTGGCTGGTTCTGACCCTGGCCGCCGGCGCCTTCCGGGGCTGGGTCGAGCGTCGCGTCGCCGCGCGCGTCGGCAGCGGCTACGGCCTGGTCTTCCCGACCGTGGCGACAGTGACGACCTGTGCCTGGGCTCTGGCCCCGCTGATCGCCTGGTTCTCTGACGCCTCCTTCGGGCGCCCCCTGGCCATGGTCTATCTGGTGTCCGGCTATATGCTGGTCTTCACCCAACTGCGTTCCAGTCCGCGCCAGGCGGCGGTCATCTCGTCGCCCTATGGGGTGGCGGCCCTGATCTGCCTCGGCAGCCTGTGGGGCACGCCGGACTTCTGGCCGTTCGTGGCGACGGTTCCTTTCGTTGCCGCCTGCTTCTTCGTCCATGTGGTTATGACCATGGTCAAGGAGGCCCGCATCCGGGCGTTCCAGGATCACCAATCCCATCTGATCGCCGAACTCGAGACGGCACGCGACCGGGCGGACGCGGCCAATGAGGCCAAGTCGGCCTTCCTGGGCGTGATTTCCCACGAGCTGCGCACGCCGATGAACGGCGTGCTGGGCGCGGCTCAGCTACTGTCGGCGACCCACCTCAATTCGACCCAGCAGGACTATGTCTCGATCGTCAGAAACTCGGGCGACAGCCTGCTGACCCTGTTGAACGACATCCTCGACATGACCAAGATCGAGGCCGGGCGCATGGAGTTCGACAACGCCGACGTCGACTTCAGGGACCTGCACGGTCGCATTTCCGGGGTCGCCTCGGCCCAGGCCCAGGCCAAGGATCTGAGCTATCGGGCCGAGCTCAACGGTGAAATTCCAGCCATTGTGCTCGGCGATGCCGTTCGCGTCGGCCAGATCCTGCAGAACCTGCTCTCCAATGCGATCAAGTTCACCAGCGACGGTGAAATCCTGTTCCGCGTGGACGGACGGCGCCTGTCCGACGATCGGGTTGCCCTTGTCTTTGCGGTGACGGACACCGGACCGGGGATTGCGACCGGCGACCTGCAGCGCCTGTTCGAACCCTTCACCCAGCTGGACGGATCGTCGACGCGGCGGCATGGCGGCACCGGGCTGGGCCTGACGATTTCGCGGCGGCTAGCCGAGATCATGGGCGGCACCATCTGTGTCGATACGCGGCTGGGCGAGGGGTCCACCTTCACCTTCACGGTGGAGGCCGAGGTCCTGTCCTGGGCCCATGAGCCGCCGGTCGAGGCGGCTATCGAAGACGCCGTATGCGAGCGCGCCCTGAGGGTGCTGGTTGTCGAGGACCATCCCGTCAATCGCATGATTGTCGAGGCCTGGATGTCGTCGGCCGGCCATGTCACCGTCCTGGCCGAGAACGGACAGATGGCGCTGGAGGCCTGCGCGGTCGAGGCCTTCGATCTGATCCTGATGGACGTCAACATGCCGGTGATGGACGGCCTGACGGCGACGCGCGCCCTGCGCAATCAGCCGGGTCCCAATCAGGCATCGCCCGTGGTGGTGCTCTCTGCCTCGGCTCGATCCGAGGACCACGAGGCCGGCCTGGCGGCGGGGGCCGACGCCTATCTCAACAAGCCGATCGATTTTCGGGCCTTGGCCGAGATGCTGGTCCGCTGTGCCGCCGGCCGCGAGGCCGTGCGCCAGGCCGCCTGAGGCCCTCACCCGTTCGGCTGGATGAACCCGCGATGACCCGCGCCGTTCAGGCCGAGGTCAGACGGCGGGGCGCAAAAAGCCGCCATCACGGCGCAAGTCGGCAACCGCCGCACCCGCCTCAGATGGAGCCAGTCGATGAAAAAGACCCTCAGCGTCGCCCTTGCCGCTGTCATGATGGCCGGGACCCTCGGCACCGCCGGTGCCGCCTCTGCCCAGTCGCGCGGTCACCAGGACCGCGACTACGGCCGCTATGATCGCTCGGATCGCTCGGATCGCTACGACCGCGATCAGCGCGACTACCACCGGAACGACACCTATCACCGCGGCTATGACCACCACGACCGCCGCGACCGGGCCGAATCCCGCCGCTACGAGCGCTGGCAGCGCGCCCAGCGCCGCTACCGGTCCGACCGCTACTATGCGCCGCGCGGCTACGAAGCCCGCAGCTGGGGCTACGGCCAGCGCATGCCCTATGAGTATCGGACCAACCGGTACATCGTCAGCGACTATCACCGCTATGGCCTGTACGCCCCGCCGCACGGCTACCAGTACGTCCGCAGCGGCGAGGACGTCGTCCTGGCTGCCGTGACCACCGGTCTGGTGGTGGCGGTCATCGCCGGCCTGTTCCAGTAGGCACCGGCAGACGATCCGAAGCGCGCCCCGCGGCTGATCCCGTGGGGCGCATTTCGCGCGTTTAAGACATGTCGGGGGTTGTAGTGCGGTGACGCCTCGAGCCGGAATCGGCTAGGCTTTTCCAATGCACCCGCTGGTGATCCTCGAGCATCTCGGACTGGCCCTGATCGGGCTCTTTTTCGTTTGGGGCGGGCTGAACCATTTCCGCGTCTTCCGCGAAGTCCGCGCCATGCTGGTCGAGCGGCACTGGCCTTTTCCCGGGTTCATCGTGGTGGTGGCGTCGCTGTGGGAAGCGGCGGCCGGTGCGGTCCTGGCCTCGGGACTCTATACGGCCTGGGCGGCGTTGGCCCTGATCCTGTTCGTCGCCCTGGCCAGTCTGCTGCTGCTCGATTTCTGGAACCAGACCGACGAAGCCCGGGCGGCCTCGCTCAACGCCTTCCTGCTCAATGTCGCGGTCACCGGCGGCCTGATCCTGGCCATGGCCCTGGCGCTGGAGTGACGCCGGCGCCGGCTCTGTTGTATGACCTCGGCCATGAGCCAGACCCGCCCCCCTTCTGATCGCGACCATCCGGGCGTGATCGCGCCGCCCCCGCTGATCTACTTCGGCTTTTTGCTGGCGGGATGGGCGCTGGATGCGCGTCTTCTGCACCTGCAGATGCCGTTCGAGCTGACCCTGCCGGTCAAGATCGTCGCTGTGGCCCTGATCGTGGCCGGGCTGGGGCTGGAGATGTGGGCCGGCGGCCTGTTCAAGCGGGCCGGCACAAATGTCGTGCCGTGGTCGCCGTCGACGGCCCTGGTTGAGGTCGGGCCCTATCGGTTCAGCCGCAATCCGATGTACGTCGGCTTTACCCTGGTCTATTTCGGCCTGGCCCTCGGCCTTGAGAGCCCGTCGGCGGTTATCCTTCTCATTCCGTGTCTTGCCGTGATGACCTGGGGTGTCATTCTGCGCGAAGAACGCTATCTGGCCGACCGGTTCGGCCAACCCTATCTGGACTACAAGGACCGCGTACGCCGATGGCTCTGAACCCCGACGACCTGGCCGCCATGGTCGAGGAGGAACTCGATCAGGCCCAAGCCCTGAGCTGGGAGGAACTGCGGCGCGTCACGCCCTGGGGCGACAGCTACATCGCCCTGACCCCGACCGGCGAAGAGGTCGAGGTCGAACGCAACTACCTCTGGAGTGAGGAGGGCCGGGCGGTCCAGATCGAGGTCAGTGTCCGGCGTCCGGGCGATCGGGATCCCGGGGCCTTCGGCAAGGTCACGGCGCGACCGGCGGGCGACGCATGATCTGTCGCGTCTGGCGCGGCTGGACCCGGCGCGAGGACGCCGAGGCCTATCAGGCGGTGATCCACCATCAGGTCATCCCCGATATCGAGGCCCTGTGTCTGGAGGGGTTCCAGCTGATCGACCTTATGCGGCGCGACATCGACGGCGAAAACGGACCCGAGACCGAGTTTTCGACCCTGATGTGGTTTTCGTCGATCGAGGCGGTCAAGGCCTTCCTGCCGCAGGGGCACGATCTGGCCTATGTGCCCGAAGAGGCGCTGGGCCTGCTGACGCGCTTCGACAAGACGGCGGCGCACTATGAGGTGCTGGATCATCGCCAGCAGCCGATCAGGCGATAGGTCCCTCTGCCCGAAGGGAGAGCGGATGTCGTCCTGAGGCCCGTTCCGACCTGCGGCAACCGGTTGTCGAACCAGACCCACGACACGACGATCGGGCGCAGGGTCCGACCGATTCCGAAGGCGTGGGCCCCGCCCTAGACCAGCGCCCCGTGACAGTGTTTGAACTTACGGCCCGAGCCACACGGACAGGCGGCGTTGCGGCTGGTGCGCTCCCAGCCTTCGGGCAGCATCGACACCGGCATGCGCGAGCGTTGGTCGGCTGAGCCCAGGCCTTCCGGCAGTTGGGCGGCCGGATCGGCCATTTCGTTTTCGCCGGTCTGCGGGTTCAGGTGAACTTCCTGGATGTCCAGCGGCGGCGGCGGCGGGCGGAACTGGAATTCGACGGTCATCAGCCAGCGGGTGGTGTTCTGGCGCAGGTTCGACAGCAGGCCCTCGAACAGGGAGAAGGCCTCGGTCTTGAACTCATTGAGCGGGTCGCGCTGGGCATAGCCGCGCAGGCCGATGACGGCGCGCAGATGATCCAGATGCACCAGGTGCTCGCGCCACTGCATGTCGATCATCTGCAGCAGGAAGTTCTTTTCCAGCCCGCGCATCTGGTCCGAACCGATCAGCGCCAGGCGTTCGGCGGCGCGAGCTTCGGAGGCGGCCTGGATACGATCCTCCATCTCCTCGTTGGAGACGCCTTCCTCGGCGGCCCATTCGGCCACCGGCAGCTCGAGCCCCAGGACCGAGCGGACGCGCTCGTCGAGGCCCTCGATGTCCCACTGTTCGGCATAGGCCTTTTCAGGCAGGAAGCGGTCGACCATTTCGGACACCGAATCCTGGCGGAATTCGTTGACCAGTTCGGACAGGTCGTCGGATTGCAGGAATTCCTGGCGCTGCTCGAAGATGGCCTTGCGCTGCTCATTGATGACATCGTCGTACTTGAGCAGGTTCTTGCGGATCTCGAAGTTGCGCTGTTCGACCCGCTTCTGGGCGGTTTCGATCGCCGAGTTCAGCCATTTGTGGCTGATGGCCTCGCCCTCGGCGACGCCGAAGTTCTTCATGATCGAATCGAGGCGGTCACCCGCGAAGATCCGCAGCAGGTCGTCTTCGCACGACAGGTAGAATTTCGAAAAGCCCGGATCGCCCTGACGGCCGGTCCGGCCGCGCAGCTGGTTGTCGATCCGGCGGCTTTCGTGACGTTCGGTGCCGAGCACGAACAGACCACCGGCCTTCAGCGCCTCGTCGCGCCGACCGACGATCTCGGCGGCGAAGCGTTCGCGCTCGACCATTTCGGCGGCGTGGTCGGGTTCCTGGCCGGCTTCGCGCTGCTCGGCGGCCCAGCGCAACATGTGCATATCCAGGTTGCCGCCCAGCTGAATGTCGGTGCCGCGACCGGCCATGTTGGTGGCGATGGTCACCGCGCCAGGCAGGCCGGCATCCGCCACGATCAGGGCCTCCTGCTCGTGGTGGCGGGCATTCAGGACGTTGTGCGGAACGCCCTTGCCCGAGCGTGACTGAATCTCGAAGGCGGTGTCGCCCAGCTTCTCGCGCAGCTTCTTGCCGGTCTTGTCGGTTTCGAGCTCACGGCGCGACCAGATCAGCTTGATCGGCTTGCCGCCGGTGGCCTCCATCAGCCGCCCGACCTCGCTGTCCTTCACGCGCCAGACTTCGACGTCATAGGCAAAGTCGTTCAGCAGATCGGACAGCTTCTCGGACTTCTCGATCGAGACGGTGCCGACCAGGACCGGCTGGCCCAGGACATGGCGCTCGGCGATCAGGCCACAGATGGCCTGGTTCTTCTCGGCCATGGTCCGATAGACTTCATCGTCCTCGTCGATCCGCTGGATCGGACGGTTGGTTGGGATTTCCAGCACATCCATCTTGTAGATGTCGTGGAACTCGCCGGCCTCGGTGGCGGCGGTGCCGGTCATGCCCGACAGCTTGGAATACATGCGGAAATAGTTCTGGATGGTCACCGAGGCCAGGGTCTGGTTCTCGGGCTGGATCTTGACCCGTTCCTTGGCCTCGATGGCCTGGTGCAGGCCTTCGGACAGGCGCCGTCCCTGCATCATTCGACCCGTGAACTCGTCGATCAGGACGATCTCGCCGGCGCGGATGATGTAGTCCTTGTCGCGCGTGTAGAGCAGGTTGGCGCGCAGGGCCTGGTTGACATGGTGAACGACCGAGATGTTGGCCGGATCGTACAGACCCGCCGAATCCTCGGCCAGGTGACCGGCCGCAGCCAGCATGTCCTCGACCCGTTCCGAGCCGGTTTCGCTGAGCAGGACCTGACGCTGCTTTTCGTCGAGGTCGTAGGTGGCCTCGTCCTGGATCAGCTCGCGCACGATGTCGTCGACGATCAGGTAGAAGTCCGACCGGTCCTCGGTCGGGCCCGAAATGATCAGGGGCGTGCGGGCCTCGTCGATCAGGATGGAGTCGACCTCGTCGACGATCGCGAAGTTGTGGCCGCGCTGAACCATCTCGCGCATGTCATAGACCAGGTTGTCGCGCAGATAGTCGAAGCCGAATTCGTTGTTGGTGCCGTAGGTGATGTCGGCCTGATAGGCGGTGGTGCGCTGGGCGTGCGTGAGGCCGTTGACGACCACCCCGACGTCGAGGCCCAGGAAGCGATAGATGCGCCCCATCCAGTCGGCGTCGCGGCGCGCCAGATAGTCGTTGACGGTAATCAGGTGCACGCCCTTGCCGGTCAGGGCGTTGAGGTAGGTCGGGGCGGTGGCGACCAGGGTCTTGCCCTCACCGGTCCGCATCTCGGCGATGCCGCCCTGATGCAGGATCATGCCGCCGACCAGCTGGACGTCGTAGTGGCGCTGGCCCAGGGTGCGCTTGGCCGCCTCGCGGACGACCGCGAAGGCCTCGTTGAGGATCTGGTCGAGCGTCTCGCCGGCCTCCAGGCGATCCTTGAAGCTCTGCGTCATCATGCGCAGCTCATCGTCCGACAGGGCTTCGTAGCGGGCCTCCAGCGCGTTGATCTTCTGGACGCGCGCCATCAGATCCTTGACCTTGCGGTCGTTGGAGGAACCGAAAAGTTTCTTGGCAATGCCGAGCATGGAGAACCGGGTCAGACAGGAGCGGGGCGCCGCCGCAGGGGAGAAAACGAGGGCCTGGGCAGCAGGGCGAACGATGCTACGGCCAGGTGTTGCGAGCGGCGTCAAACCCCTCGACTTGGGCGCGCGCGAGACTTAAGCAGCCCCCCTAGCCCTGTCAACGACACGGGCCGATGATGTTGCACTGCGTTCGACGAGGTCAGTCCATGAACATCCTTGTGAATCCGCGACTTCTGGCAGCGTTGGGCCTGGGCCTGATGCTGACCCTGGCGGCTTGCGGACGCACACCTGCGGATGAACGTCCGCCCCAGCCCGGTGACATCGTCGTGGCCCGGGTCTCGGGCGATCCGGTCTGGGCCTCGGACGTCAAGCGCGAGGCGGTGGCGCAGGGGCTGATCGGCGAGGGCGAGCCGCTGGATCCGTCGACGGTCCTGTTCCGCCGCGTCCTCGATGAGGTCATCGACCAGGAGCTGCTGGCGCGCGAGGCCGAACGCCAGGGGCTGGACGACACGCCATTGGCGCAACAGCGGCTGGAGGCCGCTCGCAAGCGCATCCTGGGCGACATGCTGGTCGAGACGGTGGTGGACGATGCCATCACCTCGCGCGCGGTCGAGGAGCTTTACAACGAACAGCGCCGGCTGACCGAACAGTCCGAGGAGTTCCGCGCCCGCATGATCCTGGTGCGGACGCGCGAAGAGGCCGATGCGGTGATGACGCTGCTGGCCAACGGGGCGTCGTTCGAGGCGCTTGCGGCCGATCGATCGATCGATGAATCGACACGGTTCAACGGCGGCGATCTCGACTATTTCACCGCCGACACCATGCCGCCGGTCTTCGGCCGGGCCCTGACCAGCGCACGCGCCGGCGATACGGTCGGGCCGTTCCAGGCCGAGGGCGGCTGGGCCGTGCTGCGGGTCGAGGACCGGCGCCAGGAACAGCCGCTGACGCTGGATCAGGCCCGGCCCCAGATCCTGCGCTTCCTGACCTATGACCAGGTGCGCCAGTTGCTGGAGCGGCTGCGCGGGCGGGCCGAGATCGAGATCCTGCTGCCCGACGATCCCCTGACCGTTCCAGGCGCACCCGAAGAACCGGCCTCGGCCCCGCGCCGGGCGGCTCAGGCCCCTGCGCCGGCGACGACCTCGGGGACGGCACCGGAAACCGCTCAGTCGACGGCGGCCCAATGAGCGGCGGATCGCAGAAGTCGGGCGGTGTGCGCCAGGGGGCCAAGGCTGTCGGTCAGACGCTGGAGCGCGCACTCGATCCCCTGACCAGTGCCATCAAGAAGGCCTCGGGCCAGAAGGCCGGAGCCGCGCCGGCGACCCCGGGCAAACCCGGCCTGGCCGTGTCGCCCCTGGCGGTGCCCTTTCCGCGCATGAAGCCCATCGCCGGGGTTGAGGTCGCGGTCGCCCGGGCCGGCTTCTACAAGCATGATCGGCCTGACCTGGTGGTGTTCCGGCTGGCCGAGGGCACGACTGCGGCGGGCGTCTTCACGCGCCACAAGATCGGCTCGGCCCCCGTCGACTGGTGCAAGCGCCAGCTCGGGGGGACCGGGGGCGACGACGTCCGGGCGCTGGTGATCAATGCCGGCTGCGCCAATGCCTTTACCGGCCGACCAGGGGCGGATGCGGCGCGGCGCACGGCCTCGGAGGTCGCCAAGCGGTTCGACTGCCGCCAGCGCGATGTCCTGCTGGCCTCGACCGGGGTGATCGGGGTGGTGCTGGACGACCGCAAGATCACCGCCAAGCTTCCCGAAATCAGCCAGGGCCTGAAGCCGGGACACTGGGACGAGGCCGCCGGGGCCATCATGACCACCGACACCTTTCCAAAGGGGGCCTATGCCGAGGCCGAAATCGAGGGGGTGAAGGTCCGCATCGCCGGCATTGCCAAGGGCTCAGGCATGATCGCGCCGGACATGGCGACGATGCTGGGCTTTGTCTTTACGGACGCGGCCCTGTCGCCCGGCGTGCTGCGCTCGCTGTTGTCGCTGCATGTCCGCTCGACTTTCAACTCGGTGACAGTCGACGGGGACACCTCGACCAATGACACCTGCCTGCTGTTCGCCACCGGCCAGTCGGGGGCCCCGCGGATCGGCCGGGTCGGCGACCGTCGCCTGGCGGACTTTTCGGCCAAGCTGGAGAAGGTGCTGCTGAGCCTGGCGCATCAGCTGGTGCGCGACGGTGAGGGCGCGACCAAATTCGTCAAGGTCCAGGTCTCGGGCGCGGCCAGCCCGGCCTCGGCCCGCAAGATCGCCAAGTCGATCGCCGAAAGTCCCCTGGTCAAGACCGCCATCGCCGGCGAGGACGCCAACTGGGGCCGGATCGTCATGGCCGTCGGCAAGACCGAGGAACCGGTCAGCCGCGATCGTCTGGCCATCAGGTTCGGCCCGCACCTGGCCGCTGTCGACGGCGCGCCGGCGCCCAGCTACGACGAAGGCAAGATGAGCGCCTACATGAAACGGCCCGAACTGGAGATCAGCGTCGATGTCGGGGTCGGGCGCGGCCATGCGGCGGTTTGGACCTGCGACCTGACCAAGGGCTATATCGAGATCAACGGCGACTATCGCTCATGACCGTGCCCATCGTCCTCGTCGCCGCGGCGGCCCTGGTCGATGTCGATGGCCGGGTGCTGATCGGCCAGCGGCCCGAGGGCAAGCATCTGGCCGGCCTGTGGGAGTTTCCCGGCGGCAAGGTCGAGCCGGGCGAGCGGCCCGAAGAGGCCCTGATCCGCGAACTGGACGAAGAACTGGGCATCCAGGTCAAGGAAGCCTGTCTGGCTCCCTTCGTCTTCGCCAGCCACGCTTACGACTCTTTTCATCTTCTCATGCCATTGTGGCTATGCCGGAGATGGGACGGCGTCGTGACCCAGCGTCACCACGCGGCCTTGGCCTGGGTTCGGCCGAACCGCTTGGCTGAATATCCCATGCCGCCGGCAGACCTGCCGCTGGTCGCCTATCTGCGCGACCTGCTCTGATACAAAGGGGGCGGAGAATGCGACGTCTGATCCGTCGGCTTCTCAAAGACCGGAGCGGGGCCACCGCCATTGAGTACGGGCTGATTGTGGCCCTGATGGCGATCGCCATCATCGGCAGTCTCACGGCCTTTGCCGAAGAGGGCACTGGCGTGTTCAACCGCGCCATGAATGCCGTGTCAGGCGCAATTTCCGGCGACGCTTCGAGCTAGATTTCGGTCAGGGCTTCCAGAAGCCTGAGCGCCTGCACGGTCTCGCGAACATCATGGACCCGGACCACGGCGGCTCCGCGCCGTGTGGCTTCCAGCGCCAGGGCCAGCGATCCGCCCAGCCGGTCGCCGGGATCGGTCGCCATCGGATCGAGCGCCTGGATCGTGCGTTTGCGGCTGGCCCCATAGACGAGGGGAAAGCCCAGCGCCGTCAGTTCGTCCAGCCGCGCCGTCAGGGTCAGATTGTGGTCCGCCGTCTTGCCGAAGCCAATACCGGGGTCCAGCCATATGCGCGCGCGAGCGACCCCCGCCGCCATCGCCGCTGCGGCCCGGGCCGTCAGATCTGCGGCCACCTCCGCCACCACGTTCCCATAGGTCGGGGCGTCCTGCATGGTTCGAGGTTCGCCCCGCATGTGCATGAGCACGACAAAACAACCGAGGTCGGCCGCGACCGCCGGGCTGTCGGGCGAGAAGCTCAGGGCGGTGACGTCATTCCACACCGTGGCACCGGCGGCGACCGCAGCCCGGGCCACCTCCGGCTTCATGGTGTCGATCGACAGGGGGCCGGCCCAGCGGGTGCGGATCGCGGCAATCAGGGGAACCACCCGATCCAGTTCTTCGGCCGGCGTGACCGGCTGGGCCCCCGGGCGGGTGCTTTCACCCCCGATGTCGAGAATGTCCGCACCGTCGGCGATCAGCTTCAGGGCATGGTCGAGCGCCCGGTCCGTGCTGTTGAACCGGCCCCCGTCCGAGAAGCTGTCGGGCGTGGCATTGACGATGCCCATCACCTGGGGCCGCATCAGCCACGCCCGCCGATGAGATTGCCGATGGCCTCCAGATAGGCGGCGAAGGCCCGGCGTCCGGCCGGGGTGATGGCGGCCTGGGTCAGGGGCTTGTTGTCGCGGAAGCTCTTGGTGATGGAGACATAGCCGGCCTCTTCCAGCTTCTTCAGATGCACCGACAGATTGCCCTGGGTGGCTTCCAGCGCCGCCTTCAGCTCGGTGAACTCGGCGGTGTCGGCATCGGCCAGATAGACCATGATCCCCAGGCGCAGCCGCCCGTGAATGACCTCATCAATCTTTCCGAGTTCGGACAGGCCCATGGCCGATCTCAGCCCTCCCGCGGTGCGCGTGCGAGCCGGAACATATGCCACCCTGGCAGGGCAAACAGCAGGAACAGGGCCATCGTGCAGACGACCAGATACCAGAAAGGCTCGCGCACCAGGACACCCAGCGCCACCGCCGTAGCCCATCCGCCGAGTGCCGTGGCCAGCATCCAGCCCTTCTTCCGAATGAGCCAGGAGACGTACCAGGCAGCGGCCTGAAGCGCGAAGACGATGGCCGCGTAATAGAGCCAGATGGAGAAGTCGCCGTCCCGGATCGCCCCGACGGCAAAGATGATGACGACGGCGGCGTTGGTCATGCCGGTGGCGCTGAAGGCGGCGTTGAGCGTGCGGCTGCTCGACGGACCCCGCTGGCCGGCACCGGATTTTCGGTCGGTCAGAATGGCCCAGGTCAGGATGGCCAGGAACGCGACCGTGATCCCCACGACGAAGATCAGACTGGCCAGATCGGGCCAGCGTACCAGGCCGAGCACCTGGCCGAGATGGAACAGGCACTGGATCCCGTAGAGCAAACCCCCGGCCAGATAGCAGATGGCCAGGGTCATCGGCGGACGCGGATCCCCCTCCACGATGGATCGCAGGAAGGCCAGATCAGCTTCGGCGGACTGAGCCGTGGGTTTCTTGGTCATGGATTCTGGCTCCGTTGGCCGGCTCTGTCCGAGGTGGACGAGCCGGCCGTCGTTGGCAAGCTATTCGGAGCGTTCGGTGCCGGCTTCGCTCGGTGGCCGACGCCAGGGGATGCGGCGTCCGTTCAGCCAGCGGCCCAGAAAGCTGTGCCGGACCGCGAGCTCGTAGGACACCAGGCAGACCGCAAGGACGCCGAGCGACACGCCGGCCATCTTGAGCCACCAGGGCCCCGGCCAGGCCTGAATCCATACCTGGGCCAGCATCACCAGCGGCAGGTGCAGGATATAGACCCAGTAGGAACTGTCGGCGAGATAGCGCCGGACCGGGCTGTGTCCCGACAGGAAGCGAACGCACAGGCCCATGGCCGCTAGCGCCGAAGCATAGACCGACAGGGCGATGAAGCCGGCCACCAGGGCCTTGGCCATCGTCGGCTCGACCATCGGGGTGATGTCGGGGCCGCCGGCCAGGATGTAGGCGGTGACGCCGGTGCCGAAGCCGACGCCAAGAAACACCGGCGACCAATAGGCGATGCGGGTGAGCAGGTCGCGGCGACGGTCCAGCAGAAAGCCCAGTCCGAACGCCAGGCCGAAGCCGACCAGGGCGGCGGTGTCGGGTACCAGCCCCTCATCCGGCGTCGGCACGGCAAAGAAGGCGATCCACGCCGGATCGAGCCAGCAGGCCACCGCCAGGGGCGCGGCCAGGATCGCCGGCGTCCACGGGCCGATCAGGATCCCGGTCAGGCGGTCGACGATCCGGCCCCAGGCCCCGCTGCGATCCAGCACGGCAAACGGAAACCGCAGTACCAGCATGGCCGTATAAAAGAGGGCCAGGACATAGAGGAACCACAGATGGGTCAGTGGAAAGTTGGTCCAGTCGTAGCTCGGCGGCGGCGGCGGTTCCGCACCCGGCGTGACCCATCCCTGAATATGTGCGTTCCACACCAGGGCGGTGATGATGCCGGCCATGACCGGCGTCCAGAAGGCCGCGAGCGGCCCGACGATACGGATCAGCCTGTCACGCGCAAAGCCGACCCAACCGCGACGGGCCAGCATCATGTGGGCGAATAGGCCGGAGATCATGAAGAAGGCGGTCATGCGGAACAGATGGATCGCAAAGAAGATCCAGGCCGCTCCAATCGAGCGGCTGTTGTCGGCCACGATCCAGGTCTGCTCGGGAAAGAAGGCCAGGCTGGCGTGAAGGACGACGCCGAGCAGAAGCGCTCCGCCCCTGAGGGCATCGAGGCTGTGCAGGCGTTCGGTTGGCGCAGGCATGGAACTGGACATGGGCTCCCCCCTAGATATGGAGAGCGGTCATACATAGACCTGTTTAATATGTAAACCAGTCTATCGGAATTCCATTATAGCCGGCGGCCTCGCTTGCGACGACAGGTCAGGCGCATGCGGACTGACGATGGGTATCGACCCGCCCGGGCCATCCCGGGCGGGTATGGACAGGCGGCCGGCTAGTGGACCGTCGTCGTCCCGTCCGGCTCTGGGGCCTCGGCGGCCGGTGTCGCCGGCACCGCCAGCGACGGGCCGATAGCGACTTCGCCGGTGTCCTCCCGGTTGGGCGGGGTGCCGTCCTTGAGCAGGGCGCCGATCTCTTCACCCGAGAGGGTTTCGTATTCGAGCAGGGCCTGGGCCAGCTTCTCGTGATCGCCCTTCTTGCGCTTGAGGATCTTGCGGGCCTCGTCCCAGCCCGACGTCACCAGCCGCTTGACCTCGGAATCGATGATCCGGGCGGTTTCCTCAGAGACGTTCTGGCTGCGCGCGACGGAATGGCCCAGGAAGACCTCCTCCTGGTTTTCGCCGTAGGCGACGGTGCCCAGCACCTCCGAGAAACCCCAGCGGGTCACCATGGCGCGAGCCATCTTGGTCGCCTGTTCGATGTCCGACGAGGCTCCCGAGGTGATGTTGTCCTTGCCGAAGATCAGTTCTTCGGCAACCCGACCACCGGCCAGGATGGCGATGCGGTCTACCATCTGCTGGTACTTCATCGAATAGCGGTCGCCTTCCGGCAGCTGCATGACCATGCCCAGGGCCCGCCCGCGCGGGACGATGGTGGCCTTGTGGACCGGATCGGCCATCTTGACGTTGATGGCGACGATGGCGTGGCCGGCCTCGTGATAGGCGGTCAGGCGCCGTTCTTCCTCGCTCATGGCCAGCGACTTGCGCTCGGCCCCCATCATCACCTTGTCCTTGGCGTCCTCGAAATCGCGATGGGTGACCATTTTGCGGTCCTTGCGCGCAGCGATGAGGGCGGCCTCGTTGACCAGATTGGCCAGGTCCGCGCCCGAGAAGCCCGGCGTACCGCGGGCCAGGGTCTTCACATTGACGTCGGCAGCCAACGGCACATCCTTCATGTGGACGCGCAGGATGCGCTCACGGCCCGAAACGTCCGGGTTCGGCACCACCACCTGACGGTCGAAACGACCCGGACGCAGCAGGGCCGGATCCAGCACATCAGGCCGGTTGGTCGCGGCGATCAGGATGATGTTCTCCGACGCCTCGAAGCCGTCCATCTCGACCAGAAGCTGGTTCAGCGTCTGTTCGCGCTCGTCATTGCCGCCGCCCAGGCCGGCCCCGCGATGGCGACCGACGGCGTCGATCTCGTCGATGAAGATGATGCAGGGGGCATTCTTCTTGGCCTGTTCGAACATGTCGCGCACGCGGCTGGCACCGACGCCGACGAACATTTCCACGAAGTCCGAGCCGGAAATCGAGAAGAAGGGGACGCCGGCCTCACCGGCCACGGCGCGGGCCAGCAGGGTCTTGCCGGTTCCCGGAGGCCCGACCAGCAGGGCACCTTTGGGAATCTTGCCGCCCAGGCGCTGGAATTTGCCCGGATCCTTCAGGAAGTCGACGACCTCCTGGAGTTCGTCCTTGGCCTCGTCGACGCCGGCGACATCCTCGAACGTCTTGCGGTGCTTGTGCTCGGTCAGGAGCCGCGCCTTGGACTTGCCGAAGCCCATGGCCCCGCGGGCTCCGCCCTGCATCCGGTTCATGAACCAGAACCAGACCAGGATCAGCAGCAGGAAGGGACCGGCGGTGATGAGCAGGGTCAGCCAGATCGACTGTCGGCCCGTCACGGCGGTGATCTCGACCCCGGCCGTCTCCAGCCGCTCCTGCAGCG
This sequence comes from Pseudomonadota bacterium, assembly GCA_963205025.1. Taxonomy (GTDB): domain Bacteria; phylum Pseudomonadota; class Alphaproteobacteria; order Caulobacterales; family Caulobacteraceae; genus Brevundimonas. Next base: position 20,109 of record CAUJHO010000031.1, on the reverse strand, counting down.
GCGCATTGGGCATGGGCGTAATGGCCCGGAAGCCGGCACCGCTCTCATAGACGCCGTCGACGCGATCGCCGTTGATGGTGACTTCCTTGACTTCGCCGGCGTCGACGCGCCGCAGCAGCTCCGAATAGGAGATCTCGGCCGGTCGCCCGCCCTTGGTCTGGGTCTGGGGGCCCATAAAGCTGTAGGCGGCCAGCAGGGCCATGGCGATGGCACCCCAGATAGCCAGATTGCGCAGGTTCATTCCTGTCCTCGACGTCGTTCGTGAGCGTTGGTTCGCCCGATCTAGCCCTAGATAGGATGACGATTGGGTTCACGCCATGGCGCGGCGGCCAGTTCATCCTCCGAATTGACCTGCCCGGTCGCCAAGCTGAGACGCCCCGGGACCAGGCAGGCCACCTCGACATCCGCCGATGCAAGATGCGGGCTGGCGTCGTCGTGCTGAAACAGCACAGGGTGACAGACCCGCGCCGCCGCCGGCAATTGTGCCAGGACGCGCCGATCGTCGGTCGACAGCCGCGCGCGACGGCCCTGGGCCGAGCCAATGCACCAGCCGGGCACCGTCGCCCGCACCGCGAAACGCCCGTCCCAGACCTGGTCCTGCCCCGGCACCAGATGCAGATCCTCGGGCGGGCGGCGGCCCGGCTCGCGGCTGAACACCAAGCCGTCGGCGCGGACGTCGATCCGCGCGCCCCCCAGCACGCCCCGGGGGGTTCCGCCGGCCAGGCGCGCGCGCAGGCGCGCGACGGCCGGGGGGCCCGGCAGGTCGGAGCGGCCCGATGCCGTCGCCAGGGCCTGAGCCAGCCAAGGCGTCTCCAGCGGTCCCCGGATCAGGCCTGAGGCGGCCTCGCAGACGAGATCGCAGGCCGGCAAAGCGTCGTCGGCGAGAGGACCCGGCTCGGGCCGCGCCGCCCTGGCCCGGCTGCGCTGGAAGCGTGGGTCGACATTGGCCGGATCATCGACCCAGGCCAGACCCTGCGCGCCGAGCCAGTCCCGCAGCGCCTGGCGGCGGATGTCGAGCAGCGGCCGCAGCAGCATCAGGCCCCGCCCCTGCGGCCAGACGGGCGAGGGCCTCCAGGCGCGCAGACGACCTAGAGGCGTGCCCTGGGCGCGCATCCAGTCGGCCTCGGCGACGTCATCGGCGGTGTGGCCCATCAGGATGACGTAAGCCCCGGCCTGACGAGCCGCCTCAGCCAGCAGTTCGTGGCGAGCCTGTCGGGCGGCGGCGGGGAGGCCGGTCACAGGCTTCGGGCCGGACCAGGCCAGGCCGCGCCAGTCGGCGCCCAGTCGGTGGGCGGCTTTGGCCACCCGGGCATTCCACAACGGTCCGTCGGGGTTCAGCCCGTGATCCACGCTCAGCACCAGCAGACGGCGACCTTGCCGCTCTGCCCAGGCGGCGGCCAGGTGCATCAGGGCCAGGGAATCGCTGCCGCCGGACACGGCCACGGCGACGGGGGCGGCGAGCCCGGTCGAAAGATAGCGGTCCAGACGTGTCCGGGCCGCCTCCAGGCCGTCCGGGGTCAGCCGCACCTGGCCTGGGTGCGGAGCTGCCCGGCGCGGGCGCGTCCGTTGGCACTGGCGCGTTCGGCATAGCGCCGATCAAACTCGCCAAGGGCCTGACAGGCCTGTTCATTGCGGTTGGTCCCCATCAGGAGGGCCGCCAGCCTGAGGGTCGCTTCCGCCCCCCAGTTGGTCGCCGGCCAGCCGCGTAGCGCGCGCGCATACTCCTGGACGGCCCCGTCCGCATCGTCGGCACCGGCGAGCAGATCCGCCAGCCGATAGTGGGCCTCGCCCAGCCGCGGGCTCTCGGGCCAGGTGACGATGAACAGTTCAAAGGCTTCGGTCGCCGCGGCGGTGTCACCGTCGCGCACCAGACGCATGGCGGCGTCAAAATCTCCGGTGTCCGAGCCGCTGGGGGAACGTGGTTGCAAAGAGGTGTCAGCGACGGCGGCCGCCTCGGCCTCGGCCCGGGCCGACTCCAGCTCGGCCACTTGGCGGGTCAGGGCATCGAGACGGCCGATCAGGTCGCGATTGGCTCGCTCGGCGGCTTCGAGCTCGACGGTCAGCCGTTCGGTTTCGCTGTTCATCCGAACCAGGGTGGCTTCCAGGTCGGACAGCCTCTGATCCATCAGATCGACCCGTCCCATCAGGGCCACGACCTCGGGGTCGGCCTCGATGATGACCGGATCGCCGGCGGCGTTGCGCTGGGTCAGGGCCCGCTCCAGCCGGCGGACGTTGCGGTCCAGACGTTCGAGCCGCCGTTCGTCCCAGGCGATGGGCGGCGGCTGCACCTGTGTCTGGGCGACCGCCGGCCCGCCGGAGACGACGACCGCACCGAGCGCCGCGCCGAGCGTCAGCGCCAGGGTCGGGACGAGGCCGACCGCCAGCCGACCGATCGGCGACGAGGACATCCGGGTCATGGTTGGGCCCCTCCCAGGCAAGGCGGACGGCGCGCGCGGCGGCACGCGCCGTTCACAGGTTACTGAGGCGCGCCGCCCGTGATGGTGGTGTGGGCGTTCCGGTTCTGGGCCCAGGCCTGCTCGTTCGAGCCGAAGGCGATCGGGCGCTCCTTGCCGTAGGAGATGGTGTCGATGCGGCTGGCCGGAATGCCGTTGGCGATCAGGAAGCTGCGGACCGCCTCGGCCCGGCGGGCCCCAAGGGCGAGGTTGTATTCCCGCGTTCCGCGCTCGTCGGCATTGCCCTCGATGCGGACCTGAACCTGCGGATAGCGTGACAGCCAGGCGGCCTGGGCGGCGAGAATGCGCGAGGCGTCCGAGCGGATCGAATAGGAATCGAAGTCGAAATAGACCCGGTCGCCGACATTGATGGTGAAGTCGCGGATCGATCCGGCCGCGATCTGGCCACCCGTGACGGGGCCGGTCGGCACCGACGGGCCTGTCGGACCGGTCGGCTGGGTCGGGGCGGTGGGCTCCATGGGGGTTGGGGCCGGCGCGCGGCGCGTACATCCCGCCGCAGCGATCATGGCGACGGCGGCGACGACGATGGCGGTCGACTTCAGGGGAGACTGGATCATCGATTTGTCCTCTCGGGAGGCCGTAAAACGGTACGGCGGAGCTTAGTGAAAGTCCTAGGCAGGTGTTGGGGTTTCCACCATGGGGATAACAGCAAGTTGACCTTTACCCGCCACTGGCGAGACAGCTTCCGCCCGAGGCCCCGACGGCCCCACCGAAGTCCGCCGCCGGCGGGTCCAGGAGCGGCGACCAGGCCGGGTCGGAGGCCGCCCCGCCATAGGGGGCCGGGCGCAGGATGCGACCGGTCACATCGGTGATCCACAGGTGCGGGCTTTCGCCGGCCTCGCCCCGGAAGAACATCAGATAGCGACCGTTGGGGGCCCAGGTCGGCCCCTCCTGATAGTAGCTGGACGACAGGATGCGCTCGCCCGATCCCGAGGTGTTCATCACCCCGATGTGGAAGCGGCCGCCCTGTTGTTTGGTGAAGGCGATCATGTCGCCACAGGGGCTCCAGACCGGCGTGTGATAGTTGCCCGAACCGGAGGAAATCGGTCGTTGGCCCGAACCGTCCGCCCCCATGATGTACAGGCGCGGACGCCCGCCCCGATCCGAGTTGAAGACGATGCGCGAGCCGTCCGGTGAGAAGGACGGCGAGGTGTCGATGCCGGGATCCGAGGTCAGGCGCGTCAGCTGGCGGCCCTGCAGGGTCATCACATAGATGTCGGAGTTGCCGCCCCGCTCCAGCGAGAAGGCGATACGGCGACCATCGGGCGAAAAGCGCGGCGCGAAGACGACGCCCTGGAATTCGCCCAGGCTCTCCTGACGGCCCGTCTCCAGGTCGAGCAGATAGATCCGCGTATAGTCCTCGCCCAGCGCCATATAGGTCACCCGCTGGTGGGTCGACGAGAAGCGCGGCGTCATCACGATGGCGTCGGTGGCGGGCAGGTATGACGGGTTGAACCCGTCCTGATCCATGACGCCCAGGCGCGTGCGCCGACCGGGGCCGGTGCCTTCCTCGGCCACGAAGACGATGCGGGTGTCGAAATAGCCCAGCTCGCCGGTCAGGCGCTGATAGACGGCGTCCGAAATCTTGTGGGCGACCCGGCGCCAGTTTTCCGGCGTCGAGGTGAACTGGAAGCCCAAGAGCTGGGTCTGCTGGACCGTGTCCCACAGCCGGAAATTGACCCGCAGCCGGCCGTCGGCATCGACGCTGACGGTGCCGACCAGCAGGGTCTGGGCGTTGATCTGGGTCCATTGGTCGAACTGGGGCTCGACGTCGACGCCCGGATTCCGTTCGATGAAGGCGGCCGGGTCGATGGGATCGAAAAAGCCGGAGCGTTCCAGATTGGCCGAAATAACTTGAGAGATTTCATTGCCGTACCGACCCTGGAACGGGGCGATGGCGATCGGCAGATCGCGCAGGACACCCTCGGAAATGACCACGACGTCGTCAGCCGGCTGGGGTGTCTGGGCCAGGGCGGGTTGGCTCACCGCGACGGCGGCGAGAAAAAGGGGGGCGATCAGAGCGGTCAGGCGCATGGGCGCTCCATCAGACGAATGGCGGGACGCCCCCATCTGTCGTTGCGTCCCTTAGAGAGTGGTGAACGGCTATTGCGGCGACGATACGGCGAAGCTGGGCTTCCGTCGAGGTGATGGCACCTGACGCCCCTAGTTGCAGGCGTCGTCCGTCTCAAACTGGAAGGTGACGCTCGAACTCTGATAGCCGTCGGGAACATCGTATGGGGCGGCGGCCCGCGTCGCCCGCAGGGCGCTCTCGGACGCCGCGCGCCACACCGACCCGGATTGTGGACTTATCAGTGTCGGCCCTTCGATGATGCGTCCTCGCGCATCGATCGTCAGCCGCATGCGAATGGTCAGGTCATCGCCACCGGCCATCTCGCAGAAGGTCAGGTTCCAGTGCGGAATGACCTGACGCCCAAACAGGGCCACCTGCTGACCGGTGGCGACCGGGGCATCGCCGGCTCCGGATTCCGTCGCGGGGCGACCGGGCCGGGTCGGACGGGTCGGCTGGCGCTGACCGCCGCCGGTCAGGTCATTGAGATCCAGCGCCTCGGTTTCACGCCGGGGCGGGGTCGGGCGCTCCGGCCGCGGGGTCGGCCGGGGTTGTGGCCTGGGTGTCGGCGTCGGGGTCGGGGTCGGTCGCGGCGGTGTCTGGCGAGGCGGTGTCGGGCGCGGCGGGGTCGGCGTCGGCGCGGGTTCGGGCACCTCCGGCTCGGAGGTCTCGACGGCGTCGGGCGTCACCTCTTCGGACAACTCTTCAGCGGGAGCCGGGGTCGGGGCGGCCTGGCGCTCGATTTCCGAGACAACGGTGACGGGCACTGAGCCGATCTGGATCTCCGGCGGCTGGGGCCGGAACAGCATGGCGACCAGGGCGAGCGCCAGCACGCCGACGTGCAGCACGACCGATCCCAGGATGCTCAGCGCCCGACGCATGATCCTAGGGAGCCTCCGGTGCCTCTTGGGCGACCGCGGGCGCAGCGGCCCGCGTCGCCGGGGCGGCGCTGTCCGTCACCAGGTTCAGCCGGGTGAATCCGCTCGCCGACAGCCGGCCCATGACCTGGGCGACGGTGCCGTAGGGAGCCTGGGCATCGCCGCGCACGAAGATCGGTCGCTCCAGATTGTTGCCGGCCATGGCGCTGACGCGCGGGCCCAGCTGATCCAGGGTGGCGGGGTCTTCGTCGATGTAGATCGAGCCGTTGCGCTGGATCGAGACGGTGATCGGCTCTTCGATCTGCTCGACTGAGCCGGCGTCTGTCTTGGGCAGTTCCAGCGGCACGGCCACGGTCAACAACGGCGCTGCGACCATGAAGATGATCAGCAGCACCAACATGACATCGACCAGCGGCGTGACGTTGATCTCGGACAGGGGGCGTCTGCGAGCGCGACGACGGCCACGCCCCCGTCCGCCCGGCCCCGGGGCCCCCAGGGCCATCTCAGAACGTCTCCGGGCGGGTCTGGGTCTGGTAGAAGCCCGCCGTCGGTGCCGCCGGAGGCGGTGAAGGTTCACCCAGGCGCCGGGCGATGGCGGCCTGCAGGTCGTCGGCAAAGGTCTCCAGCCGGCCGGTGAACTTGCCCGCGTCGATCGAGAATTTGTTGTAGGCGATATAGGCCGGGATGGCGGCGGCCAGCCCGATACCGGTGGCGAACAGGGCCTCGGCGATAGCCGGGGCCACGGTGGTCAGGTTGGTGTTGCCCTGGGCCGCGATCTCTCCGAAGGCGTGCATGATCCCGTAAACGGTCCCGAACAGACCGATAAAGGGCGACGAGGTGGCAACCACCGACAGGACGCCCAGGCCTTCCTCGGCACTCTGGCCCTCCCGGGCGATGATGGCGTCCAGGGTCCGGTCGATGCGCGCGATCAGCAGGCCTGCCTGGGCATCGGTCAGGGCACCGCCGGAGCGGGCCTCGCGCCAGTCGCGGATGGCGGCGACCAGCATCCGTGGCAGCGGCTGACGCGGATTGGGACCGGCCTGCTGAGCCAGATCTTCCAGCGAGCGCCCGCTCGACAGGGCCGCTTCGAAGGCGTTGGCCTGGCGATTCAGGGTGATGAACCGGGCGGCGCGATCAATGATCACGGCCCAGGACCACAGGGACGCCAGGGCCAGGCCGACAATCACGCCCTTGATCACCCAGTCGGCGTTCATGAACAGGTTGATCACATTGAGCGCCTCGGCGGCGGTCGCGGTGGCGGGCATGGAGAACTCCGGCTGACGAATCGGTCACCGTTCCGCTTGCAGGATCGGTGCCGCTCACACAAGCGGCGAGCCGTGACGTTTCTAAGGCAAAAGCAGCGGAGCCAGCGCCGATTTCAGCTCAGGCGGCGGCCGGCGGGGGCGCCCGGACAGGTCGATACAGGCCGCCTCGACCTCGGCCTGGGTCAGAACCTCATCACCGCGAACCAGGGTCTGACGGATGATCAGGCGGGGCCCCTTGATCGCCTCATAGAGGGTGCGGACCACCAGGGCGTCGTCGATCCGGGCCGCCCCCCGAAAGCGGATATCCATGTGGGTGACGACAAAGGCCAGGGGCTCGGCCTGCTCCAGCAGATCGGCGTGGCCGATCGACACCAGCCGCAGGAAGTCCGACCGTCCGCGCTCGAAATAGCGCAGATAGTTGGCGTGATAGACCAGGCCGGTGAAGTCGGTGTCTTCGTAATAGACCCGCACCGGCAACAGGTGGGTGCGGCCGTCAAAGACGCCGGCTGTGGGTTGGGGCAGCGCAGTCATGGTGCGGGTGTTGGCTCCACCGGGAACATGCCACGGCAATAGCGATCCCGCGCGGCGACCACCGCCGGATTGCCCTCGCGCCCGAGGATGACGCGGTCGGGTGTCGAGACGAACCAGGCCTGCTCCGGCCCCTGATCCTGTCGTTCAACCACCGCCAGGCCGCACACCACATCTGGATCGCGCAGCGAGGCGCGCAGGAACTGGACCTCGACGGGGCGGATGCTGGCATCCCTCAACTGCTGCATGGCGCGCGCCTCAGGATCGGGCGACGGCGGCACCGGCCGCACCAGCACCAGGATCGCCAGGCCCACCAGCCCGACCAGTCCTACGCCGATGATCCAGGCTCGGTTCAAGGTCGCCCCCGGTTGATGTCACGCGGTCGGGTTGCGGTCAGCCCCGGCCCGAGCCAAAGGTGTCACATTGGGCCGGATCGCCGCTCTGCAGGCCGCGGCGAAGCCATTCGACCCGCTGTTCGGACGAGCCATGAGTGAAGCTCTCGGGGCTGGCGCGGCCACCGGACAGCACATCGTCGCCGATGCGCGAGGCGGCGTTCAGCCCCTCTTCGATGTCGCCGGGCTCCAGCGTCACCTGACCGTTGGAGGCCTGGCCCACGCGGGCGGCCCAGACGCCGGCGTAACAGTCGGCCTGAAGCTCCATGGCCACCTGCCACTGATTGGCCTCGGCCTGGCTGCGGGCCTGGGACTGGGCCTGGCGAACACGGTCGGCCGTTCCGTCCAGCGTCTGAACATGGTGGCCGACTTCGTGGGCGATGACATAGGCCTGGGCGAAATCGCCGCTGGCCCCCAGTTGCTCGGACATGGTGTTCCAGAACCCCAGGTCCAGATAGACTTGGCGATCCAGCGGGCAATAGAAGGGCCCCATCGCCGCCTGACCGAGGCCGCAGGCTGTGCCGGTGCCGCCTTCATAGATGACGACCTGAGGCTGTTCGTAGCCAGGGATCAGCTGGGACCAGACATCGGTGGTGCTGGTCTGGATGACCTCGACGAACTGCGCGGCCGGATCGTCGGGTGAGCCGATGTCGCCCTGGGTGCTGCCCCCCTGGCCCATCCCCAGCTGCGTCGCGACCTGGGTGGTCACATTCGGGTCGATGCCGAGGAAGATATAGCCGACGAGTGCCAACACCATCACGCCCAGGCCGCCGCCGACGACGCCACCCGCGCCCATACCGCGCCGATCATCGATTCCGCCGCCGCGACGTCCGCCCTGCCAACGCATACCAGTCCCTCCCGAGAATTCTGGATTTCAACCTTGGCCGAAACACGCGAACGGGGCAATCGCTGCCGCGCGACCGAGGTGATTCAGCGGTGGCCGATGGCGAGCTGAATCCGGTCTTCGCCTTCATGGGTGTGAAGACCTCGGAATGGCGGTTGGAACGTCACCTGCTGGATCGTGCAGGCACGACCGTTCTCAGTCATCAGCGCCTCGATCATCTGGGCGAAGGTTTGAGCTTCGGGGTCGTTGCCAGGGACCAAAATCTCCAGCGGCCGAGACTCCGTCAGCTGGAGGAGCTCCGCTTGCAGTGCTTTTGACCCCGGATGGTCAAGCCGGCGACCGCGAATGTCGGGCGGCGGAACACCAGGATCAGTCGTGTCATCATCAGTCATGGTCTTGGCGTAGCAGGCCGCGAGCCACAACGCCAAAACCTTGTGGAGACGCCACCCCGAATGTCAGTATGACCTCACAAAAAGTCAGCTTGACCCGACATGACGGCCATGTCATGTTGAACTTACATTCTGGAAGGGCGAGCTGACATGTTGAGTCTTTGGCGAAACAGAACCCCGGCGCATCGGCGCTATGTTCTGCGAACATGGGCCTTCATGGTGCCCTATGTCGCGATCTGTGCGGCCATGATCCTTGGGGCCTTCGACGAGATCGAGGGCCAGCCGGCGGCCTGGGTTCTGGCGGCGGCCCTGTCGGCCCCGGTGATCGGCCAGCTGGGGGCGACGCTGAGCCTGATGCGCGAGAGTGACGAGTTCGTCCGCGCCCTCACGGCTCGACAGTTCATTATTGCGACGGGCCTGACCCTGGCGACGGCGGTGTTCTGGGGGTTCGGCGAAACCCTGGCCGGTGCGCCGCACATCGACGCCTGGTTGATCTATCCGCTGTTCTGGTTCTTCTGGGGTGTCACCGCGCCGTTCATCCAGAGCACCCGGACATGAAGAACCGCCTCCGAGTCCTGCGCGCCGAGAGGGGCTGGACCCAGGAAGATCTGGGCAAGGCGCTGGGTGTCAGCCGCCAGGCGATCAATGCCCTGGAGACCGAAAAACACGATCCGTCGCTGGACCTCGCCTACCGGATCGCCGCCCTGTTCGACCAGCCGGTCGAGACGATATTCGAGAACCCGCACGGCTGAGGCCGCGCGACCCGACCCTCAGGAGAGCCCCATGTTTCGTTTCCCTCGCCAGACGGCGGGCAAGCCGTCGCGCGCCGTCTTCGTCGCCCTGGCGCTGTTGCTCGCCGGTGTGGCGGTCGGTGCCGCCCGCGCCGAGACCGTCCAGTCCACCCCCGCCTTTGCCTCAGATCGGATCTCGGTGGAGGTGATCGGCTCCGGCCCCGATGTGATCCTGATCCCCGGCTATGCCTCCTCGCGAGAGGTCTGGCGCGCTGAGGGTCAGCGGCTGGCCGCCACCCACCGGGTGCATCTGATCCAGCTGGCCGGCTTCGCCGGCGAGCCGTGGAGCCACGGCAACGGCCCCTTCCTGCAACCGGCGCTGGATGAGCTGGCCCGCTATGTCCGCGAGGGTGGCCTGGATCAGCCGGGCGTCATCGGCCACTCCATGGGGGGCCTCTGCGCCCTGATGCTGGCCCAGCAGCACCCCGATCTGATCGGGCGGGTGATGAGCGTCGACAGCCTGCCGTTCTTTTCGGCCCTGTATGGCCCGACCGCGACGCCCGAGACTGCGCGGCCCTTCGCCGAACGGGCAGCCGGGATGATGCTGACGTCTGACCCCGAGGCCTTCCGCGCCGGCCAGGCCCTGGGTGCGCCCGGCCTGTCCCGTGATCCGGCGACCCAGGCCGCCATGGTCGACTGGGCCGTGGCCAGCGACCGCCAGGCCCTGGCGACCGCCATCCTTGAGGTGATGACCACCGATGCCCGGCCTCTGCTGGCAGCCATGACCACGCCGGTCTGGGCCGTCTATGCCGCCGATGATGACGGCGGCGCGCCCTCGGTCATGGCGGACGCGATGTGGACGCGCGAGTACGCCGGTCTGGCGGGTGTGCGCCTGATCCGGGTCGACGGCTCGCGCCACTTCATCATGGCCGATCAGCCGGCGCGCTTCGCCGAGATTGTGGACACCTTCCTGGCGCAGTGATGCGACCGATGGGCGCAATCGCGCCCCAGACGGTTGCGCCCATCTAATATGCGAGTCATTCTCATTATCGAGGGAGGGACTCGCATGGTTCTAAGAACGCTCGGTTCACGCGCCCTGAGCCGTCTGATGGCGGCCCCAGAGAGGCGCGAGGCGGACTTTTCGTGGTTGCTGTTCGGGCCGACTGACCCGGATGTGGTTGAAGCCGCCAATGACGACCTGCCGCTGGCGGCGGAATAGGGCCGCAGCTATGGTCGGCGCATGAGCGTCGCCTTCACCCGCGAGGAAGATCTGGAAGCCACGGCGGCCGACCTGCCGGACCGCCCGATCTCGTCTCATCCGAATCTGGTCACGGCCACGGGGCTGGCGCAGATCGAGGCTGAACTGACCGACGCCAAGGCCGCCTACGCCGCCGCCCAGGCCAGGGGCGACATCGAGGCGGACCGAACGGCCATGGCCCGGGCCACGCGCGACCTGCGCTATTGGGCGGCGCGCCGCGCCAGTGCCCAACTGATCGAGACGGAGCCGGACGGTCGCGTTCGCTTCGGCGGTTCGGTCACGATCGCGCGCGAGGATGGCCGTACCCAGACCTGGACCATCGTTGGTGAGGATCAGGCGGATCCGGCGAAGGGCTCCGTCAGCCATGTGTCACCGCTGGCGCGCGCCCTGCTCGGAAAGGGCGTCGGCGAAGACGCCACGGTGAACGGCCAGGCGGTCGAGGTGGTGGCGGTGACATGAGCCGGGCGACGGCTGTGACCGTCGCGCCGGCCCTACGCAAGCGGGTCAGGATATGGGCCGGGACATGGGCCGGCGCGTGCGCTAGCGGTTACTGCCGGCCCCGTCGCGCTCGGCAATCAGGGCCGAGACGTTGACGTCCGATCCGACCACGCAGGTCTCGGCCTCGAGCGGACAGATGCCGAGGGTGCGTTCGACCTCCCTGAGGCGCACGACCTCGGGGTTGGAGCGGATGGATTCGGCCAGCAGCCGGTTGGCCTCGGCCTGACCGCGTGCCTGGGCGATGCGGGCCTCGGCATTGGCGCGCTCCAGATTGACCCGTTCCAGCGCCGCGCGGGTGTTCTGTTCAGCGGTGGTGCGGGCCTGGATGGCGGCCAGAACGCTCTCGGGATAGCGGATCGAGCCGACCCACTCCATGCGGATGATCTCGAGTCCTTGCGGTCCCCACTCGCGCTGGAGCGCGCGCATGGCGGCCTGGAGCGCCACCTGACGGCCGGGGCCGATCAGCTGGCCGGGACAGTCGGGATCGTCGCCAGCGGCGACGACCGGAGCGTCGGTTTCGGCGGCGGCCGGGGCGATCGGCTGGACCGCCGGGGTCGCCGAGGCCTGGGCGTTGCAGGCGACCGGCAGCTTTTCGGTTTCACGGGCGATGGCGGCGCGCACCGAGGTCCGCAGCGGCCCGTCGATGAAGACGTCGAACTCCTGACGCCAGGTGGCGAACAGATCCGCCGCCCGGTCCTCACGCACGCGGAAGGTCAGGGCCACATCGGCCGACATCGGCAGGCCCAGAATGTCCGAGAAGGTGATTTCCTCGTTCTCGGAGCCGTATTCATTCGGCTCGCGGGTGTAGCTGTAGGTGCGCTGGAGCGTCGGATAGGTGCGGATCTTCTCGCCGATGCCTTCCCAGTGGAAACCCGGCCCCAGTTCGGCGCGCTGAACGCCCGGATTGGCCCCGAAGCGGGTGGTCTTGATGCCCATATAGCCGCTTTCGACCGTGACGCTGCATGAGGTTACGGTGATGGCCGAAGCGATGATCAGCAGGATCGCGGCCGCCACCATACCCAAGGTGCGCGGGATGGAGGGGCGCGCTCCGAATGGCGTGCGGCGGCGAAGGCCGTTGCTGGTGTCTGTCATGCTCATTCCCTAGCGGCGAAAGGCGGCGCGCGCCCAGCAAAAGATCCTCGACGCCGCCCAGACCAGAGCCAGGACTCCGACGATGCCGATCAGCGAAGCGACGAACATGGCACCCGTAAAGCGGGCCTCCAGCACCATCGGCACGGCGTAGCGCACCAGCAGCACCAGCCCGATGACCCAGGCGGCGATCAACCCCACCAGAATGGCGGCGATACGAAACTCTCGATCCATGGGCCCTCCGACGCGAACCTGATCTAGGGGCCGACCGCGCCGAAATGCAATCGCGACGTCAGGCTAGTTCGACCGCCATGGCCACGGCTTCGCCGCCGCCGATGCACAGGGACGCCACGCCGGTCTTCTTGCCGCGGGTCTGGAGCGCGCCCAGCAGGGTGGCCATGACGCGCGCGCCCGAGGCCCCGATGGGGTGGCCCAAGGCACAGGCCCCGCCGTTCACGTTCACCTTGTCGTGGGGGATGCCCATCTCCTGCATGGCGATCATGGGCACGACCGCGAAGGCCTCATTGATTTCCCACAGATCGACGTCCTCGACCGACCAACCGGCCTTGTCGAGCGCCTTCTGCATGGCCGGGACCGGGGCGGTGGTGAACAGGGCCGGCTCATGGGCGTGGGCGGCGTGGGCCACGACACGCGCGACGATCGGCAGGCCCAGCTCACGGGCGGTGGATTCGCGCGTCATCACCAGGGCGGCGGCCCCGTCCGAGATCGACGAGGCATTGGCGGCGGTGATGGTGCCGTCCTTGGCGAAGGCGGGACGCAGGGTCGGGATCTTGTCGGGGCGGGCCTTGCCGGGCTGTTCGTCGGTGTCGACGGTCTCGGTGCCGGCGCGGGTCTTGACCTCGACCGGGGTGATCTCGGCCTTGAAGGCCCCGGAGGCGATGGCAGCGTTGGCGCGAGCCAGGCTCTCGATGGCGTAGGCGTCCTGCTGTTCGCGGGTGAACTGGTACTGGCCCGCCGAATCCTCGGCGAAGGCGCCCATCAGCTTGCCGGGCGTATAGGCGTCTTCCAGTCCGTCCAGATACATGGTGTCGGAGATGACATCGTGGCCGATGCGGGCCCCGCCGCGGTGCTTGGCCATGACGTAGGGAGCGCCGGTCATGCTCTCCATGCCGCCTGCGACGATGACGTCGGCAGTCCCGGCCTTCAGCGCATCATGGGCCATGGCGGCGGCCTGGAGGCCCGAGCCGCACATCTTGTTGACGGTGGTGGCCTCGGTGTTGAGGCCCAGACCGGCGCCGAGCGCCGCCTGGCGGGCCGGGGCCTGGCCGAGGCCGGCAGGCAGGACGCAGCCCATGAAGATCTGATCGACCTTGTCGGCCGCGACCCCGGCGCGCTCGACGGCGGCCTTGACGGCCTGGGCCCCCAGATCGGTCGCCTTGACCCCTGACAGGACGCCCTGGAAGCCGCCCATGGGCGTGCGGGCGAAGGAGACGATGACGACGGGGTCGTTAGCCTGGGTCATGGGGAGATGTCCTGAAGCGAAGTGGTTGGCGGCGATATAGGGCTTGTCGTCGCCGAGGTCACGCCGGCGCGCGCTCAGAGCAGCTTGCGGCGCTGGCGGGCCAGAGCCAGCGGCGTACCGTCGGCAGCCCAGCAGGTACAGTCATCGACCGTCCAGCCGAGGCCGAGGTCGAGCAGGCTGAACTCGAAGAAGGCCCAGCCGTCCGGGCATTGCTCCGGCGTCGGGTCGGTCAGGATGTCATAGCGCAGATCCACCGAGGTCATCATCGGCGGCGACGCCAGCGCCGTCCAGGCCGGGGGATAGAGCGCATCGAGCAGGAAACAGAGCCGGTCGGCATCCAGCGGGGCACCGTCGGTGGTCCGCATCCAGAGCCGTTCGACGGCAGGCCGACCGAGATTGCCGCCCAGGATATTGGGGCCGTTCTCATAGACATAGTCGATGTGGCGGGTGAACCAGGGCGCGATGGGGTTTTCAACCTGGCCACCGGCAGACAGGGCGTCACGCGAGGGCGGCACCCTGGTCAGGGGTGTCAGGGCCACGGCCTCGGAATCCACACCCCAGGTGGCTGTGGCGTGAAGCGCCGGCCGGTCGCCCTGTCCGGCCTCGACCGCCGTATAGGCGACACGACGGCCGCCGCGCAGTTTGCGGGGGTGGAAAATGATGTCCTGATCGAAGCGGGCGGCGGCGAGAAACTGGACCGACAGGCTTCGCAAGGGAACCTTCAGATCCAGGCCCTGACGCATGGTGCGCGCCGCCAGCGCCGCCATCAGACCTCCGAACGGGGCCCCGGCCTCCGGCGGGCCGATCTGGGGGCCGTTGGAGAAGCTGCCGGTGAGATGGGCGCTCAGGCCCCCGGCCTCAGGGCGCAGGGTCAGGGCCTCTTCCAGCGTCGGGTCACGGGTCAGGACAGGGAGGGTGTCGGCCATAGAATCCGCTTGGCGAAAACGGGGCGAAGACGCAAGCGCCCCGCCCCGGTCAGCAGGTTGGCGACGACGCGAGGCCAGGGCCAGCCCATATCGTTGCGTTTAAAAACCTAATTGGTCGCGTTCGGAATCGCAACCCACTTGCCAAATGGGTGACGGAAGGTCACTTTTGGTCGCATGGGACGCACCGCCGACTATTCCGATCAGAGCTGTTCAATCGCCGCCACCCTCGAGGTCATCGGCGATCCGTGGACCCTGCTGGTCATCCGTGATGCCTTCAAGGGCATCAGCCGCTTTGAACAGTGGCAGGAGCGTCTGGGCGTGGCCCGCAACGTCCTGGCCTCGCGGCTCAAGACCCTGGTGGCCCATGGCGTCCTGGAGCCCCGCCAGTATTCCGAGCGACCGCCGCGCAATGAATATGTCCTGACCCAGAAGGGCAAGGATCTGGCCGATGTTCTGGTGACCATGCACGCCTGGGGTGCCAAGCACCTGTATGGCGAGATGGAAGCCGGGGTGGTGTTCAAACACATTCCCTGCGGCCAGCAACTCCAGCCCCGCGTGGCCTGTGATTGCTGTGGCGAGATCGTCAAACGCAGCGACATCGAGATGATCGTGCTCCAGGATCGACCGACCGTCGGGGAAATCCTGGCCAAGGAAGAGGCGGCCTAGGCAATCCCATCGGTCTTGCCGGGCCTCGGGCGGCTGTCCGCTTTTGGCTCCCGCCACCGTTCTCCCCTTCGCACGGTGGAAGGGCGGATCATGATCAATCTGAAGGCAGGGTTCGTTTCGAGCGTGGCGATCCTGGCGGGCCTTGGCTTTGGGGTGTCGGCCCAGGCCCAGCCCGAGGCACCGCCGACCCTGCGGGTGTGGCAAGGCGAGCCGCCACCGCCGCGTTGGCACGATCCGGCGGCTGAGAGCAGCTATGTCGGCACCCCGCCCCGCGACCCCGCTGAAACAGCGCGTCTTGAGTCTGCGGCCGACCACATTCTTGCGAGATACCCCCAGACGGGACTCCTCTTCGGCCTCTCGGGTGTGAACAGCGCCGCAGCCTTCCAGCCGCCGCAGCCGGGTCCGGACCGAAGGATCGGTGTGATGATCCGAATGAGCGAGGATGCCTACGTCTTCTCAGGGGGGTGCGGCGTTCAGGGTTCTACGGAGTATCTGCCGGTCTCGGCCGCATGGTTCGACGGACCGCGTTCAAATACCTGGCTCGAAGCGCATCCAGAGGCCTACATGGCCATGCTCATCGGATGGCGTCAGATGAGGGGCTTCTGCGAAGAGCACCTCCAGATGCCGCCCCGTTTGCCCCGCGACGTCGAGGCCACATCCACCATCCTGGCGGTCAGCGCGCTCGGCGAAGCGATGGGGCTATCGGCGCTTGAAGGCCATCAGACCCGCGATGGTGATGTGTGGGATGGCCAGATCATCGGTCGTATCTTTCGCCGAATGGGCGTCAGCCAGTTTCCGGACGGCGGGGAGCTGGACTCGCCCAGCGGGCTGGCGCGCCTGATCGCAGGGCGTCGCCGCATCGACCGTCCCTTGTTCTCCGTCGAAGACGATGGCGACGGCGATTCCTGGGTCTGGCACTTCATCGGCCTCCTCACGGACTGGGACTACCTGCGTCCGCTTTTCGACAGCGCGCCGTCGGCCGATTCGGATTCTGCGGTGCGGGCGTGGTTCGACGCTTCGCTGCGGCAGGCGGGCGACCCGGCGATCGGCCTGAATCGCAGATTGCCCGTCACGAACTGGGTCGGCGTGACGGCGGCCTGGCACGCCGACCCCCAGCTCTATGGTCAGGGCGTGTTTCGGCGCGATCAGTGGCAGGCCGACATGGTGACATCCAATACCGGGCCGGGTTGTCAAGCCGTGACCCTGTCGCGGACTGTTGCTGCTGCCGAACTCCGATTGAATGTCCCGATGGCAGCCTCCAACTGTCTCGTGGTGTCCTGGGCCGGGTCGCGACCGGACCCCGAACTTCCGCCGACCTTCACCCTTGTGGCGCGCGCTCCAGGGGTCGATGCAGCGGGCCTTGATGCCTTGCACCTGTCGGCCGATCAGAACTGGGAGCCACCTATCCAGGTTGAACGGGGCGGCCAGGTCACGATCGAGGGCGAACGCGGCAACGTCCCAATCATTCGTCCGGGTCTGGTGGTTGAAAACGCCCGCAGTGGGGAAGCGGTCAAGACCTGGGAGGTCGTGTTCCGCCCGGACGATGCCTTCAATGATGATCGCATGACGCTGGTGTTCACCAATCTGCATCCAGACAGTGATGCTCGGACCCGCCCCATGGACCTGGACCTCACCCTCGGATCCGGTGCTCACGAAGCTCGCCAGGCCCTGAGGGGCACCATGCACACCGAAGACGGTGATCCCTGTCATGACCAGCGACCGTTGCCGCTCAATGTGGCCCCGGTCCATCAGATGCCTTCCCTGGCCTTTCAGGCGGCGGCCGTGGATGCCGAGGACTTTTCGATCGAAGGCCACCTGCTGTCCGTGGGCGCGCGCGACCTGCAGCGCGAAATGAACGATTGCGGTCGCGTCCAATTGGCCCTGTTTGCGGCTGCGGTCCCAGGGGCACCGCCGGGCTCTCCTGCCGCAGTGTGCGAGGCACGCATGGCTCAGATGGCGGGTCTTGGGGCTCAGGCGATGGCCGCCGCCCAAGGCGGATCCATGGGTAGCCTGGAGGATCTTCAACCGCGCCAGGTTACATTCAGCCTGACACCGCGCCGTCCGATCACCGGTCCGGGCACCTATCCGGCGGATGCTTCGGTCGGCTATGAGGACATGACCCTGGAGCAGCGCGGCATGAGCCTGCCCAGCAGCAATCATGGCGAGGGCAGCATCACCGTGGTCGCTGCGGAGCCGGGCTTGCTACGCGTTCGCTATGAGGCGCGCTTCGAGCCGCAACAGTGTGTCGCGCATCTGGCGGGAACCATCTCCGGCGAACTGGAGTCGGTCGTTGCCCTGCCGCTCGTCGGGAACTCACGCCGCGAAATTATCGCGCCGCGCGCTATCGAACTGATCGGAGATCGGCGCTGGATGGAGCTGCCGGTCGCCACGCGCCGCGAGATGGAACGTCAGCCCCGTCGCGAAGCCCCTGAACCGGCTCAGGCCCCGGCTGGCCCGGCCGCGACATCCTCGACCGTTGCCGGGCTGGGGCAGTGTGGACTGTCGCCGGAAGATGTGCGCCGGGTCCTTGAGGAGTTTGCCAGGCAGCTTCCCGCTGAGGTCAGGGCCGAGCTTCTATCGCAGATATCGGCTGATCCGGATGCGGCCCGGATCATGGCCTGTACACTCCGCGAAGGCGGCTGATCTCAGCCGTCGACATCCTTCATCATCAGCATCTGACCGATCAGCCGCTCCTTGTCGTCGGGAAAACCGCATTCGACCCAGCCCGCCCGCGGATTGCGCCAGGTGCCGAACAGTAGATCCCACACGGGCAAGCCATAGTTGTTCCGGTGCGCGCCGCGTTCATGGTGGATGCGGTGCATCTCGGGTCGCTGGGTGACAAATCCCAGCCACCACGGCGTCTTCACATCGGCGTGGGCGATCAGATTGAAGACGGTGACGCAGCCCAGGCCGATCGCAGCCGACAGAGGGCCGACGCCGAGCAAACCATAGGCGATCACGGCATTGAGCAAGGTCGCCAGCAGGCCGTCGAGCGGGTGAATATAGAAGGCGGTCAGAGCCTCGATGCGCGTCGGGCTGTGATGGAGCTGATGGATCCAGCGCCAGAGCCGGTCGCTCTTGTGGATGGCGCGGTGATACCAATAGGCGAAGAAGCTGGCGGTCAGGAAGGTGACCAGTCCGCCGCTGATCGGGTCGATCCTGCCTTCGAGCTTCAGCCAGGAATGACCGGCGATCCAGCCCTGGAACAGGAAGCCGGCGGCGACCACCACAACCAGATTCAGCGCGTTCAGCGACCCGGCATAGAGCCGCCACCGCTTGTCGCAGGTCGCCCGTGACGCCGGCGCAATGACTTCGCGGGTGAAGATCACAGAGAACAGGGCGAAGGTGCCGAAATAGACCAGGATCATCATCGTCGCGGACTTTGCGCCGCCGCTGAGCCGGCCGCAAGGCTAGGCCGCCGTCTGATCCTTCGCGGCCTTGCCGAACAGGGCGGCCGATGTCAGCCACAGAGCTGTGGCGATGCCGCAGAAGACCAGCACAAAGGCCTCAGCCTGGAGCGCGACCAGGCCGCTCAACACTTGTGCGACGGCGGTGGCGATCATCACCCAGCGCATCCGCGCTGCCTTGAAGCCGACCAGGGGCGCGCCGATCAGGGCCACCAGGATGACGCCGAAGAAGATCAGATTAAGCGGATTGTCCTCATTGCCGACGATGCCGACCGCCAGATTGGCCCAGGTGATGACGAAGGCGGTGCCCAGCGCGATGATGATGCCGAACCGGTAGGCCCAATCGCCCGTCAGACGGCTGGTCAGGTCGACGATGGCACCGGGCACGATCAGCATGATGGCCCAGAAGACATGATCCGAGACCGTCCACTGGATTTCGTCGGTGAACTGTTTGGCGATCAGCGGTACCAGCCACAGGGCCAGCAAGCCGCACCACATGATCAGGCGCAGGATATTGTCGAGGCGGCGGGGTTGGGCGTGGGCGGTCATGGTTGCGTTGGCTCCGGGTTCGGGTGACACACGGACCCTGACCTCATTTGCGATGAGGGGCATGAGGACGGTCTGAGGAATCGCTGAAATTGTCGGATCACTTTCGTTTCGGCGACTTTGAACTGGATGTGACCAACCGGCGGCTGGTGCGGGGCGGTGAAGCCGTCGAGCTGAGCGCGCGCTATTTTGACGCCCTGGTGCTGATGGTGTCCGCGCCCGGTCAGCTGATCACCAAGGAGCGGTTTCTGGAGGAGGTCTGGCGCGGCGTGCCGGTCACCGATGAGGCCTTGACCCAGTGTGTGCGGTCGCTGCGCCGGGCGCTGGGGGACGAGGCCGGGCGGCCCCGCTTCATCGCCACCGAGCCTAAGCACGGCTATCGCTTTATCGCGGGCGTGGAGGCGGGTGCGGGTGCGGCGGTGGTCATGGCGGCCCCGGTGGCAGCGACCGAATTGCCGGCGCCGTCATCATCGCCCGGACTGGCCGAGGCCTGGCGGCTGGTGCTGGCGGGGACCGCCGGCGGGGCGGTGGCGGGGGCCATCGGCGGGCTGATCTATGGATTTGCCGGGGCCAGTGATCCGCTGCAGCCGGGCCTGGGGTCGGGCTCGATCGTGCTGGTCCTGACCTGCGTGACCATTCTGGTGGCCGTGACCGGGGCGACCGGGGT
>CAUJHO010000030.1 GCA_963205025.1 Pseudomonadota bacterium | reverse complement strand
AACGGATTGCCGATGGCCAGCACCAGATCGCCGACATGCAGGGGGCTCTCGTCGTCGATCGGCATGGTCGGAAGCCGGTCGCCGCCTGTGTCGAGCCTGAGGACGGCCAGGTCCGAGCGTGGATCGGCCAGGATGATCTCGGCGGGAAACTCGCGCCGGTCGTTTAGCGTCACCATGATCTGGCGCGCGCCTTCGATGACGTGGTTGTTGGTCACGACGATGCCGTCCGAGCGCACGATGACGCCAGAGCCGACCGACTGACCGACGCGCTCGCGGGTGCGACCGCGACCGAACATTTCGAAGAAGGGATCGCGTTCGCGCACCACCGTCTGGGCCGCAATATTGACCACGGCCGGGGCCGAGACCTGGACCACCGGCGCGAAAGAGGCCTGGAGGTCGCCCTGGGTTTCCGGGGCGCGGCGCGTCGGCTCGCCGAGCTGGCCATCCTGGGCCTGCGAGGTGTCGGCGTTGCCACAGGCCGACAGAATGAAGGCGACGGCGAGGGCGATGTGGATCGGTTTCATGGAAGGGTCCGGGCTGGTTCCGAGGCGTGGCAAGACAGCGCCAATCTGGGGCCGCTTTGGGGCGAAGGCCAGGCCTTGGCGCGACCGGTTCTGACACGCAGGCAAGGTGCTGGCGGCCGGACGGTCGCGATGGCTAGCGGCCGCCGCGGGTCAGGGCGCGGTATTCGACCAGCCGCTCCTTGTCGCGCCGGACCTGATCGGCCACCGCATTGTCGACATCCAGGGACGCATACCGCACCCAGCCGTCG
This sequence comes from Pseudomonadota bacterium, assembly GCA_963205025.1. Taxonomy (GTDB): domain Bacteria; phylum Pseudomonadota; class Alphaproteobacteria; order Caulobacterales; family Caulobacteraceae; genus Brevundimonas. Next base: position 11,137 of record CAUJHO010000030.1, on the reverse strand, counting down.
ACGCCCAGCTTGTCCCGGATCAACTCGATCGGTGTTTGCCAACGGAAATAGGAGAACCAGCTGACCGCCCCGCCCAGAAGGGCGGCAACGGCCTGCAGGCCGCGGAAGGCCGTTTCGCCGCCACTTGGGGGCTGTTCGAGCGCCAGCACACCGAGGAAAATCAGATAGACGAGCGGCACCGCGAACCGCCCGAGCCAGCGCACCCAGTAGCGCTCGCGGCGAATCCGCCAGAGCTCCATCTGGATGAATTTCTCAAGGTATTCGAGGCGCGCGCCCAGCCACATCACCAGCCGCGTCAGATACAGCGACCGCTGACCCCAGCCCCTGCCGTCCATCTGGTAGTGCGTCTCGGCCTGGTCGGCCATGGCCCGGCCCTGGGTGAACAGGGCCTGGATTTCGCGGGACTGCTCGACGATCCGGCGCGACAGCTCATAGGTGTCGTTTTCCAGTCGAAACCGGTACTGGGTGAACAGGATCGCCTGAACGATCCACCACAGGCCGAACCCCACCGCCATGGCCACCACCGCCAACAGCAGGCCCAGCGGTTGTGAACCGGTCAAGGCCGCAAACCAGGTCGGCCCCATCAACACCAGAGCCGCCAGACTCGCCAGAGTCGCCCCCTGCAGGATCCGCTTGATCGAGAAGTGGGTCATCAGACGTCGGAAGACGCTGCGGCCATAGGTGTGGATTTGACTGCGAATGCCCGCGTCAGACGGAAAACGCTCCTGGATCTGGCGATCGAACAGGACATGGAAGCGGTCCGGCTTGCCGTCGCTTTCCCAAAACGGAAAGAGGTCTAGCGGCTGGTTGAAGTACTCGTCGATGTGGGCAGAAACCTGTGCGTTCGCTGCCGGGTCCATGGAAAAATAAGCGCTGTCCTGGATTGGGAGCAGCGTCCCGTCGGGCGCGCGCGCCTCGGCCGGCATCTGGGAGCCGCTCCGCTCCGGTGCGACCCGATCAGGCCGATCCGCCGCGCCGGGCGGCGGGGGCGTGGCAGGGGCCAGGCCCGTGGCCGACGACACCGCTGCGGGCTCCGGCTCGTGATGCTGATCGTCGTGCGACATGGAGGCCCCAACCTTCTCGTACACAGATGGCCGGCCAGTATGGCCAGCCGCATCGCGCGCGCCGATGACCTTCGCCTCGGGCGCGAGCGAAGGGTGTCAGCTTCGCCCGCAACCGACCGCGCGGGCAAGTGACGTTTTCTAACCGAAGGGTGGCCGAAGACTTTAAAATCCCCGCTGGCGCGTAAACCAACCGTCATTCCGGCGAGAAGGATGGTCACGGTCGCCGTCGCTCCGTCCCCGTCTTGACCGGGCGGAGTCTAGGGGAGGGCGGCTCCGCTCGTCTTCAGGACCTTGACCATCAGGGCGATGAACTGCTGCCGCTCTGCCGGGGTCAGGCCCGACAGCGCCTCGGTGTTTTCGTCCAGCGCGGCCTGGATTGCCGGCTGCTGCAGACTTCGGGCCTGCGGCGTCAGCCAGATCCGCTGAACCCGCCCATCATCCGGGTCGCGTTGGCGCACCACCAGTCCATCCCGTTCCATCCGGGCCAGAGTTCCGGCCATCGTGGCCTGCTCAATATCCAGGCGTTGAACCAGTTGGCTCTGGGTGAGGCCGTCACTTTCCCAGAGTTCTAGCAATGCGGGGAACACCCCGGTGGACAGGCCCAGGGGCTTGATCCGCGCGGTCAGGCCGCGCGCGAACCGGCGGGCGAGGTGGTTGATCAGGTAGCCGGCGGAGCCCGCCTTCGAGAAGATCATGGGCCCAGCTAGCATTGACATAGGATGCTATGCAAATATATAGGAAGCTATATATAGCGGAGAATAGAGATGACAAAAGCCGTCCACGCCATCGCCGGCATCCTGGCCTTTTCCCTCGTGGCCACCTTCTGGATTTCCACGGTTCTGGTGGAGACGTTCGGCGGCCACGCCGCCGTCACGGCCGTGAAGACGACCATTCCGTGGGGGTTTCTGCTCCTGGTTCCGGCGCTGGCACTGGCCGGGGCGACGGGGGTGCGATTGGCGGCCCGGATGCGGGGTCCGGTCATTGCCGCCAAGCGTGGGCGGATGCCGATCGTGGCGGCGACGGGTCTGTTGATCCTCATTCCGTCGGCCCTGTTCCTGTCCTTCAAGGCACAGGCCGGAGAATTCGACACCCTCTTCTACGCGGTTCAGGCGCTGGAGCTTCTGGCCGGGGCGTCCAACATCTTCCTGCTGGGCCGCAACATCCGCGACGGACTGCGCCTGTCGCGCAGGTTTGCGTCACGACCCGCCTGAGCTCGGTCATGGGCGCATCGCCCATTCGCGCCCTTTCCCTGGAGGCGAGGGGCCATTGAGCGCTCGCCAGCCGTTCGATGTCGAACGGGGCGGTCGGGTTGGGTCTGAACGTCGATTGCGCTTGCCCGGCCCCGCCCGTTTCGTAAACCTGATCCTGCCGTCTTTAACAGGACGGGCGATTCACGGAGCGGCTCGATGCGGCGGATGCCGGGGCTGGCGACCATCCTGGGCTTGCTGGCCGGGCTTTCGGCCTGCACCACCCTTGGGGGTGTGGCCTACGGCGAACGCGGGCGCGCGCCGCTTTGCGCCCAGCAGACGCCCGAAATCTTCGTGTTGACGGGCGGGATCGATGCCGAGATGGCGGCCTGCGTCGAACGCTCATTCCAGGCGTCCACGCGCGAGGTTCATCTCGATAGTCCCGGCGGTCATGTCGGTGCCGCCCTGGACATCGCCGCCCATTTCGAAGGGCGGGGTCTGGTCATGCGCGTCGTCGACGAATGCAATTCGTCATGCGCCAACTATTTCCTACCGCTGGCGGGGCGGATCGTCGTCGAGCCGGGGGCGATCATCATGCTGCATGGCAGCCTCGATCCGGCGCTGCGCGCCCACATGATCGATGAGCGAGAAACCTTCATCCGGGAGCGCATGTCCGGAGGAGCGAGCCGAGCCGACGCCATCGCCAGCCATGACTCGCTCTTGGCAAACCTGGAGGCGACGAGCGAACGCCAGGCTGAGTTCGCGGCGCGCAATCGCGTGGCACCGGGTTGGCTGCTCCATCGCCAGCCGGGATCGACGGCCATCGACGGCGTCTCCGGCGAGCCGGACGGCGACGCCGATACGGCCCTGATCGTCGAAGAGACCTTTATGCGGTCCTGCCTTGTGGGCGCCCAGATTGACCCGTTCGACGCGCGCCTCGGCCGGGGACCGGTCGGTCTGCTGGCGCGGCAGGTGGCGCGCCTGCGCGGCTTTGCCTGGACTGGCGAGATGCGCTGCGTGGCGTGAGGCCATTCGCTTTGCCCGCTCGACGGTGTAAGCCGCGCCCATGACCCGACTTCTTCTCGTGGCGCTCGGCGGTGCGATCGGTGCTTCGGCCCGTTATGGGCTGGGCCTGGCTGCCTTGCGGCTCGTGCCGGCCGCGACCTGGCCGTGGGCGACCTTTGTGGCCAATGTCGCCGGAGGCCTGTTGATGGGGGCCCTGGCCGGCTGGCTGGCGCAGAAGGGCGGGGCGCAACAGGAGGCGATCCGCCTGTTCGCCGCCGTGGGCGTGCTCGGCGGGTTCACCACCTTTTCGGCCTTTTCTCTTGAGACGATCCAGATGCTCGAACGCCGCCAGTGGGCGGTGGCCGCAACCTATGTCGGCCTGTCGGTCGTCTTGTCCGTCGTGGCCCTGTTCGCTGGCCTGACCCTCGCGCGCAGGGCCTTCGCATGAGCCGCGAGGTCAAGGTGCTGACGGTCGACCCCGGCGAGGACGGCACGCGGCTCGACCGCTGGTTCAAGCGGCGCTGGCCGCATGTCTCGAACATCCAGGTCAATAAGCTGGCGCGCTCGGGCCAGATCCGGGTCGACGGGGCGCGGGTCAAGGGCGACAGCCGCCTGTCGGCCGGGTCCCAGGTGCGCGTGCCGCCCCTGCCAGAGCCCGGCGAACGCCCCGACGGCCCGCCGCCGCTGTCCGATCAGGACGTCCGCTTCGTCAAGGGCCTGGTCCTGTATGAAGACGCCGACGTCATCGCCCTGAACAAGCCTGCCGGCCTCGCCGTCCAGGGCGGCACCAAGACCACCAAACACATCGACCGCCTGCTCAGCGCCTGGGGCGAGGGGCTGGAGCGGCCGCGTCTGGTCCACCGGCTGGACCGCGATACCTCCGGCGTCCTGTTGCTGGGTCGGTCGCCCGGTGCCGCAGCCAAGCTGGCGGGGGCCTTTGCGCGTCGACGCGCCAAAAAGACCTATTGGGCCATCGTTCATGGCGCGCCCAAGCCGGGGCAGGGGACGCTCGATCTGCCGCTGATCAAGACCGGCGTCGGTGATCGCGAGATGATTCGTCCTGCCGATCCCAAGGATCCGAACGCCGATCCGGCGGTGACCGACTATGCGACCATCTCCAGGGCCGGCCACCGCGTCGCCTGGATGGCGCTGCGCCCCCAGACTGGCCGCACCCACCAGCTGCGCGCCCACATGCGCGCGCTCGGCCATCCGATCATCGGCGATCCCAAATACGGCGAGGCCTTCAGCGCCGATCTGTCCGAGGGCCTGATGCTGCAACTGCATCACCGCCGCATCGAGCTGGATCACCCGACCGGCGGCAAGCTGGTCGTCGAGGCCCCGCTCAGCCGTGAGATGAAGGCGGGTTTCGACCGCTTCGGCTTTTCTGAAGACGAGGCCGAGGTCGATCCTTTTGCCGCGCTGGGGCGACGCCGATAGCCGACGCTGAGAATGTCCTAGACCAGGCCGGAGACGGCAGCAGCCTCACCGCTGTTCGGGAAGACGGTCCGTTCGATATCGGTCTGGTCCAGGCCCAGATGATCGCGCAGCAGTCCCTTGAACACCGACCGCACATCGAGTGTGGGGGTCAGGTCGCGGCCTTCATAAAGGCGATTGTCGGCCAAGGTCGGCCAGTCCCCGAGCAGCCCGCCGGGCCGAACCGCCCCGCCGGCGAGGATCAGGCAGGAGGCCGTGCCATGATCGGTCCCCGCCGTCCCGTTCGCCCGCACCGTTCGCCCGAACTCCGTTGCCACGACCACAGCCGTCCGGCCCCATTGTTCGCCGAGGCCGAGGCGGAGTCCGTCGATGACCTGATCCTGGATGGACAGCCGGTTGGCCAGCTGGCCTTCATCGGCTCCCTGACGAGCATGGGTGTCGTAGCCGTCGAGCGTCAGGGCCACGATGTCTGCGCCTTCCGGCCCGGCCATCAGTCCGGCAACTCCGCGCCCCAGGGTTGCGACATTGCGTGGGCCCAGCCTTTGACCGTCCAGAGCGGTTTGGGCCATGGCCTCGGTCTGGAGCCCAGTCGTCAGCGCCGGGCCCAGCAGCGGGTCGTCGGCGTAGAGGTCCATCAGCAAGGCTGCCAGCCGTCCATCATCGTCGGGCGCGCCGCCGGGCGCCCATGAGGCCGTCTGGACGTCGCCGCGCAGGATCAGAGGCGTCTGCGCCCCGACGGCCAGGCCGCGCGTGCCGGTGATGGCCAGGGCGCGATTGAGCCAGCCGTCGCGCTCCTGACGCAGGGCAGCCCCTCCGTTCTCCAGTATGTCCTGAGCATCGAAATGCGACCGCAGACGCGCTGGAATGGCCACCGCCGGGGCGAAGCGGGCCTCGCCGGCTTCATGCAGGGCGTGCAGCCGCGGCATGGCGGGGTGAAGCCCGAAGTCACCGTCCAGCGGCAGCGCCCCGCGCACGACCAATCCGCCCCGCAGGGCTTCATAGTTGGGATCGCCGCTCGGCACGGTGACCGACAAACCATCCATGGCCCCGCGCGCAATGATGACCACCAGCTTGTTGCGGTCAGCGTCCTGGGCCAGGGCCGAGCGGCCCGCAAAGGCCACGGAGACCCCCATGGCCCCAGCCAGCCAATCTCTACGGTTCAATGTGATCATCGGCGTTGAAACTCCGGCGACATCAGAAGTAGGGCGACGGCCTCGGATCGGCTTTCGGCCCGTGAAACGGCGGCGCGGGTCCGCTCGGACAGGAGCCCTCCCAGGACCGCCTCAGCCAGGTCTGTCGGAGCCAGCGGGACTGGCACCGCCTCGGCAAAGGCCTGGGCCCAGCCCATGCGGGTTACGACGGCGTCCGGTGAGCCCCAGGCCGCCGCCTCGTCGGGCCAGCCTTCGGGCGAGGCGGGAGAGTAGGGAGGCTGGCCCAACTGCCTCAGGATCGGCTGGACATGTTCGATCCGGGTTGGGGCCAGGCCAATGGCCCGATAGCCGGAGACAATCAGTTCATAGGGCGATTTCAGCTTGGCCTGGGGGGCGGTCCAGACTTCCGGCAGGCCGATAAGGGTCGTTGCAACGACCGCCAGATCCCCGCCGCTGTCGATCCAGGCCGCCTCCAGGGCGGCGACGGCGGTTGTCGGAGGCTCATCGGCGATGAAATGGGCGGCGATCCGGTGTGCCGCCCGGCGGGCCGTCGCGGGATGCGCCGCCAGGTCGTTCAGGATTGCCAACGCCTGGTCGTGGCCGTCCTGGCGATAGCTGTGGCCCATCACGGTTCGACTGCCCGGCTCATGGACCAGGGCTCGGAAGACGAAGCCATTCGATCCTGCCTGGGCCTGACGCCGCAGCGCCGGTGGCGCATCCGGCGGGGCGCTGATCGACCAGCCGGTCAGGGCACGGGCGAACTCCGTGACATCCGCCTGGGTATAGCCGGCATCCGCACCGACCGTATGCAGCTCGAGGATTTCGCGTGCGAGGTTTTCGTTCAGGCCTGCCTCACGACGCTGCCCGACCGAGCTGTTGGGGCCGACGGACTGTGCCTGATCCAGGTAGAGCAGCATGGCCGGGTGGGCCTCGGCGGCAACCAGCAGATCTGAAAAGCGTCCGAACACGCGCGGTCGGATCGCCTCGGCCTCGTACTGGGGGATGACCAGGGCCGCCTGAAACTTGGTCGCCGACACCGAAAACCAGTTGGTCCAGAACAGGGCCCAGCGCTCGGCAAATCCCGCCTCGGTCAGACAGGCCAGCCGCATTCGCGCCAGGAAGGCGGCGGCGGTTGCGTCAATCAGAATGCGTCGCGCTTCCCTGACCGGATCTCGGCCCGAATCGGCGTCGGCGCGGCGGGCCTGGGCAACCTGATCCCGGTAGGCGTAGAGCCGCGCGATCTGATCGTCCGTCGGGGGCAGGGCGACCTGGGGGTTGGCGGCTCCCCCGAGTCGGATCTGACCTCTCAGCCAGCCCCCGGCATCGCTCACCCTCGCCAGGTCGTCTGGGCGCGCGCCCATACCCAGGCGCGTCAAGGCAATGATCGGCCGTCGGTCAGCAGTTGTCCTTGCCACTTGCCGCGCTCCCTTGTCCCGAAGGTTTAACGTATCGCCTCGGCGGTTCCGTCGCACCTTGCCTGGCCCTATATCTGCGTACCATGACCCTCCCGCCGCTTGATCCGCATGTCGCCGCCCGCAAGGGCTTCCGTGAGGCCGAAGACCGCATCAAGCGGTTCTGGAAAACCGTCACGGTCGAGGCGGGCGAGGGCGGTTGGGCTGTCCGGCTGGATGGCCGTGCCCCCAAGACCCCTGCCGGGGCCGCCCTGATCCTGCCGACCGAGGCCACCGCCCGGCTGGTCGCCGACGAATGGGAAGCCCAGGGCGAGCACCTGGATCCCGCCTCCATGCCGGCGACCCGTCTGGCGGCCACCGCCATCGACCGCATCCCGCTGGCGCGTGCCGAAACCGCCGAGGAGATTTCCCGCTACGCCGGCTCGGACGGCCTTTGCTATTTCGCCGACGGCCCCGAAGCCCTGGTCGCACGCCAGCAGGTCGAATGGGGGCCGTGGCTCGGCTGGGCCGAGCGCGATCTGGGGGTGCGCCTGATCCCGGCCTGCGGCATCGCCCATGTCGCCCAGCCGCCGGAAAGCCTCAGCCGCGTCCGTGATCTCGCGCTCGAACTGGATGATTTCAGCCTCACCGGCCTGGCCACGGCGGTCGGCCTGTTCGGCTCGGCGGTGCTCGCCCTGGCGGTCCAGCGCGGGGCCCTTACCGGCGACGCCGCCTATGACCTGTCGCGTCTGGAAGAAGCCCATCAGGAATCCCAGTGGGGCGTCGATGCCGAAGCCGCCGAGCGCACCGCCCACCGCCGCGCCGAGGCCGAGCTGCTGGAGCGGTGGTTCGCCGCACTGCGTTGATTTTCCAATCTGGAAAATAATCACTTGCCAGAACGGAAAGTGACGCATAACTTTCCAACATGGAAAGTGAGGTCGCCATGACGAACGAACCCAGCCCCCAGGAGGCCCTGGCCGAGATCGCCGCCGCCCGCGCCAGCCTGGGTCAGGAGCTGAACTATCCCTTTGCCTATGATCTCGCCTACGGCGGCATGCTGGCTCTGATGGTCGGCGGCGCGGGGCTTCAGACCCCCTGGAGCACAATCACGCTTCTGGTTTCGCTGGCCGCATTGGCGTTGATGGTCAACTGGTGGCGCAAACACACCGGCTGGTGGGTCAATGGGTTCTCACCGCCGCGCGCGCGCTGGGTCACCGTCGGCCTCATGGTCGTGGTGATGGCGCTGATGGGCCTGTCGTTCTGGCCGCGCTTCGGGGATGGCCCGGTCTGGGTGGCCCTGGTCGCCGGCGGCCTGGCGGGCCTGGCCGGGATCATCGGCGGGCGTCTCTGGATGGCTGTCTATCGGCAGGAGCTGAAGGACACGGCGCGATGAGCCACGCCCCCGTCTTTGACGCCGTCATTCATGCGCCGGGCCGGCTCCAGATCTGCGCCATCCTGTCCAGCGTTGACGATGCCGAGTTCGCCATGATCCGTGATGCCATCAAGGTCTCGGACTCGGTCCTGTCCAAACACCTGAAACAGCTGGAAGAGGCCGGCTACGTCAAGCTGACCAAACAGGCCGAGAACGGTCGCCAGCGCACGTGGATCGCCCTGACCCCCGCCGGTCGCAAGACCTTCGCCGCCCACGTCGCCGAGCTTCAGCGTCTGGCGGCCCTGACCGCACCGGAACCGATGGGGCAGGGGTTTGCAGGTTAGGAGGCCTTTTCCCCTTGCGGGAGAAGGCGATGCCTTGCCCCCATCCCCGCCGCGTCCTAAGCCAGCCGCAAGGTCAAGGAAGCGTCATCCATGCAGAACATCCTCGAAGAGCTTGAGCGCCGGCGTCAGGCCGCCAAGCTGGGCGGCGGCGAAAAGCGCATCGCCTCCCAGCACGCCAAGGGCAAGCTGACGGCGCGTGAGCGCATCACCGTGCTGCTCGATGAAGGCTCGTTCGAGGAAACCGATATGTTCGTGGAGCATCGCTCCTACGAATTCGGCATGGAGAACCAGCGCATCCCCGGCGACGGCGTGGTGACGGGACGGGGCTATATCGACGGCCGGCTGGTCTATGTGTTTTCCAAGGATTTCACCGTCTTCGGCGGCTCTCTGTCGGGGGCCCATGCCGCCAAGATCGTCAAGATCCAGAAGATGGCCCTGACCAATGGCGCGCCCATCATCGGCCTGTTCGACGCCGGCGGCGCGCGCATCCAGGAGGGTGTCGAGAGCCTGGCCGGCTATGCCGACATCTTCTTGCAGAACACCCTGGCCAGCGGCGTCATCCCCCAGATCAGCGTCATCATGGGCCCGTGCGCCGGCGGCGACGTCTATTCCCCGGCCCTGACCGACTTCATCTTCATGGTGAAGGACACGAGCTACATGTACGTCACCGGCCCCGACGTCGTGAAAACGGTCACCAATGAGGTCGTCACCCACGAGGAACTGGGCGGGGCCAGCGTCCATGCCAAAAAGTCCGGCGTCGCCGACGGGGCCTTCGACAACGATCTGGAATGTCTGGCCGAGGTGCGCCGCCTGATCGGCTTCCTCCCCCTGTCGAACCGCGAAAAGCCGCCGGTGCGTGAGCCGTTCGACGAGCCCGACCGCGACGAGCCCAGCCTCGACAGCCTGGTCCCGGCCAATCCGAACAAGCCCTATGACATCAAGGAGTTGATCCTCAAGACGGTCGATGAGGCCGACTTCTTCGAGATCGCCCCGGACTATGCCAAGAACATCGTCGTCGGCTTTGGCCGGCTGGATGGCCAACCGGTCGGCCTGGTCGCCAATCAGCCCCTGGCCCTGGCCGGCGTGCTCGACATTGACTCCTCGAAAAAGGCCGCCCGCTTCGTGCGCTTCTGCGACGCCTTCGACATTCCCATCGTCACCTTCGTCGATGTGCCGGGCTTCATGCCGGGCACCAAGCAGGAGTACGGCGGCCTGATCAAGAACGGGGCCAAGCTGTTGTTCGCCTATGCCGAGGCGACGGTGCCCAAACTGACTGTCATCACCCGCAAGGCCTATGGCGGCGCCTATGACGTCATGAGCTCCAAACACCTGCGCGGCGACGTCAACTACGCCTGGCCGTCCGCCGAAATCGCCGTCATGGGTGCCAAGGGTGCCGTCGAGATCATCTTCAGGAAGGAAGCCGGCGACCCGGAAGCCCTCGCCGCCCGCGAAGCCGAATACAAGGACCGCTTCGCCAACCCCTTCGTCGCCGCCAAACTCGGCTACATCGACGACGTCATCATGCCGCATGGGACAAGGCGGCGGCTGATTAGGGCGCTACGGACGCTCAAGAACAAACAGGCCGAGAACCCGTGGAAAAAGCACGATAATATTCCGCTTTAAGAAGCGATCCCTTGTCATCCGGTCCAGCGGCCTTGGCGGCGAAGGGCCGAGACAGGCGCGCCGCCCGCTGCGCCCGTCGTGCATTACCCGCCCTTGTCCCGGCTCTTCGCCCTGCGGGCTGCGGCCGGGATGACAAGATCGGGGGAAGGGAGCGTGTTCAATGCTCGCATCTCGTCAGAGAGACACGATCCCGATCAGTCGCTTCCCGTTGTCTGATCGCAAGATGTCCCCCGGCCCTCGCCTAACTCCCATACTTCCCCTCGTCCCCATGCCGGGGGAGGGCGCGAGGCCAGCGACCTTGTCGGCAAGGGGATGCGGATGAGCGGGATCGAGCGGCGGGGAGGAGTACCTGTCGGGTCCAGCGCCCCGTCTCGTTGGGACGGAGCTGCCCGTCCGGGGCCAGAACAGCTGCGTAGTCTCCAATCGAGGCGCCGAGCAGGGGCTCCGGGAAAACACCTGCGGCGGAGTGTCCCTTCAGGTCGAAACGAAAAGACTAAAACCACGGTCCCCGGACCCGAAGTCCGGCGCTCCGCTGCCCTCCCCACCTTCGCGATGAAACCCGCGAG
>CAUJHO010000029.1 GCA_963205025.1 Pseudomonadota bacterium | reverse complement strand
ATCCAGAGCCAGCCCAGCCCGATTGCCGAGCTGCTCCAGGGGTCCGGCAATGTGCTGGCCCAGTCCGTCGATGCCCTGAACCGGATCAACCGGGTTCTGTCCGATGAGAATATCCGCGCCTTCACCTCGACCATCGACAATGTGGAAACCGTGACGGCCGAGATGGAGGCCCGCCGGCAGATTTTCGCCGATCTGGAGGTGGCGGTTCAGAACGCCAACGCTGCCATCGCCGAATATCAGGGGCTGGGCCAGGATCTGCGCCAGATCGTTCAGGGCGACGGCGCCCAGGCCATCGCCAACATCGAACGCGCGGCCGCAGAGGCGCAGGCCGCAGCCGCAGATGTTCGCGCCATGACCGACCAGCTCCAGGGGCCGGTCGGAGAGTTTGCCAATCAGGGCCTGCCGCAACTGGCCGATACGATCACGCAGCTGGAGGAGGCGACGGCAAGCCTCAACGACCTTGTTGCCGATGTGAACCGCAGTCCGCGCGAGTTCATTCAGCGGCCTCCATCCGAAGAAAGGGAGATCGAACAATGATCCGTTCCTTGGCCGCCGCCACGACGGCGATGCTCCTGGCGGGCTGCTCGCTCCTGAGTTCGCCGGACCCTGTGGCGCTTTATCGCTTCGGGGACATGGACCCGCCGTCGACCGCGCCCGTGGCGGACCGCACCGTGGTGGTCCTGAACGCGATCGACTTCCCCCAGGGTGCATCGGGAGATCGTATCCTCACCACCTCGGGCGGCCAGGTCGCCTATCTGGCCGGCGCGCGATGGATCGGTCCGGCCGAGCAGCTCTATCGCGGCGCGCTCGAGGCCGAGTTCCTCAGGAGCGGTCAATCCGTCGGCGTCTCGGGTCGCCGTGAGGCCCCGCGCAACGGCGTCACCCTGGAGCTGGACATCGTCAGCTTCGAGGCTCGCTATCTCGACGGGGCCGATGCGCCACCAGTCGTGGTCATTGCCGGCCGGGCCCGCCTCATCGGCACCGACCGCTCCGTCCAGGCCGAGAGTACCTTTATCTCGCAACAGCCGGCGGATACGAACCGCGTCTCCTCCGTGGTGGCGGCCTTCGACAGCGCCAGCGCGGCCTTCAATCGCGATCTGGTCGCCTGGGTAGAGGCCAGTGCCCGCTAGCGTAGGGATCGGGCATGATCGTCTCAGCCACTCTGGCGGTTCTGGCCATTCTGACGGGGCAGCCGCCGGCGTCTTCACCCCGCGAGGTCACCCTCGCGTCTGAACCGACCGCCCTGGCCGGGACCCTGATCGACGCCGGCCCGGGGGCACCCGCCGCCTTGATCATCGCCGGATCGGGGCCGACTGACCGCGACGGGAACAGCCCAATCGGCATCGTCGCCTCGACCTATCGGCTGTTGGCCGAGGGCCTGGCGGCAGAGGGGATCAGCACCCTGCGCTACGACAAGCGCGGCGTGGCCGCCAGCGCACCGGCCGCCCTGGCGGAATCCGATCTGCGGTTCGACACCATGGTCCGGGACGCCGGTGCCTGGGCCGGTCGGCTGCGCGAGGAAACCGGCCAGGTTTGCGTCTGGCTGATCGGCCACAGCGAGGGTGCCCTGATCGCCCAGGCTGTCGCCGCCGAGAATCAGACGGGCATTTGCGGGCTTGTGCTTCTGTCCGGAGCCGGTCGCCCGGCCGCCGTCGTCTTGCGCGAACAGCTTCGAGCCACGACGCCGGAGCCCTACCTAAGTCAGGCGATCACCGTCATCGACGAGCTGGACGCCGGGCGCACAGTCGACTGTCCGCCGATCCTGGCGGCCCTGTGCCGGGCCTCGGTACAGCCCTATGTCATCTCATGGTTTGATATGGACCCGGTGGCCCTGGCGGCGGCGCAGGAGCTACCGACGCTGGTGCTCCAGGGGACGACGGACATCCAGACCTCGGTGGAGGATGCCCGGATGCTGGCGGCGGCCCGCCCCGGTATCGAGCTGGTCCTGATGGAGGGCGTCAACCACCTGCTGAAGGTAGCCCCGGCGGATCGGGCCGCCAATATCGCGACCTATTCGAACCCCGATCTGCCGCTGGCCGGCGGGGTCGTCGATCAGGTGGCGGGCTTCATTCGTCAGTAGGCCCGACCAGCGACGCCCGCAGGGCGGCGAGCCGACGGGTCGCCTGGTCGCGACGACGCGCGCCGTCACTCAGCATGCGGCCGGCGCGGTCCAGGGAAAGTTGAAGGCGGGTCGATAGTCCGGCCAGATCGGCGGGCTGCGGCTGAACCTTGCGGGGGCGCTTTCCGTCCAGGCCCAGGCCCTCGCGCCAGCCCTCGCGCCAGGTGCTGATGGCCTCCGCGGCTCCCTGCAGGCCGGCCACAGCGGCGGCGTCGGCATTCTGCATCTGCCGCGCCATGGGGAGCTGGGCCAGGGCGGCGACCCGGGCGCTGGCCAGCGCTTCCAGGCGTTGAGACAGTTGGACGCGGGCAGAGGTTTCCCCCTCGGGCGCGACGGATTCCACATCAGCCAGCCGCTGCCGCCCGGCCTCGATCCAGCCCCCAAGGTCGATGATGGGTTGGCGCAGGGCGTCCTGGGCAGGGTCGATCCGTCCGGCCCGATCCGCCAGGGCCGAGGCCTGGCTCTTCAGCTCATCGGCCAGCCGGGTCATCTGACGATCCGTGTCCTGGAAGGCCTTTCGCACCTGCTTCAGGCGGCGGTTGCGGCTGTCGAACAGTCCCGCCAGGCCCCGGCGTGGCACGAGCCCCAGCGGGTTGAGGGCCGACGCGGTTGCGGTCGCCTGGCCCAGAGGGGTGCGGGCCGCCTGGTCGAGCGACCTGTCCGGCGCGGTTGTCAGCGGCGCACAGGCCGCGACAAGGGCGGACAGGGCCTCCTGGCCAAAGGTGGCGAAGGCGTCGGGTTGATGCGGGTCGAGGCTGGCACGCAGGGCCGAGACCTGTTCGGCGGCCGGGCGTGGGATGACGGAGGCAGCGGCACTGGACATGATCCGACTATGACTCGAGAATTTCGTCGGGTCACCCTGCCGCAAGGGAAGAGCTAACTGCTTCCGAACGTCGCAGAGGGCCTGCCCAAGGTGCCTTGGGGCGGTCGGCGTTGTCCGATTGAAAAATCCTTGTTACGGCTAAGGTGGGAACGGAGGGGGCCGTTGCGACAGCCATTGAACCGTCGCGCCATTCTGGCGGGCCTGGGGATGGCGGGCCTGCAGACCTATGCACCCCGAGCCCAGGCCGCCGCTCACCAGCCGGCCTATCTGGCACCAGTGCGGGCAGATCCCGGTCGGATTCGTCGCATTACCGTCTGCGCGCGTCCGTTCCGGGCCGCCGGTCCGCGCCTGGAGGTCGAGACGGTCGGCGACAAGCGGGTTGTGCACAACTATGGCCATGGCGGGTCCGGCTGGTCGTTGTCGTGGGGCTCGGCCAGTCTGGCGCGCGGTCTCGCCCTGGAAGGCGGCACGCCCCGATGCGCGGTGATCGGCTGTGGTATCATCGGCCTGACCTCGGCGCTGAAGATCCTGAGATCCGGTGTGGCGACCACCATCTATGCGGCCGAGCGCGCGCCCTTCACCCGCTCGGTGCGGGCGACCGGGGTGTGGTCGCCGGATTCGCGGCTGGCGGCGTCCGACGCCGTGGCCCCAGGCTTTGCGGCCCGCTGGGAGGCCATGGCCCGCGATTCGATGGAGGAGCACCGGACCTTCGTCGGATCGCCCGGCTATCCCGTCAATGTCATGGACATGTACACATTGAGGGCCTTTGCCGATCAACAACAGGCGGTCGGACCCTATCCGTCGCCGGGACGGATCCCTTTTGTGAGCTATGCCGAGCGCGTCGCCGGGCTGAGGTCGATTGCCCGTCCGCTCAGCCGGTCAGAGCACCGGTTTCCCGTCGCCTCGGCCAGTGTGACGGCCCGCATGACCTTCGACGTCATGACCTACGCCGATCAACTGATGGACACGTTCCAGCGTGAGGGCGGTGTCATCGTCACCCGCCGGTTCAACCATCCGGGTGAACTGTCCGAGCTGACAGAGCCCGTGGTCGTCAACTGTACCGGCTATGGGGCCCGTGCCCTGTTCGGGGACCTCAGCTTGGTTCCCGTTCGCGGCCAGGTCGCCTGGCTGCCGGCCCAGCCGGAGGTCAACTATGCCCTGATCTACAACGCGGTGATCATGCTGCCGCGCTCGCAGGGAATCCTCGTTCAGGCCCTCGGTCCGAGCCGGATGGTCGGCTATGGGCTCGACGATGAAACCCCGGACTGGTCCGAGGCGGCCAGCGCCGTTGGCATGATCTCGACGCTGTTCGCCTGACTGGCCGGACGGTCTGGCCTCAGCCCACGCCGGGCTTGACCGAATAGGTGGCCTCGGTCTTGGTCGCGACCTCATCGAGGGTCACGCCGTCGGCCAGTTCGATCAGTTCCAGGCCCGATCCATCCGGCTTGACGTCAAACGTCGCCAGGTCGGTGATGATGCGGCTGACGACGCCCGTGCCGGTCAGCGGCAGGGTGCAGGCCTTCAGCACCTTGGACTGACCGTGTTTGTTGGCGTGCTCCATAACCACGATGACGCGCTTGACGCCGGCGACCAGATCCATGGCGCCGCCCATGCCCTTGACCAGTTTGCCGGGGATCATCCAGTTGGCGATGTCGCCGTTCTCGGCGACCTCCATGGCCCCCAGGATCGACAGGTTGATGTGGCCGCCGCGGATCATGGCGAAGCTGTCCGCCGAGCTGAAATAGGCGCTCTCGGGGATCTCGGTGATCGTCTGCTTGCCGGCATTGATCAGGTCGGGATCGACCTCGTCCTCATAGGGGAAGGGGCCCATGCCCAGCATGCCGTTCTCGCTCTGCAGCGTCACGCTCATGCCCTCGGGGATGTAGTTGGCCACCAGGGTCGGAATGCCGATGCCCAGGTTCACATAGAAGCCGTCCTGCAGCTCCTTGGCGGCGCGTTCGGCGAGCTGTTCACGGGTGCGGGGCATCAGGCGGTCTCCCGGGTGCGCACTGTGCGCTGTTCGATACGCTTCTCAGGCGTACTCTTGATGATGCGATCGACATAGATGCCCGGCGTATGAATGTTGTCCGGATCGAGCGATCCGACCGGGACGATCTCCTCAACCTCCACGACGCAGGCCTTGCCGGCTGTCGCCATCATCGGGTTGAAGTTGCGGGCGGTCTTGCGGAACACCAGATTGCCGCGCTCGTCGGCCTTCCAGGCCTTGACGATGCTGAGGTCGGCGACCAGGCCCGTCTCCATCACATAGTCGCGGCCATCGAAATTCCGCACCTCCTTGCCGTCGGCGACAAGGGTGCCGACGCCGGTGGCGGTGAAAAAGGCCGGAATGCCGGCCCCGCCGGCGCGAATGCGCTCGGCCAGGGTACCCTGCGGATTGAACTCCAGCTCCAGCTCGCCGGCCAGATACTGGCGCTCGAACTCCTTGTTCTCGCCGACATACGACGAAATCATCTTCTTGATCTGACGGGTTTCCAGAAGCTGGCCCAGGCCGAAGCCGTCAACGCCGGCATTGTTGGAAATGACCGTGATGTCCTTCGTTCCGCTGTCGCGCAGGGCCGCGATCAGGAATTCGGGGATGCCGCACAGGCCGAAGCCGCCCGACATGACGGTCATGCCGTCGAACGTCAGCCCCTCAAGGGCACTCCTGGCGTCTGGATAGACCTTGCGCATGGACCTGCGGCTCCTCGTTCATCGCCTGATGAATTACGGCGGGTGTTCGAGGCTTCCTAGGGGGAAGGCGCGTTGGGGGCAAGGGTGGCCGTGTCGCGTCAGGCGACCCGGCGCTGGTCGGCGGTGTCTGCTTCGTCCGCCGCCGGGTACAGGGCGGCGTTGATGGCCTGCATCAGACGTTCGGGCTTGATCGGCTTTTCGACGACGGCGGCCATGCCGTTGGCGACGTAGCGCTTGGCGTCCTCCGGGTCGGCATTTGCGGTCAGGGCGATGATCGGAACCCGGGCCAGGTCGCCGCCGAGTTCGCGAATGGCGCGCGTGGCCTCCACACCGTCCATACGGGGCATCTTGATATCCATCAGGATCAGGTCATAGCGGCCCGACTGGACGGCCTCGACCGCCTCGACGCCGTCTTCGGCCTGGCCCGAGGTGCAGCCGAACATCTCGCACAGGGCCTGGGCGACGATGCGGTTGGTGCCGTTGTCGTCCACGATCAGGATGTGCGGCTGGGTCATCGCGCCGGTCGCATGCAGGGCCGAGGCATGGCTGGACGCAGCCGGTGCGGCTTCCTCGGCCACGCGCGGAGCCGCCAGCTCAAAGACAAAGGTACAGCCCTGGCCGGCGTTGGATTCCACGCCGATCACGCCGCCCATGGCCGTCAGGACCTGATGACAGATCGGCAGGCCCAGGCCGCCGACGCGCGAGCCGTCGTGGGCGCTGGTGGTCTCAAAAAGCCCGTCGATCCGCTCGGGGGCGATGCCGGGTCCATTGTCGCGGACCCGCGCCTTCAGAGTGACCATGTCGCCCCGCGCGCTGGCGTTGAGCGAGGCCTCGACGACGCCGTTGCGGGCAAATTTCAGGGCATTGCCGATCAGGTTATGGAAGACCTGCCGCACGCGCGGCCCGTCCACTTCGGCGGCCAGTTCGGTGTCGCCCTCGAAGCCGATCATCAGATTGACGCCATCCTGGGCCGCGCGCGGACCCCAGGCGTCCTGAAGATCGTCCATCAGCTGGCGCAACAGCACTGGCTGGGGATCAAGCGTCAATTCTCCGGCCTCCGCACGGGCCAGATCCAGCGCGTCCTCGAGGATGCGAAGCGTCGTTTCCGACGAGTCCATGATCGTCTGGACATAGGCCTGGGCATCCGGTCCCAGGGGCTGGCGGCGCAGCAGGTCGGCGACAGCCACCACGCCGTTCATGGGCGTGCGGAGTTCGCGGCTGAGCAGCGACAGGAAGCCGGTACGCGCCTGGGCGGCCGCGACGATCGCCTTGTCGGCACCCGCGCGCATGAGATCGGCGTCCTTCCGCAGATCGTGCTCGGCCCTGAGCAGGGAAAGGAGGCTGCACACACCCATGTAGGCCCCGGCGTCACTGACGACGAAGCTCCGGCGCAGGTTGTCCTCGCTCTGCCCGAGCATCACATCGGCCAGGCCATGCAGCTCGGTCGAACCATCCACGACGACCGGCTCAATATCCATCAGTTCGCTGACCGGCCGGGCCAGGGCGGCGGTCGAGCCGTTGGCTCGGGCCAAAATGCTGAGAAAGCGATCTCTTTCCAGAACCCCGATCGGGCGGCTGTCCTCGACGATCGGCAGCAGTTGCGCGCCGGGCCGTGACTCGAAACGCGCCAAGGCCGTGGCGCAATCAGCGTCCGGAGGCAGGGGTTCGAGGAGTTCAATGTACGCGGCGATCGTCGGCATACTGGGGCCGGGCTCCTTGACTAGTGTGCACACTATCCACAGGAGCGTTTTCAGAACCGTTAAACCCGATAACACAGCCTAGGGCAGAGGGCATGCCTGATCTGCAACCCAGGTCAGGAAGTCGGGCGATGACCCGGTCGACATCGTCGCCACGGAGACGACGGCCGGCACATCATACGGATGATTGGCGATGATGAAGGCCGAGAGGTCGTCGGCTCGGGCCACCGTCGTCTTGAACAAGGCCATGGTTTCGGCCGCCGCCTCGATGCCGTCACCCCAGCGATAGATCGACCGTCCCTGGGGCAGGATGTTCACACAGGCGCACAGTCGTTCCTCTACCGCCGCGCGCGCCACCGTTTCGGCAGTTTCCGCGTCGGGCCAGGTGGTGTAGAGGAGCGCGATCTGTTCCACGTCTGAGCCCTTTCTCATGCGCGCGGCCTCCGGGCCGACCGCAGGTTTGTCATGTCCGAAACCACCTCCACACCGCAAGGGTCGGCCCTGGTCCTGTTTTCAGGCGGCCAGGATTCCGCGACCTGCCTGGCCTGGGCGCTCGACCACTATGCGCGGGTCGAGACGGTGGGATTCGACTATGGCCAGCGCCATGCGGTGGAACTGGACGCACGCCGGGTGCTGCTGGATCGCCTGCCGCAGCTGAAACCGGAATGGGCCGGTCGTCTGGGTAAGGACCATTCGGTCGACATTCGCGGCTTCGGCCAGATCGCCTCCAGCGCCCTGACCGAGGATCGCGCCATCGAGATGGACGAGCGCGGCCTGCCGACCAGCTTCGTGCCGGGCCGCAATCTAGTATTCCTGACCTATGCGGCGGCCCTAGCCGACCGGCGGGGTATCGAGGTCCTGATCGGCGGGATGTGCGAGACGGATTTCTCGGGCTATCCCGATTGCCGCCGCGACACGCTCGAAGCGCTGCAGGCCGCCCTCAACCTGGGCATGGCGCGCGACTTCCGCATCGAGACGCCGCTGATGGCGCTGACCAAGGCCCAGACCTGGGCCCTGGCTGACAGAATCGGCGGGACGGCTCTGATCGAGCTGATCCTTGAGGACAGCCACACCTGCTATCTGGGCGAGCGCGGCGCGCGCCACGCCTGGGGCCATGGGTGCGGCACCTGTCCGGCCTGTGAGCTGCGCGCCGCAGGCTGGACCGAATATGCCGGGAGCGGCGCATGACCTATTCGGCCAAGGAGATCTTCCTGACGGTCCAGGGGGAGGGCGGTCAGGCCGGCCGTGCCGCCGTCTTCCTGCGGTTTGCCGGATGCAATCTGTGGAACGGGCTGGAGCGGGACCGGGCCAGGGCCGTCTGTTCCTTCTGTGACACGGATTTCGTCGGCGTCGACGGCGAGGGCGGTGGCAAGTTCGAGACGCCTGAGGCGCTCGCGGATGCCGTGGCGGACAAATGGATCGGGGCCGAGGGCGAGCCCCGGCTGGTCGTCTGCACCGGCGGCGAGCCGCTGCTGCAACTCGATCCGCCCCTGATCGCGGCCCTGAAGGCGCGCAGCTTCGATATTGCGGTGGAGACCAACGGCACTCAGCCGGCACCGGAAGGCCTGGACTGGATCTGCGTCAGCCCCAAGGCTGATGCGCCGCTCGTCCGGACGACCGGCCAGGAGCTGAAGCTGGTTTTCCCGCAAGACACCGCGCGGCCCGAACGGTTCGCCCATCTCGATTTTGAACGCTTCTGGCTTCAGCCCATGGACGGGCCGGATCTGGAAGCCAACACCCGCGCGGCGGTCGCCTATTGCCTCGCCCATCCCCAGTGGCGCCTCAGCGTCCAGACCCACAAATATATCGGCGTCAAATGAACCGGATCTTCGAAGTCACCAAAGCCACGCATTTCGACGCGGCCCACCATTTCCCGATGGGCCCCGAGAACAGCCCGCACCGGCGCATGCACGGCCATTCGTTCGTGGTCGAGGCCACGGTCCGCGGCGAGCGCACGGGCGACATGGGTTTCGTCGTCGATCTGACGAAGCTGGAGGCGGGCCTGAAGGCCGCCGCAGCCGAACTGGATCACACGCTGCTGAACGACCACGCCGGACTGGAAAGGCCCAGCCTGGAAGCCCTGTGCCTGTGGTTTGCCGACCGCCTGAAGCCCGCGTTTCCGGGCCTGTCGCGGATCACGCTCATCCGCCCGACGATTGGTGAGCGGTGCGTGCTGGAGGTCTGACCCTCAGTCCTGCGGCCGATAGGCCGAACAGTCCTCATTCGACCCCCGCCGGACGCGGCGTTGGCATTCGCGCTGCAGTTCGCGCATGTCCTCGGCGTCGGAGGTTGTGACGGCATCGACACCCGCGCCGACCACGGCTCCGGTCGCTCCGGCGGCGGCGCCGACGACAGCTCCAGCGGTGCCGACCACGGCCCCGATGAGACAGCCCTGCAGGCCGAGTGAGACGGCCACGACAGCAGCCAGGACGAGGGGGCGGGCGAGGCGAGGCGTCATGTCTGGCTCCTGAGGGCTCAGCCTTTCATAGCCCGTCATGGTTAGCGCAATATGACCGGACAGGGGCACCTTCAGTGAAGTTCTCCCAGCCGCTCCTCCCCGCGAACGCGGGGATGAGCGGAGAAAAACGTCTGCGTACACCGACTGTCGATGGCGGCTCCAACCTAGCGGCTGTCGACCATCACCAGTTCGGCGTCTTCGAGCGCGCGGATGGTCAGGTCGGCCTCATCCTTGATGGCCGCGCCGTCGCGGGGGCCGATGGCGACGCCGTTGATTTCGACCGCGCCGACCGCCGGCACCAGATAGGCGCGGCGACCGGCTGCCAGCGGATAACGGATCTCTTCGCCGGCTTTGAGCGTCGCCCCCAGCACACGGGCGTCGGCATTGATCTTGAGCGCCTCTGCGTCGCCGGCCATGCCTGAGGCCAGCACCTCGAACCGGCCGTCGCGGTGATCCTTGGGGAAGGGGCGCTGATCCCAGCTGGGCGCGGCGCCCGGCTTGTCGGTCTCGATCCAGATCTGGAACAGGGTCGTGGCCTCGGGCTCCAGATTATATTCGGCGTGGCGCACACCGGTGCCCGCGCTCATGACCTGGACGTCGCCGGCGCCGGTGCGGCCCTTGTTGCCCATGGAATCCTGGTGGGTAATCGCGCCGGCTCGGACATAGGTGATGATCTCCATGTCGGCGTGCGGATGCGGCGGAAAGCCCGAGTTGGCGGCGATAGTATCGTCGTTCCACACCCTCAAGCGGCCCCAGCCCATGTTGTTCGGGTCATAGTGGCCGGCGAACGAGAAATGATGCTTGGCGTCCAGCCAGCCGTGGTTGGCACCGCCGAGCTTGGCGAAGGGTCTGCGCTCGATCATGTGGCGGCCTCCCGGATGATAGTGTCAGAGAGGATATAGGTAACATTATTTGTTACGGAAGGGGCGCTAGTTCCCAGTGGGAGACGAGAACTGCGCTTTCACTACCAAGACGCAGGCAGGTAAGCGGATGGGTGACCCCGTTTGTCGTGTGGCAGGGATTGATGAGGCGACCAGTCAGACGAACCCGCCGTCCGTTGAACGCAGTCACGCTATCTCGGAGGTAATCTGTGCGAACAAGCGTGATCGCACAGTCACGCCCATTGCAATCGGGCGGATAGAGGAAATCGCCTTCCTCGTAGCGATAAGTTCCTTCCAACTCGACACGGCGGTCCTCGACGGAGGCATCGGGGCTGACCGCAAGCAAGGCCACGATCGTCGTCAGGAGAGCAACCATCACCCCACCTGCCCCCGGTGCCTCAACATCGCGTCCGCCAGCACGCAGGCCGCCATGGCCTCCACCACCGGCACGGCGCGGATGCCGACGCAGGGGTCGTGGCGGCCTTTCGTGCGAACCTCGGTTTCGGCCCCGTCGCGGGTGATGGATTGGCGCGGCGTCAGGATCGAGGAAGTCGGCTTGAAGGCCACCCGCGCGATGATCGGCTGGCCGGTCGAGATGCCGCCCAGGATGCCGCCGGCCTTGTTTGACAGGAACACCGGCTGGCCGCCCGGACCCAGGCGCATTTCGTCGGCATTGTCTTCGCCGGACAGTTCTGCTGAGCCAAACCCGGCCCCGATCTCGACGCCCTTGGCAGCGTTAATCGACATCATGGCGGCGGCCAGCTCGGCGTCCAGCTTGCCATAGACGGGCGCGCCCCAGCCCACGGGCGCGCCGGTGACTTCCAGCGCCACGACCGCGCCGATGGAGGAACCGGCCTTGCGGACATCTTCCAGATATTGCTCCCAGGCCGCCGTGTCGGCGCTGGCGGCGTTCAGCGGATTGCCCTCGACCGCCCCGAAATCGATCTGGTCGTCCGCCAGCCGGTGCGGCCCGATCTGAACTAGGCCGGCGCGGATGGCGACACCCGCGCCCAGCACCTTGCGGGCAATGGCCCCGGCGGCGACCCGCATGGCGGTCTCGCGGGCCGACGAGCGTCCGCCGCCCCGGTGATCCCTGACGCCATATTTGGCCTGATAGACATAGTCGGCATGGCCCGGGCGATAGGCGCGGGCGATTTCGCCATAGTCCTTGGAGCGGGCGTCGGTGTTTTCGATCAATAGGCTGATAGGGGTGCCGGTCGTGACCGGGCCGGCCCCGTCATCGAAGGTGCCCGACAGGATCTGCACCTGATCGGCCTCGCCGCGCTGGGTGACGAATTTCGATCCGCCCGGCTTGCGTCGGTCCAGCCATGGCTGAATGTCGGCCTCGGTCAGGGCGATGCCCGGCGGACAGCCGTCAACGACACAGCCGATCGCCGGCCCGTGGCTTTCGCCCCAGGTGGTCACGCGAAACAGATGGCCAAAGCTGTTGTGGGACATGGGTTCAGGCTTAGCGGAACCCGCGCGGGTCGCCTATCCCCGTCGCATCCAGGTCCGTTTGAAACGGCCAAGGCGTTCGTCGACGGGATCCGGCTGGGCCTGCGCGATCGGCTTGAGGGTCAGGAACAGATGCCCCTGCGCCTTGCCGCCCCGCGAGGGCAGGCCCTGATCCTTGAGCCTGAGCCGATAGGGAGCGGGCAGGGCCGGCGGTGCGGTCACCGCGTGTTCGCCGCGCGGGCTGGTCACCTTCAGGCGACCGCCATGGCTGAGCAGGGCGGGATCGACCTCCCAGTCCAGCCACAGGTCGTCGCCGATGACCCGCAGGCCGTCTTCGGTGCGGACCCTGACCGTCATCATCAGGTCCGAGCCGTCTCCGCCCTGGCCGGCCAGCCGCACGGTTTCGCCCGGGCGAAGGCCGGCGGGAAGTCGCAGACCGAGGCGTCGGCCCGGCCCGACGGCGATCCTGCGGGCGAGGCCGAGCACAGCCTCGGCGGGGGTGATCTCAAGCACGGCGGGCTCGGGCGTGGGGGGGCGGGGCGGGATCTCGGCTGCGAAGATCTGCGCGGCGCTTGCCGTCTGACGCGCCTTGTCCAGGGCCTGCAACAGCCGATAGGCTTCCGTGACGCGCCGAAACGCCGCCTCGTCGCCGCCCTGATCCGGATGGGCCCGCTTGGCCGCCTCGCGGAAGGCGGCGGATAGCGCAGCGCCACCCACAGGGCCGTTCAGGCCGAGCAGGTTGCAGGCGTCCCCGGAGGTCATCGGCCGAGCAGCGGGCATATCGACCGCGAGGCTTACGCCCAGCTTCTGAAAACCCCGTTAAGCGCGCTATAGAGCGGCCATGAGCCGCGATGCCCGCATTCCGCCCAGCCCGTCCGCCGAGGATTACGCCCGCCAGCTGGAGGCCAATGGTGATGAGGCCGAGTTCGAGCGCGACGAGCCGTTCGCCCTGTTCGGGGACTGGCTGGCGCTGGCGCGTGAGCGCGAGCTGAACGACGCCAATGCCGTGGCTCTGGCGACGGCGGATGCGACGGGCCTGCCGGATTGCCGCATGGTCCTGCTCAAGGATTTCGATGCGTGCGGCTTCGTCTTCTACTCCAATGCCGAGAGCGCCAAGGGCCGCCAGTTGGCCGAAAATCCACAGGCGGCGCTGCTGTTTCACTGGAAGTCGCTCAGGCGACAGGTGCGCGCCAGAGGCCAGGTCGAGGCGGTGACGGCCGAGGAGGCCGACGCCTATTTCGCCAGTCGGGCGCGTGAAGCCCGTATCGGAGCCTGGGCCTCGGATCAGTCACGCCCGCTTCCGGCCCGTTTTGCGCTGGAGAAGCGGGTGGCCGAATACGGGCTGAGGTTCGGCCTGGGCGAGGTGCCTCGCCCGCCCCACTGGACAGGCTGGCGGTTGATGCCTGAGCAGATTGAATTCTGGCGCGACCGCCCGTTTCGCCTGCACGACCGGCTGCAGTTTGTTCGAGCGGGCGCGGGTTGGACCTGCTCCCGGCTCTATCCCTGACGCCGGAGTTCAGGGCAGAACTGGCCTCACGCCCGCTCGCTCGCGACCGGATGTTTGGGCGCATAGCGGGCCAGGAAGGTCCGGACCGCATCGTCGGCGATCTCTTCAATGTCGCGATCCGGCATGTGGGTGTCGCCCAGCAACATGGCGGTCATGAACAGGGGGTGTTCGATCATGCCCATCAACTGACCGGTCGCCCACGCCGGATCAGGGACGGCCAGTCCGCCTTCTGCCGTCAGGTCGGTGAGCGCGGCGATGAGCGGAGCCGCAACCTCGATCCGGCCACGCTCGTAAACCATGTGGACCGCCTTGGGGATTCGGTTGCGTTCGGCCGCGATCAGCCGAAGCACGGCGCGTACGAAGGGGTCGGCCAGGAACTGGGCATAGCCGCGGGTGAAGGCGCGCACGCGCTCACACGGCAGGCCCGTATCGAACCTCACAGCGCGCATGATGCCGACGAAATCCTCGGCGGTGTCGAGGATCATGTGGTGGAAAAGCACCGATTTCGACGGAAAGTGGATGTACAGGGTTGCCGTCGAGACCTGGGCCGCCCTTGCAATCTGGCCCATCGCCGCCTTGTTGAACCCATCCCGCAGAAAGGCCTCACGCGCCTTGTCGAGGATGAGCCTCCGTTTGTCGTCCAGATCCGCAGTCAAGTCGTCCGTCATACCCCCTCACGTTTCTTCAGTCGGACGCCCAATTCCCTGTCAACTCCGAGTCCTAGTCTGGCCGGCACAGGTTCGGCAACCCCAGCGAGCATCGAATTTCATTCGATGATGGATTTCAGGCGGGGATCGGTCAGCAGAGGCGCGATGAGCCGCTCGACGGCGGTCTCATCTTCCAGACGAACGGCCCCGGCTTCGTCCAGAATTACCAGTTCGGCCTCGGTCCGCGACGGTTCGATCTGTCTCAGGTGGGCCGGGCGAACCGTTCCCAGATACTGACCGACCACCGACTCCCAGGTTCGCCCGCGCTCGGCCTGATCGCGGATCAGCCGGCGGATGAAGCGGATATCGGCGGGGGTGTCGACGAAGACCTTGATGTCGAACTGATTGGCCACCGTCGGCGTGCAGAACAGGTGCAGGCCCTCGACAATGACGA
This sequence comes from Pseudomonadota bacterium, assembly GCA_963205025.1. Lineage (GTDB taxonomy): Bacteria > Pseudomonadota > Alphaproteobacteria > Caulobacterales > Caulobacteraceae > Brevundimonas. The sequence goes on along the minus strand of CAUJHO010000029.1, from coordinate 47,891 downwards.
CCTCGACCGGCCCGACAGGCGTCGCCTCGCCGGCCAGCCGGCGGTGGGTGACGAAGCTGTACACCGGCACATCGACCCGCCCGCCGGCCTTGAGGACGGCCAGATGGGCCGCCAGCAGATCGTGGTCGCGCGAACCGACGCTGTCGAAGTCGAAGACGGCGGGATCGAAGCCGGGTTCACCGCCCCAATCCCCATAATAGCTGTCCTCGGCGAGCATGGCTGCGCGCTGCCCCAGCCGGGCCGCCAGGGCCCGCGCGATGGTCGTCTTGCCCGAGCCGGACCCGCCGACGATTCCGATCATCAGGGTCATGGGCGAACGCTCACGGTCGGGCGGGAAAGGGTACGGGCTGTCATTCTCCCTGTATGACCGTGGGCGATGCGGCTTGCGATGAAAATCGACGCCATCCGGCTTTCTGGTCAGGGCTTACCTCGCGTCACGTTGCTTATCGCCAATCACTTGCGTAGCGTGGCGCAAACGTCCGCGACGAGAGGCGTTCATACCGGTTGAGCGACGGAGGAGGGGCCATGCAGGGCCTGATGCAGGACTGGCCGCTGACGGTCGACAAGATACTGGACCATGCCAACAACTGGCACCCCCACCGCGAGGTGGTGACCCGTTCGGTCGAAGGGCCGATCGTCCGCACGACCTATGGCGAGATCCATGGCCGGGCCAAGCAGGTTTCAAATGCGCTGAAGGCCTGGGGCGTCGGCACCGGCGACCGGGTCGCGACCCTGGCGTGGAATACCGGTCGGCACATGGAGGTCTGGTACGGGATCATGGGGATCGGGGCGGTGTGCCACACCCTGAACCCGCGGCTGTTCCCCGAGCAGCTGATCTACATCATCAACCACGCCGAAGATAAGATCATCTTCACCGACCTGACCTTCGTGCCGCTGCTGGAAGCGATCCTGGCGCACTGTCCGACGGTCGAGCGTGTCGTGGTGATGACCGACGAATGGAGCATGCCGGCGACTCGGCTGCCAAACGCCGAATGCTACGAGCAGGCGATCGGCGAACAGTCTGTCGACTGCGACTGGGGCAACTTCGAGGAAAATACCGCCGCAGGCCTCTGCTACACCTCGGGAACGACCGGCAATCCCAAGGGCGTTCTGTATTCGCACCGGTCGAATTTCCTGCACACCCTGATCACCATGCAGGCGACGATCATGGGCGCGACGCCGGCGGATGTGATCCTGCCGGTCGTCCCGATGTTCCATGCCAATGCCTGGGGCATCGCCTTTTCCGGCCCGGCGGCAGGCTCCAAGCTGGTCATGCCGGGTGCCCAGATGGACGGGGCGTCGATCTACGAGTTGCTGGAGACCGAGGGGGTCACCTTCTCGGCGGCCGTACCGACGGTCTGGCAGGGCCTGCTGGCCTACATGCGCGAGAACAACTTGAAACTCTCGACGGTGAAGAAGGTGCTGATCGGCGGCTCGGCCGTGCCCGAAAGCCTGATCCGGGCCTTCCATGACGAGTTCGGTGTCGAGGTCTTCCAGGGCTGGGGCATGACCGAGACGTCGCCGGTCGGCACCCTGTCGCGCCTGACGCCGGAGCTGGCGGCCTTGCCTTACGACGAGGGCATGAAGTGGCGCGTCAAGCAGGGCATGCCGCCGCTGGGCGTCGAACTGACGATCAAGAACTATGCCGGACAGGACATGCCGCACGACGGCTCGACCTATGGGCGGCTGATGGTCAAGGGACCGACCATATCGGGGGCCTATTTCAAGGGTGAGGGGGGCGAGATCCTCGACAACGAGGGCTTCTTCGACACCGGCGATGTGGCGACCATCGACAGCCACGGCTTCATGCAGATCACCGACCGCGCCAAGGACGTCATCAAGTCGGGCGGCGAATGGATCAGTTCCATCGACATCGAGAACATCGCCGTCGGCCATCCCAAGGTCGAACTGGCGGCGGTGATCGGCGTGCCGCATCCGAAGTGGGACGAACGGCCCCTGCTCGTGCTCAAGCTCAAGCCCGGCCAGAGCGGCCAGCCGCAAGAATTCCTCGACTTCCTGCAAGGCAAGATTGCCAAGTGGTGGATGCCCGATGCCGTGGCCTTCGTCGACGACATCCCGCTGGGCGCGACCGGCAAGATCGACAAGAAGGTAGTTCGTGAACAGTTCAAGGACTATCGGCTGGCGGGAACCTGATCCCCCTGGTGGTCGCTGATCCGACCGATCATCCTCTCGATTATTGGCTAGACCCATGAACCAGCCCGCCTCACGCAGACGATCCCCCGCCGGCCTCACGCGTCTGGCCCTGTCGCGCGTTCGCAAGGGCGTGGCCTATGACGACATCGCCCAGACCGTCTATGACAACGGCGGACTGGACAGTCGCTACATCACCATGACCGTGATGTCGGCGGCGATCGCGGTGCTGGGCCTGATGCTCAACTCGCCGGCGGTGGTCATCGGGGCCATGCTGGTCTCACCGATGATGGGCCCGATCGTGGCCCTGGGGTTCTCGGTGGCCCTGCTCGACCTCAACGAGATGCAGCGCGCGGTCAAGGCCATCGCGGTTGGAGTCGGGGTGGCCCTGCTGGTGGCGGTCATTCTGACGGCGGTGTCGCCGCTCAAGGAGCCGACCAGCGAGATCCTGGCGCGCACCCGTCCGAACTTCTTCGATCTCCTGATCGCCGTCTTCTCGGGCCTGGCCGGAGCCTATGGGGTGATCCGTCAGCGCGGCGATACGGTCATCGGCGTCGCCATCGCCACGGCCCTGATGCCGCCGATCGCGACGGTCGGTTTCGGCCTGGGAACCGGCGACCTGCGGATCGCCGGCGGAGCCTTCTATCTGTTCCTGACTAACCTGGTAGCCATCGCCCTGGCTGCGACCCTGACGGCCGGTCTCTTCGGGTTCCGGCCCAAGCTGGCGACCGCCGGCGGGCGCTGGCGCGGGGCGGCCGTGGTCGGGGTGCTGATCCTGATGTCGATCCCGCTGGGCTTCTCGCTGCGAAACATCGCCCAGGAAAGCCGGGTGACGGCCGAAACGCGCGTGGCCGTCGAAGAGATCTTCAGTGGCGACGAATCCCGTATCACCCAACTCGAATCCCGTGCCCAGGACGGCGTCGTGACCGTGTCGGCCCTGGTCAGCACGCGCGAAATCGTCCCCACCGCCCAGTCCCAGCTGGAAACCTGGCTGGAGGCCGCGCTTCATATCCCGGTGCAGGTGTCGCTCGATCAGATCGTCGTGGCCGACCCAGAGGCGTCCGCCCGGGCCCTGCAGGCGAGCCAGTCGGCACCCGACCCGGCCACCCAGATGCGAAATCGCCTGATCGAGGCGGTGCCGTTTGAGACCGAGGCGGTGCTGTACGACGGGACCCAGAGGACCGCCATCATCCAGCCCCAACGAAACTCGGGCCTGGATCTGCGCGGAACGGTGGCCCTGGAGCGCGGTCTGGCCGGTCGATTCTCCGACGTTTCCATCCGGGTCATTCCGCCGCTGCAAAGGCTCGAACCCGTCGATCTGGGCGATCCCGCATCGCGGGGCCTGGCGATCTGGGCCCTGGCCCGCTGGCGCGCCGAACCCGTGATCAGCCTCTGTACGCCAGAGCCTGCGCCGCCGCCTGCCGAAGGTGAGGAGCCGGGGCCGGACGCCGGCCAGAGCTTCATGGCGGACCTGGCCGCCGCGGGCGTCCGCGCCGAGGTCTCGGAGGCCGGCCAATGTCAGCGCGGCGACGCCAATCTCGCCCGGATCGCCCTGGCTGAATAGGTCAGGCTTGATCGCGGGTCGTTCCGGTCGCAGGCTGGGACCATGACCTCCGTGCCGACCTCATCGCCCGTGTTCTGGATCGCCGCCGCCCTGGGCGTGTCGTCGCCCCTGGTCGTGCTGGCGGCGGCGATGGGCTCTGACATCGGCTGGATCGGCTTTGAGCCGGCGGTCGGGTTTCTGACCTTGACCCTCGGATGGTGGCTGGCGGTGCTGGGCACGGTGGGCGGGGTGGTTGTCCTGGTGCTGTCGGTCCGGCGCTTGCGGCGGACCTGGCCCTGGCTGGTCTTCAGCCTGCTGATCCCGGCGTCGATGCTGTGCGGGTTCGTCTGGGTAAAGGCCCGTGCCGATGCCCTGCCGCCCATCCACGAAACGGCGACGGACTGGACCCAGCCTCTGGGATTCAGCCACCTGTTGCGGACGGCGCGCGGCGAGACGGCCTGGCCGGTGAGTGGCGACCCGGTGGTCAGTGGTGCTGTCGTTGATATTCGGCCCGCCTGGGCCGTCTGGGCCGGTCGTCCCGTTTCAGAGATCAATGCCGAGACCTGTCCGGGGGCCCGGACCGTGCCCCGCCTGGTTCCGCCAGAAGAGGTCGTCGCCGCGCTCGAGGCCGAGGGCGTGCGGGTGCTCGGGGTCAGCCTGTGGCGTGTCGAAGGCACCCAGACCAGCGCCTTCTACGGACGGGCCCGCGACGTCGTTGTGCGGATGGAGCCCGGGTCGACCGACCTTCGTGTTGTCGAGCGCGTCGGCCTGATCGATCTGGGGGACACCTGTGGCCTGGCTGCAAGGGTTGTGGCCCGACTGTCCGGCTAGGCCGTAGCGACCTTGTTGGCGCGCCGACTGGCATGTCAGAACCTACCAAAGGTTGTCATGTCCGGGGCGTCAGAGTGTCCAACGAGTCTTCTCACGGCGAAATGTCGCCCCGCCCCGAACCGCTGGGCGACGATCCGTTGGCGTCCAGTACCGCGCCGGAGACTCCGGCCACCCCGGCGGCCGGCACGGCGGTTCCCGCGTCGGACGTCTGGGACACCCGGTTCGACCCGCAGGTGGCCGCCCCCTCGGGCCAGCCCCTGGTGTTCTCGACGACGCTGCGGGCGCGCGACTTTTTCAAGATCAGCCTGATCAACGGCCTTTTGAACATCATCACCCTGACGCTCTATCGATTCTGGGGCAAGACGGAGGTGCGCCGGCGGGTCTGGCGCAGCATCCGCGTCAACGGTGAGGCCTTCGAATATACGGGTCGCGGCAAGGAGCTGTTCCTCGGCTTCCTGCTGGCCTCGCTGCTGCTGGGCGTGCCGTTTCTGACCTTTGTGTTCGCGGTGCAGTTCCTGGACGAAGGCTTCAGTCTGCTGCTGCTGCCGCTCTATCTGTTCGGTTTCTGGCTGTGGGGCTTCGGCATGTTCACGGCCTATCGCTACATGGCCAGCCGCACGACATGGCGAGGCATTCGCTTCGTCCTGTTCGGATCGGCCCCGAACTTCGGCTTCATGTGGCTAGGGATGCAGATCGCCAACGGCATGTCCATGGGCTGGGTCCAGCCGATCTTCGAACGGCTGCTGGCCGAACAGGTCTGGAACCACATGAGGTTCGGCGATCGGCCGTTCCGCTGGAACCAGGCGCGCTCCGAGCGGATCGGCCTGTACGGGCCGTTCGCCCTGGGCTGGTTCGGAACCCTGTTTCTCATCGTTGCCGCCTTTGCCGGCCTGGCGGTCATTGTGGCGGCCAATCACGACTCCCTGGGCGGCACCCTGAACCACCTTCTGACCCAGGGCGAACCGGAGGGCACGGCCAAGGCCGGTCCGCTCCCGCCGGAGGTCCTTCTGATCATGGCCTTCTACGGCTTGTTGCTGTTGCTGCTGCCCTTCATCTCCCTGGTCTGGTCGCCCTACCATGCCGCCGTCCTGCGCTCGATCACGGCCGGGATCAGCCTGGACGACGCCCGGTTCGACCTGGAGGCAGGCGCGCTGTCGCTGTGGTGGTTGTCCTGTTCGAACATCGTCATCTTGGTGCTCAGCCTGGGCATCCTGATGCCGCTGATCCAGGCCCGGACGGCGAAGTACCTGGCGCGCCGGCTGCGCGCGAGCGGCACGGCCCAGCTGGATGCCGCACATCAGGCCCCGCCCGGCCCACGGACGGCCGAGGGCCTCGCCGACGCTTTCGGCTTCTCGCTGATCTAGGAGTCCGTTGATGCAGGGCCGCTATTTCGATGGACTGGACTCGACCGCCCACGCCGCCGAGGTGCGCTTCGAGGGGGGCAATCTGATCATTGAGGCCGGCGGCCAGACGCATGTATGGTCGGCCACCGGCCTGTTCGTCGACGTCCACGCCGACCAGGCCCGGGTTTCGCGCCGGGGCGGGGATGCGCGCCTGGTGATGACCGCAGCGGACTGGAACCGGCTGGCTGCAGGCCAGCGCCCGGTGCGCCGTCACTCCGCCGCTGGTGGGCAGGGCCTGATCATCGGCCTGGTGGTGGCGGCGGCGGTCACCGCCTTTGTGGTGTTCGTGGGAATCCCGATGGCGTCAGGCCCTCTGGCCCGGGCCACGCCCCTGACCTACGAGGCTCAGATGGGCGAGAGCTACAACGCCCAACTCTCGACGATCTTCCCGGCCTGTCAGGGACAGGCGGGTCAGGCCGTGCTCCAGGGGCTGGCGGATCGGCTGTCAGATCAGTCCGGGTCGCCGTTCCCGATCAGGGCGCGGGTTGTGCGGGCCCCGATGGTCAACGCCTTTGCCCTGCCGGGGGGCTACATCATGGTCACCGGCGACCTGATCGAGGCCGCCGAATCGCCCGATGAGGTGGCCGGCGTCCTCGCTCACGAGATCGCTCACGTCGAGCGCCGCCATGTCATGCAGTCGGTCTGGCGCAGCCTGGGGGCCGGGATGCTGCTGGACCTGGTCGTCGGCGGCGGTACGGGCGCGGGCCAGCAGGCGGTGCTGCTGGCGGGCCAGGCCTCTGAACTCAGTTTCGGTCGGCAGGCGGAAACCGAGGCCGACGACGTCGGGCGCGGCCTGCTGCATCAGCAGGGCCTGTCGTCGCGCGGCATGGGCGACTTCTTCGAGCGCATGGCCGAGGACGAGATCGATGCGCCCGAACGGGTCGACGAGGTCTCGGAATGGTGGATGACCCACCCGAACACCGAGCGCCGGATCGCGGCGGCCCGCGCCGCCGAGCGGGGCGGCGAGGCCGCCCTGACCGAGCAGGAGTGGGAAACCCTGCGCGCGACCTGCGGGTCAAACGAGGATGAAGCGGCTGGAGAGATTGAGCGCCCCGTCGTCATCGTCCGTCGCCCCGGCAACGATCCCATGCCGGGTCAGGCGGATAAGGTGGGCCAGCACTGACAGGCTGGCCGCCGGCCACAGTCGTGGATCGACGGCACCATAGAGGACCGGGACGATTTCCGAGATCAACTGATCGCCGGCTTCTAGCCGAGCGACGATCTGGGCCTCGCGGGCCAGGCGATGGTCGCGATAGGCCATCAGGAACGGGGCAACATCGGTCACCGGTGGACCGTGCGTGGGCCACAGGGTGGCAAAGCCGCCCTGGCGAACCAGCTCCAGACTGTCGAGATAGGCGTCCATGTCGCCGTCGGGCGGAATGACCACCGTGGTCGACCAGCCCATGATGTGATCGCCGGGGAACAGGGCGTTCTCCTCCACGAGGCCAAAAGCCATGTGGTTTGAGGCGTGTCCCGGCGTGGCCAGGGCGTCCAGGGTCCAGCCCGGACCTTCGATCCGCTCGCCCCCCGTCAGGACGATGTCGGGATGAAAGGAGACATCCGAGCCTTCTTCGCCGACCTCCATGGGCTCGGGCCGGCGAGGGGGCTCGGCCGCCAGGATCGGGACGCCACCAAGCGCCTCGGCAAGCGGTCGTGCCAGGGGAGAGTGGTCGGCGTGGGTGTGGGTGACCAGGATGTGGCTGACAGTCTCGCCGTCGAGGGCCGCGACCAGAGCCTCCAGGTGCGCGGACAACATCGGGCCGGGGTCAATGACGGCAACGGTGCCGCGCCCGACGATGTAGGTCCCCGTGCCGGTGAAGGTGAAGGGGCCGGGGTTCGCCGCCACGACCCGTCGGATGAGCGGCGATACCGGGTCGCAGCGCCCATAGGCGAAGTCGAAATCTCGAACGAAGGGGATCATGGCTGAGGTCGGCCCAAGGCTTGCGTTTACTTCCTGTAAATCATTCGGGAGCGCCGATCATGGCTCTAGCAGTCGCCCTTTCTGTTTCAAATCGGCTCCAGCGGGTCGCGGCGGCCATGCTCTGTCTCATGGCGGCACAGGTCTTTGCCGTCGCGTCCTGTACGCCGGAGCCGGTACCCTATGCGACCCGCGTCGCCATCAGCCGCTAGGTAAAAGACCGGCCAGGTCGTAGCCGGCTTCGCGTCCGGCCAGCAGCACCTCATCGACAGGCCGTCCGCGCCGGACCTCGGCCATCGCCCAGGTCGCGGTCGAGCGCATGCCCGAGCGACAGAAGGCGTGAATCACGGCGTCGTCGGCCAGGGCCTCTGACATCGCCTCAACCGCCGCCGGCGTCGGTCGTCCCTGAAAGGCCTCGGCCCGAAACCTCACGCCCGCCGATTCGGCCGCCTGCGCCAGATCCGCATGGGTCGGCTGGCCGGGCTCCTCTCGGTCCGGGCGATTACAGATCAGCAGGGTCACGCCGGCGGCGGCCAGATCGGAAATCTGCCTGGGCTGAATCTGGCCGGAGACCGACACCCGTGGAGCCAGGTGTCGCCTCATTGTTCGCGCCTGACCCGGATGGCCGGGGCCTCGCCGACATTCATCAGGAAACTGCCCAGCGAGGCGCGCCGGACCACAGCCGGCTGGCCGGCGCGGGGGCGTCCCCACATTCGGCCGTCGATCTGGCGCCATACCGACCCGTCTTCCATGACGAACAGCCACTCGCCGTCGCGCACCTCCCGTGCCGAGCGGACGACATAGGAGACGTTGTCGACCTCTTCCTCTTCGCCCTCACGCGCGCCACCAAACATGCTGAGGCTCGGCACCGAGAATCCGAACAGGCCGCGGCGGGCTTCCTGGACCTGGGCGCGGTCAAGGACGACCACATCGCCAGAACGCTCGGCGCTATCAAGCGCGGCGGCGGCGGTGTCATAGCAGGCCAGTCGCTGGGCTGGGTCGGTCATGGCGCGACAGGCGGCCAACTGGTCCAGGATGGGCGCACGGCGATCCTCCTGGGCGACCGCCGGACCTGCAAGCGAAGCCACGACCAGTCCGGCAAACAACCAACGCACCATGGGGTGAACTCCTTCCCAATTCTCGAGAGGCCGCCATATTCGCCCGGACGGCGAGGCGTGAAAACCCTTTGCCACGCCTTGGGGGAAAATCCAGAGTGTCGCAGTCCCGTCGCACCTGTGGCGAGATTGCGACACGCTTCTGCGTAACGGGTTACAGCGTTGCAATGTTGTTGACCTGACTCACCCCGGACTCCTAACTGACACCATCCCGCCAGGTGTCCGCCTGTCGGGCCGCAATTTGCTTAGGCGGGGGGAAGGTCGTCATCCGACGGGCTTCGACGCCAGGCTCAGGAGGTAGACCTTTGAAGATTCAAACCATTCGCGAGCGGCTTCTGGCCTCGACGATGATCGCTGGTGTCGCTGTTGCGGCGCTCGCGGCCACGCCGGCCATGGCGCAAGACGGTCCGGGCGATGATGTCGCTGACATCGTCATCACCGGTTCGCGCATCCCGCAGCCCAACCTGGTAACGACCAGCCCGGTGACCCAGGTCACGGGTGAGGACATCGACGTCGCGGGCGTGACCCGCGTCGAAGATCTCGTCAACCAGCTGCCGCAGGCCTTCGCCGCCCAAAACTCGACCGTTGTGAACGGTGCGACCGGCACGGCCACGGTGTCGCTGCGTAACCTGGGCGCTGACCGCACCCTGGTCCTGATCGACGGTCGCCGCATCGGCTACGGCTCGCCGAACGACGCCGCCGCCGACCTGAACCCGATTCCGGGCCAGCTCGTTGAGCGCGTCGAAGTTCTGACCGGGGGTGCCTCGGCCATTTACGGCTCGGACGCTCTGGCGGGCGTTGTCAACTTCATTATGCGCCGTGATTTCGAAGGCGTTCAGCTGGATGCCCAGTACGGCTTCTACCAGCACAATAACGACTTTGACGGCCCCGGTGGCGTCCGCGCTGCCGTGGCGGCCCGCAACGCGACCAACCCGACGCAGTTCCGTCTGCCGGCGGACAACGTCATGGACGGCTACAGCCGTGAAGCCACGCTGGTTATGGGCACCGGCACTGACGATGGTCGTGCTCATATCACCGCGTATCTGGCCTATCGTCAGAACGACGCGGTTTCCCAGGCCGAGCGTGACTATTCGGCCTGTACGATCGCTGCTGCCGGCGCTGCCTACGCTTGCGGTGGTTCGAGCACTGCGGCGACGGGTCGCTTCATCTCGCTGACGTCGGGTTCGAACACAACGGTCCTTAGCGGCACGGGCATCGGCAACGGCGTTTTCAGCCCGTTCACGGCCGCCAATCAGTTCAACTATGGTCCGATCAACTACTTCCAGCGCCCGGATGAACGTTATTCGTTCGGTGCCTTCGCGGACTATGAGATCAACGACCACGCTGAGGTCTATGCCGACATGATGTTCACCGACTATTCGTCGGTGGCTCAGATCGCTCCGTCGGGTGCCTTCCTCGGTCCGGTCCTCACCTTCAACTGCTACAACCCGATGATTTCGGCCGCTCAGGGCACGACCCTGGGCTGTACGGACACCTCGGACGCCTCGACCGACACGGTTGACCTGCTGATCGGTCGCCGGAACGTCGAAGGCGGTCCGCGTCAGGACGACATCGGCTACCAGACGTTCCGCATGGTCGGTGGTGTCCGTGGCGACATCAACGACTTCTGGGCCTACGACGTCTACGGCAGCTACTCGCGCGTTGAGCTGCAGCGCGTCTATCGCAACGACTTCTCGAACCAGCGCCTTGCTCGCGCCTTTGACGTTGTGAACGACCCGACCCTGGGCGTCGTCTGTCAGTCCGTCGTTGACGGCACAGACCCGAACTGCGTGCCGTACGACATCTTCTCGTTCGGTGGCGTGACCCAGGCCGCGCTGGACTATCTGCAAATCCCGCTGGTTCAAACCGCCGACGTGACCGAGCAGATCGTCTCGGGTGTCGTTACCGGTGATCTTGGTGGCTACGGTCTGCAGTCGCCCTGGGCGTCGCGTGGCGTTCAGGTCGCCTTCGGTGCCGAATACCGCCGCAATGGCCTGGACTCGCAGCCGGACGCCGCCTTCGAATCGGGCGACGGTGCCGGCCAGGGTGGCCCGACCATCGGCATGACCGGGACCAATGACGTCTATGACCTGTTCATGGAAGCCCAGATCCCGCTCGCAGAAGGTCAGGCCTGGGCCGATCAGATGTCGATCGACTTCGCTTATCGCTACTCGGACTACGAGCTGGGCGGCACGACCAACAGCTACAAGATCGGCGCTGACTGGGCCCCGATCCCGTCGCTGCGCCTGCGGGCCAGCTTCCAGCGGGCGGTTCGTGCGCCGAACATCATCGAACTGTTCCAGGCTCAGGGTATGAACCTGTTCGACATGGACGATGATCCCTGCGACGCGACGGACCCGAACGGGGACGGCACGGCTCCGGTTGCCGCCTGTCAAGGTGTCAATCCTTGGCAGGTTTCGGCGGCCCAAGCCGGCAGCGGTCTGCTCACCAACCCGGCCGGTCAATACAACCGCTTTGGCGGTGGTAACCCGGCTCTGGCCCCCGAGATGGGCGATACCTATACGCTTGGTTTCGTGTTCCAGCCGGACTTCATGCCGGGCTTCAACCTGTCGGTCGACTACTTCCAGATCGAGATTGAACAACTGATCTCGAACCTGGGTGCCCTCAACATTCTGGATGCCTGCTACAACAACGGCAATGCCTTTGCTTGTTCGCAGATCCAGCGTGACGCTGGCACGGGCGCTCTGTGGCTCGCCGCGGGTAATGTGGTCGATACGAACGTCAACATCGGCGGTCTGTCGACCTCGGGCGTTGACATCACGGCCAACTACGCCGTCGCCCTGTCCGATTGGGGTATGCCTGACTACGGCAGCCTGGCCTTCGGTTTCACCGGCACTTGGCTGAGTGAATATGAGACCAACACCGGGCTCGGCGGTGTCAACGGCATCTACGACTGCGTGGGCTACCACTCGAACCAGTGCGGCCCGGCCCAGCCGGAATGGCGTCACCGTGCCCGCGTGAGCTGGGAATCCCCCTGGAACTTCGATGTCACGGGTACCTGGCGCTACTACGGTGATGTTGAAGTGGCCGTCTTGGCCGGTGGCACGCTGAACAACGGCGGCACCCGGATTGACCGCTACTTCGATGCCGAAAACTACTTCGACCTGGCGGCGACTTGGCAAGTTCGCGACACCACCCGTCTGCGGGCCGGCGTCAACAACATCCTGGACAACGATCCGCCGCTCACGCCGTCCGCTGGTACTGGCGGTAACGGCAACACCTACCCGCAGCTGTACGATGCGATGGGTCGTTACCTCTTCTTCGGTCTGACCCAGGACTTCTAAGTCCGGTCTGACGGAAGTCGGAAAATGGGGGCGGCGGGGCTTCGGCTTCGCCGCCCCTTTTTCTTGTGCGCTGTCGAGCGGCCAGCGACCGCCCCCTTGGTGACGGTCCGCGCGCGGCCCGGCAGGCTACAGCCGGCTATCGGATCGGGTGCAAGCGTCCGCAGACGAGCCCAAGGCTCAGGTTTGGTGGCGGCGATCGTGCCCGACCCTCAGGGTCAGAGCCGTCTGCCGTCGCCGTCAGGTTGCGGGCGAGGGGGATGGATTTCCTGGAACCAACTGCCGCTGGAAGCCGTCCGGTTGAGATGCCGACTTGGGCCCGGTCCTAGGCCTGAAACTGGTTGCTGGCGGCCAGCAGGGTACTGATCAGCCGGCGCTCGTCTTCCGGAATCAGGGGATTCCAGACGTCGAAGATCAGGATCACCCGCAGGGAATCGGCGTCGTTCCAGGCCTCATGATCAATGGAGTCATCGAACACCCAGGCCTCGCCCATGCGCCAGTCGCGCGTTTCATTGCCCACACGGAAGCGGGCCGGACCCGGCAGCAGCAGGGGCAGGTGAACCAACAGTCGGGTGTTGGTAGAGCCGGTATGCGGCGGGATGTGGGTGTGCGCCTGCAGCGCCGAAAAGACGGCGGTGGGGGCAAAGCCGGGCTGGTCGCACATCGGCAGGCGCTCCAGTACGGCCGCCGTCTTTGGGCATTGAGCGCAGGCGAGATCCTGACGCTCGCCGTTTTTCCAGAGGAAGTAGGACGTCCAGAGCCGAGAATGGTTCAACTGGCCCCACTGATTGACCGGCGCGCCGCGCGGATACTGGATGTAGGGGGCCAGCTCATCCTCGGACGCCGTCGCCAGTGCCGCGTGCATCTCGGCCTCGATGTCGGGGCTGGCGGCCTCCAGGTCTTCCAGCCACGGGAAGTACGACCGGTCGAAGAAAGGAATGGCCGGCAGGCGCGGGTAGTTCAGCAGCAGCGGTTCGTGGACATAGGCCCGCTTGAGGCCCGAAAAGATCTCGAGCGCCTCGTCGAACCGGCGCAGGTCGCCGGTCCTGACGTCGCTGCGGAAATCGGCGGTCGCGGCGTGCAGATGGTCGCACAGGGCGCGATTGGTGTCGTCGACCAGGGCTCGCGCGCGCTCGAGCTGGTGCCGGGCCGCGGCGGGAATGCGATCTGCCGGCGGCGCGATCTTGATGACGTTGCGATAGACCTGAACGGCCGCCGTCTTGGATCCGGCCTGTTCCAGCACGGCTCCCTTCGAGAGCAGGGCGACGAAGTGATACGGCTGTTCGGCCAGGACATCGTCGAGGGCCGCGAGGGCGCCGGCCAGATCGCCGGTGGCCCGCATGGAGGCGGCGCGGAGCATCCGGCTGCGCTCGGATCCGCCGCTCGTGGCCTCAAAGAGGCTGAGCCGGTCCAGAGCGGTTGCAAAGTCGCCCGCCGCCATAGCCTGTTCAGCAGACTGAATCAGCGAATGGGCGGCTTCACCCTGCATCGTCACGCGGTTGCTCCGAGGTTCCTGGTCGCACGCACGGCCAGACCGGTCCTGCCTATGCGAAATATAGAAAAAGGCGGGATGTTGCCATCCCGCCTTTCACTGGTCCGGTTGGCACAGGCTCCTAGAGCCCGCCGGGTCCGCACTCGGTACGAAGGTAATTCTCCACCGAGGTCAACATGTTCTCGATGTTGGCCGGGGTCCAGGTGTTGAGGGTGTGCTCCATGTCCGGGAAGATCGAGATCGTCACCGTCTTGCCCGCGCTGCGAAGCGATGACGCAAAGGCCTCCGACTCATTGGGCCGCACGCGCGTGTCGCGGTCGCCCGAATAGAGGAACACAGGGATGCTGACGTCATTGACATGATCGATGGGGCTCATGCCGGACAGATAGCGTCCCTGATACTCGCGTCCGATTGGGCTGGAGAAAACACGCCGCCGGATCAGGTCGAGCGACGACGGGCCGGCCCCGGCGATGGCGCACTGGTAAAGACCATCTGGACGCACCGCCGCCACCATGGAGGCGTAGCCGCCATAGGAATAGCCGTGCATGGCGACCCGGTTCGGATCGGCGATGCCCTGTTCGATCAGGTAACGAACGCCGTCGTCCTTGTCATCCTGCATCCGGCCGCCCCATTCGTTGTCGCCGGCGCGCCAGAGGCGCTGGCCCCAACCGTCAGAGCCGCGATACTGCGGTTGCAGGACGGCATAGCCACGCGAAGCGAAATACTGGGTCCAGCCGGTCGGATCCCAGTCCAGGCCATCGCGGGCCCAGGGACCGCCGTGCGGCGTGATGATCGTCGGATAGGGTCCCTCCCCGAACACCGCCGGGTTCGGCGTGGTCAGGAAGGCTGGGATCATCAGGCCGTCGCGGGCGGCGTACTGAATCAGTCGGGTTTCGCCCAGGCTGTTCTGGTTGATCTCCGGATAGGCGCGGCCAAGCAGGCGCGCGCGCCCGTTCTGCACCAGATAGAATTCCGGCGGTGTCTGCGGTCCCGACTTCTCGACAACCATGGCGCTGAAGTCATTGGAAACGCTGCGGATCGCAATATCTGCGCCGTCTCCGACCTGGAATCGCATCCGGCGGCCCGAAGCGATGTCGATCCAGCTGACCGGCGTCATCTGAATGCCGAGCGCCTGACGCAGGGTCGTCATCGCCTCTTCAAGGCGGGGGTCGGCCCAGTACACTTGGCTGCGTTCGCCCTCATAGGCGAAGCCGAGAATCTCGCCGTAGTGAGCGGGATCGCGCGACTGAATCACATCCGAGGCGTCGAACAGAGGGTGCTCAAAAGCGGGCTCGCCCAGCTGCCGGTCGCGGATGTTGTATTCAAAAATGGCGGCGTGATCGCGGCCCTGGGTCGATTGCACCAGCACGATGTTCGGGTCGCGCGTGAAGCCGACGACTGAAATCGGCTCGCGGTTCGACACCGTCCAGCGGAAGTGCTCTTCCCAGGCCCCCGTGTCCGGGTGCTTGAGCCACTGGATGAAGGCGGTGTTGGCACCGGCGAGATCGACCGACTGGCGGGCGCGGATATTGCCGTCGAGGTCGGCCTGGAGTTGCCCGTATTCGTCCGAGCCACGTTCAACGCGGCTCATGGATCCGTTCTGAGTATTGTAGCGATAGACATCGCCGCGCATCGGATCGCTCACCAGAATATCGGTGGGGTGGTTGCTGAGGCTGCTGATCAGGTCGCCAAAGCCGACGTAGGCGAGTTGCCGGTCATCCAGCCCATCCCATTGCGGCGCACGAATCGGTTCGCCACGAAGGTCGATCAGCTGGGTCCGGTAGCGATAGGTCTGCTCCGATGACCCCGAGAACGGATTGTAGTTCGACAGCTGCTGGGTCGTGACGAAGATACGGTCATTCTTCACGAATTGCAGCGACAGGAACTCGGTGCGTTCATCCGAACCGATCAGGAAGGGCTCGGCAGACAGGTTCGATGTGTCCCACACGGCAATGGCCCGGCGGCGCCCGTCAGGCGACACGATCGCGGCCATGTGGCGTCCATCCGGCGACAGGATCACGGAGTCCATGGCGGCCTCACGGGCCCAGGCGCTCGCAGGCGGCGGCGTGACGGTCTGGGCCTGGGCGGGGGCGACGACCAGGGGCGCACAAAGCGCAACGGCGGCCGAAGCGGCGAGAAGTAGCGAACGAAGCGCCATGAAAGGGTCTCTCCAAATGACGGCCGGATCCTGACGAGGCATCCGGACAGCCTCAATAAAGCAGGTCCGCGCGCACGATTGAAGTCCTGACGCCACGGGATCGTGTCCCAAAACTGACCTAAGTGTGGCGGATGCGTTACGGTCGGGTCGGAAACTGTGGGACCTGCCGTTGAAGTGCTTGGACTATGTCCGAAACTTGTTAGGTTCGCCACGATTGGGGAGAAGTCTCCCCGGCCGGACGTTTCGCATGTCCGTAAATTTCAACCGCCGACCTGGGGGAAGTTCTCTATGGCGTTCAACAAGAAGTTTTTGCTGGCGACCACCTTCATCGCCGGACTGGCGATGGCGGCACCGTCGCTCGCTCAGCAGCAGCCGTCCAACCAGGATGAAGATGAAGAAGGTGAACAGGTAGAGGACGTTGTCGTCACCGGTTCGCGCCTGCGTCGTGACGAATTCTCGTCGTCCTCGCCCGTTCAGGTGATCACCGGCGAACAGGCGGCCCTGGAAGGCATGGTCGATACCGCCGAACTGCTCCAGCAGTCGACGATCGCCTCGGGCTCCTATCAGCTGAACAACCAGCTGACCGGCTTCGTGACCGAAGGCGGCGGCAGCATCAACTCGGTGTCGCTGCGCGGCCTGGGTGCCCAGCGGACCCTGGTCCTGC
Organism: Pseudomonadota bacterium; assembly: GCA_963205025.1. Taxonomy (GTDB): domain Bacteria; phylum Pseudomonadota; class Alphaproteobacteria; order Caulobacterales; family Caulobacteraceae; genus Brevundimonas. Next base: position 31,314 of record CAUJHO010000029.1, on the reverse strand, counting down.
TGAACGGCCGTCGCGTCGGCCCGGCTGGTACGCGCGGCCAGGTTCAGGCCGTCGACCTGAACGTCATCCCGCAGTCCATGATCGAGCGCATCGAAATCCTGAAGGACGGTGCTTCGTCGGTCTATGGTTCGGACGCCATCGCCGGCGTTGTGAACATCATCACCCGCACGAACCTGGACGGCTTTGAGGCTTCGGCCTTCATCAACCGCTCCTTCGATGGCGGCGGCGACGTTCAGCGCTACAACCTCGGCTGGGGCTCGACCTTCGACCGCGGCTACATCCAGGCGGGCTTCGACTATTACCGTCAGGACGAACTGACCCGCGCTGACCGCGAAGACACGGCTTGCGCAGCCGACTATCTGTTCAATCCGACTACGGGTGCGCGTGTCGACATCCTCGACCAGGTGTCGGGTACGGCCCAGTGCTACAACCTGTTCGCTTCGGCCCTGCGCGCGAACCCGGGTCCGGGCACGATGGACCTGATCTACATGCGTCCCGGCTACAACTATGCGGTGGCGGGCAACAACTCGAACGTCGTCGGCATGGCCCGCCAGGCGCGCGGCTACTATCCGGGCACCTACTCCTACTACAACGGTCAAAGCCCGTTGTATGATCGTGCTTCGGTCGTGTCGCCGGTCGAGCGTTACACCGTCACGGCCATGGGCGGCTTCGACCTGACGCCGAACGTCGAGGTGTACGGCGAGTTCATGTACAACCGTCGTCAGTCGGAACAGAACGGCGTGCGTCAGTTCTTCCCGACCGTCTATACCGGCTACATCGGAGCCCAGCGCCCCGACACGGGAACCAACTTCCTCGGCTCGACGCTCCTGCCGATCATCCCCAAGACCTCCGATAACGATCAGTCGATCGACTACTATCGGGGCGTCGTGGGCATCCGCGGCACGTTCGGCAATGCCGGCTTCCTGTCCGGATGGGACTGGGATCTGTACGGCCAGTGGGCGCGTTCGGACGGTGACTATTCGACCGAGTCTATCTACGCGGACCGCGTCGCCGCCGTCACCGGCGTGAACGTCGGCGTCACCGCCATCACTGGCCCTGGCCCGTGCTACACCGGTCCGCTGGTGACCAACGTTTCCGGCTACAGCTGCGCCTCGCTTCCGGGCGGTGTGCCGTGGACCAGCCAGCGCGTTCTGACCGGCAACTTCAACCAGGCTGAGCGGGACTTCCTGTTCTTCACGCAAGAAGGCAACACGACCTACGACCACCGCTACGTCGAAGGTTCGATGGCCGGCGATCTGTTCGAACTGCCTGCGGGTGCCGTCGGGGCCGCTGTCGGCTTCCAGTTCCGTCAGGAAGAAATCGACGACACGCCGGATCCGATGGCCCAGGCCGGTAACCTCTGGGGGCAGACGGCCGCCGGGCGTACCACCGGTTCGGACACCGTTCGCGAAGTCTTCGGTGAAATCGAAGTGCCGATCATCCGCGGATTCACGGGCATCGATGAGCTGACCGTGAACCTGTCGGGTCGCTACTCGGACTACGACTCCTATGGTCAGAGCGACACCTACAAGGTCGGCCTGAACTGGCAGATCACGCCGGCCTGGCGTGTTCGCCTGTCGCAGGGCACATCGTTCCGCGCTCCGGCGCTGTACGAACTGTACCTGGCCAACCAGACGTCGTTCCTCGGCCAGACGGCCGTTGACCCCTGCATTGACTGGGGTAACAGCACCAACCCGCGGATCCAGGCCAACTGTGCGGCCGCCGGCGTCCCGTTCGACTACACGGGTCTTGGTTCATCGGCTCTGATCATCACGGGCGGCGGCCTGGGTGTCCTGGAGCCGGAAACGGCCGAGGCTCGCACCCTGGGCGTAATCTGGACGCCGGCGTTCATCGACATGTCGGTGGCCGTCGACTACTTCGAGATCGACGTCGACAACGAGGTTCGGACCTTCGGTGCCGGGAACATCCTGTACCAGTGCTACAATGCGACCGATTACCCGACCAACCCGTTCTGCTCGCTGTTCACGCGCGCCGGACCGGCCGATCCGACCCGTCCAAACCAGATCATCACGGTCAACAACAGCTACGTGAACGTGGCGGCTCAGACCAACCGTGGTATCGACCTGACTGTGCGCTACAACCACGAGTTCAGCTTCGGTGATCTGAGCCTCGACGGCCAGTTCACCTGGCAGCTCGAGGACCGCACGACTCTGCTGGGCACGGCGACGCCGGAAGACACCAACGGTGAAACCACCGAGCCGGACTTCACGGGCCAGTTCAACATCCGCTTCGACCGCGGTGACTGGACGGCGTTCTGGGCCGTCGACATGATCGGCAAGGCCTCGGATACCGAAGAGGTTGGTGCCGACGTCTTCCTCAGCAGCCGCTACTCGTCGGTCGTGGGCGTGCCGACACCGGTGTACTACAAGCAGTACACCGAGTTCACCGCCTACCACGACTTCTCGCTGCGTTACCGCATGGACGACTGGACCTTCCAGGCGGGCGTGCAGAACGTCTTCGACGAGCGTCCGCCGGCTCAGTCGGCTGGTCAGTTCCGCGTCGGTACTGCGGCTCTGAACCTGTACGACATGGTTGGTCGTCGTGGCTTCATCTCGGTCTCGCGCCGCTTCTAAGCGACACGAAATCGGAACAAGGTCTGGGCGGTGGGGAGCGATCCCCGCCGCCTTTTCCTTGTCCGTTGGAGCCCTCCCGACTTGCGATATCGCGCAAAAGAGGGTTTCATCTCTCCCCGTCATTGCAACCGTGGAGAAAGTCGATGCGCAAGTTGGCCCTGACCCTCGCCATTCTTCTGGGATCGACCGCCCTGACGGTCGGCGTGGCTGCTCCGGTGCCCGCGCAGGCCCAGGTCGAAGGCTATCCGACCTATGAGGATGTCGGCCTCGTCTGGACGCGGCGTCCGTCGGTGCGTGACATGGCACGCTTCTATCGAACCACGCGCCATGACGGCCGCCGTGGCCTGGCCCAGGTTCTGTGTACGGCGGACGTCGAAGGCCGGCTGGATTGCGAGGCGGTTCTCGAGGAACCGAACGACCGCGAGTTCGGACTGGCCGGCGTCCGGGTCATGGAACGTGCCCGCGTCGCGGCCACCGACGGCGGCTCTCCGGCGGGGCGTCATTTTGCCTTCACGTTACGCTTCGGCAACTGGCCCCCGAGTCAGCTCCCTGATCGTTTCCAACCCGTTGGACAGAACCTGCTGTGGGTTGAGCGTCCGACGCTCGTGGGCGTCTGGAACATGAGTGGCCAGGACCGGGGCGAGCGGATCGCCGCGACCGTCAACTGCATCGCGCAGGCCGATGGCTCACTCGGGGACTGTGAGCTGCTTTCGGCCGACACGGCCGACTTTGGCCAGGCGGCCCTGCTCAGCATGGGCGAGGCCAGGGTGCGTCGGGCCGACTCCGGAGAGCTCGCCGGCAGCCCCCTGCGCTGGACCCTCGCGGTTGAGCGTCAGTCCGGCTGCGTCGCGGGTTCCGCCGGATCGGGCCGGAGCGGGCAATATCCGGCCACCACCACGGGGACCTCGCCGAATGTCGTCGGGGCCAACTCCAATGGCGAAACCGTCACGCCGGGCGACATCGCCGGCATGGGGGCTGCCGTGGGCCGGGATGTCTCCGAGACGCGGCGCGGGATGCCGGGCTGCCAGGCCGCCATGGTCCAGGTGATGGAAGGCAACTAACGGGAGTTCCTCCCCGGTAGGCCCGGCAGGACTCGAACCTGCAACCAGACCGTTATGAGCGGTCGGCTCTAACCATTGAGCTACGGGCCCGCCGAGGCGGTCCTTGCCCGTAGCAGGCAGCGGCGCACGCCGTCAAAGGGCCTCGATTGCGCCATGAGGCTGGACGGAGCCTGACGGACGGTTCGGGCGTTCATTCATCCTGGACCGGCTAAGTCAGCCGTTCAATCTGACCCCATCGAAGGGAACCCCGATGAAAGCCCTCTTGCGCGCCTCTGCCCTTGCTCTCTCGCTGGCCGTGGCAGCCCCCACCTTTGCCCAGGCGCAATCCATGTCCGATGCCCAGGCCCAGATGATCGCCCCAACCTTTACCTTGAGCGCCTCGGGCGAGGTCCGCATCGCGCCGGACATGGCCACGATCACCACTGGCGTTCAGACACAGGCTCCGACCGCCGCCGAGGCCATGGCCCAGAATCGCACCCAGATGAACCAGGTGATCGCGGCGCTGCGCCGCCAGGGTATCGAGGAGCGCCATATCCAGACCTCGGGCCTGAACCTGAACGCGGTCTATGATTACCCCCAGAACGAACAGCCGCGCCTGCGCGGCTATCAGGCATCCAACCAGGTGACGATCCAGGTCCATGACCTCGACAATCTGGGCCGCGCGATCGATGCCGTCGTCGCGGCCGGGGCCAATCAGATCCACGGCGTGGCCTTCGGCCTCAGCGATCCGCGTGCGGCCGAGGACCAGGCCCGGGTGGCCGCCGTTCGCGCGCTTCAGGCCAAGGCCCAGCTCTATGCCGAGGCGACCGGCATGCGCCTGGTCGGCCTGCGAACCCTGTCCGAAGGCGGCGGTTATCAGCCCCAGCCGCCGGTCATGTATGCCCGGGCCGAAATGGCGATGGACTCTGGCGGTGCCACACCCGTTCAGGGCGGCGAACTGGTCGTTCGCATCGACATTTCAGGAGTCTATGAGGTCGCCCGGTAGGTCTGATCCGCGACCGGGGCCGGGCGACCGGCCCCAACGCACACCTCTGGAGGCGAGGACAGGGCTCAGACGGATCGTGATCAAATGAGCCCGGCCCTACGGGATCAGTTCGAAGACAACGGTCAGGTTGACCTGCACCGTTACGGGTTCAGGTGAAACGGCCAGCGTCACGGCGGGTCTCACCCGGCTCCCCGTGATGACGACGTCCGCGACCTCGTCCTCGTCGATGAGCCCGGAGAGGGAAGGTCCGCCCCGCGCCGCGGAATCCTGAATCCGAACGATAGGGCCAATTCGTTGCCCACCTGCAGCGGCGAAAAGCTCTGCCTGATCCCGTGCGTTCTCGAATGCGGCCCGTGCCGCCTGATTTCGCAGGCCGGTGAGATCGTCGATGCCAAAGCTATCGGCGCTGACCCGGGTTGCACCCATCTCTGCCGCCAATGACAGGGCCTGGCCGGCCATCGCTGCTGGTCGGACCTCAATCAACAGGTCCAGAGAGGCCACGTAGCCTCGGGGCTCACAAGCCCCTTCCGATCTCTGCGGATTGTAGTCTTCCGCCTCGCATTCCGGCCCGAACACGCGCTCAATGCGCACGTCGTCGGTCCGCTTGATCGCGACGTCCGCGCCCTCCAGCCGGGTCAGGCTATCGATCATTTGCGCCCGCGCGCTCTCCAATTCGCCAAGGGCTTCGGTCTGCACATTCCCCTCGCCGGATAGATCAACCCGGATCACACCGTACTCGGCCTCGCGTTCCGCTTCGCCTCTGCCGACTACGGCGACGAGGGGCCGATCGCTCTGATCCTGCCCAACCTGGGCTTGGGCGGGCAGGGCGACCGCGCAGGCGACGAGGAACAATCCGATCCAGTGCAACTGTCGCGTCATCTTGGACAACCTCCGATTTTTTCAACTTGAGGTCGTCTGACGGGGGCGTCAACACAGGGCCGGCCGTTCTCCCTTACGGCGTCTTCATTTGACGGTTACGGGCCGCTCCCTATACCCGTTACGAGGGTGCCAGGATGGGTGCTGCGGGGATTTCCGGTTCAATGAAACAGTTCTTCACCACCATGGCGGCGGTGTTCGTGGCTCTGTTGCTCTTTGCGGGGCTGCCGTACCTGTTCTTCACCGGCTGGCTGGTGTCGACGGTCACCTCGCCGCGGGCCAGCGGCCCGTCGGGGCCGGTGGTGATTGAACTGGACCTGCGTCAGGGCCTGACGGATCAGGCCCCGCAAAATCCGTTCGCCCTGTTCTCGGGTGGCGGTCTTTCGGTGATGAGCGTGGTCGAGGTGCTGGACCGCGCCCAGGACGACGACGATGTGCGCGGCCTGTTCATTCGTCTGCCTGAATCCGGCATGAATCCGGCCGCTGCCGACGAGATCCGCCAGGCCATCAGCCGCTTCCGCCGCGCCGGCAAGCCGGTCATCGCCCACAGCCAGGGCATGATGCAACTTGGGGCGGTGTCGTCCTCCTATATGGTCGGGGCCGCCGCCGACGAATTCTGGCTCCAGGGCAATGCCGCGCTCCAGGCCGCCGGTCTCCAGACCGAGGAAATCTTCTTTGCGCGCGCCTTCGAACGCTACGGCATCGACGCCCAGTACGAGCAACGCTACGAATTCAAGAACGCCGTAAACCCCTTCATGCAAAGCGACTATACAGCGGCGCACCGCGAGGCGACGCTGGGTTGGATGAACTCGGTCTATCTGTCGGCGGTGGCCAATGCCGCCAGCGACCGTGACCTGGACCGGACCGTCCTGCAGAACGCGCTGGAGGCCGGCCCGGCCGTCGGCGAGGCGGCGCGCGAGCGCGGTCTTGTGGACCGCCTGGGCCAGGTCGAAGAGGCCGAACAGCGCGCCCTGACCCGGGCCGGCGAGGGGGCCGAAACCGTCGGCTTTGCGGAATATGCCGCCCGCCCCGATACGCGCCGCCAAAGCGGACCCGTCATTGCCGTGATCGAAGCCGAGGGACCGATCATCACCGGAACCGGCGGCAGCGCCAGCCCGTTTGGCGACGCCTCCACCATCTATTCGGACCGCACCGCCGAGGCGATTTATGACGCCATCGAGGACGAGGAGGTTCGCGCCATCGTCTTTCGCGTGTCGTCGCCCGGCGGCTCGGATGTGGCGTCCGAACAGATCCTGGCGGCGGTCCGCGCCGCCGTGGCCGCCGGCAAGCCGGTCGTCGTCTCCATGGGGGCCTATGCGGCCTCGGGCGGCTACTGGATCAGCTCCGAAGCCAGCCACATCGTGGCCCAGCCCTCGACCCTGACCGGCTCCATCGGCGTGTACGGTGGCAAATTCGTCCTGCGCGAGGCGCTGGCACGCTTTGGCGTGGACATCCGCTCCCTGTCGGTCGGCGGCGAGACGGCGGATATGTTCTCGCCCGCTGACGAGTTTTCCGCCGCGGACCGAGCCGCCTTCTCCGGCTGGATGGACTCCATCTATGAAGGCTTCATCCAGCGCGTCTCACGCGGACGCAACATCCCGCTTGAACGTGTGCGCGAAATCGCGCGCGGGCGGGTCTGGACGGGGACCGAGGCGCTTCACCTGAAGCTGGTCGACGAACTGGGCGGGTTCCACGAGGCCGTTGCCCGCGCAAAGGCCCTGGCTGAGATCGAAGCGGACGAGGAAGTCCAGCTGCGTCGCTTCCCGGCTCAGCAAGGCTTCTGGGAACAGTTCGGTCTGGCGATGGGGGGCGGGGCCGAGGCGGCGCGCGCGCTGATCACCCTGGGGGCCATCGCCAATGACCCGGACGTCCAGGCCGCGGTGCGCGATGTCCAGCGCGCCCGCGCTCGCTCCGAAGGTGCGCACGTCCTGGCTGACGAGCCGCTCTAGGGCAGGAAGCGCGGGGGCCGCCGGGCCTGGGTCCGTTGTTCAAAGGCGTAACCCAGACTTAGCACGCGCGCGTCGGACCAGGCCGAACCGATGAAGCTCATGCCGACCGGCAGGTCTCCGACGAAGCCCATCGGCACGGTCAAGTGCGGATAGCCGGTCACAGCCGGCAGTTGCGAGGCCGAGCCTGAGAAGCTGTCGCCGTCGCCCAGGGTGATCTCCCAGGCCGGTCCGGTCGTCGGCGCGATCAGGATTTCGACGTCGTTCTCGGCCAGCAGCCGGTCGATGCCCTCGGGCCCGGCCAGCCGCAACGAGGTCGCGCGCGCCGCGAGATAGGCCGGGTCGTCCAGGCCTTGCGTCTGTTCCGCCGCCTCGAAGACCTCCTGACCGAAATGCTCCAGCTCTGCCGGTGTGGCCTGGTTGAAGGCGATCAGCTCGGCCAGAGTCCGGGTTGGCACCTCAGCCGGATCGGTCGAGGCGAGATAGGCGTTCAGCCCCACGCGCAGCTCGGTCAGCAGCACCAAAATCTCGTTGCGCCCGATCTCGGCCATGTCCGGCCCTTCGGTGATGTCGACCAGGATGGCCCCGGCATCCCTCAGATCCTGAAGTCGCTGCTGGAACACGGCGTCGGTCTCGGGCGAATAGCCGGTCAGAAATCGCGCCACGCCGATACGCGTGCCGTTCAAACTGTCGGGGTCAAGGGCCGCGCGATAGTCGGTGCGGCGGGCGTCGGCCTCGGCGGTGCGCGGGTCCAGCGGATCGGTTCCGGCCATGTACGTCAGCAGGATCGCGGCGTCCTCGACCGTGGTGGTCATGGGGCCGGCGGTATCCTGGCTCTCGGAGATCGGCACAATGTGGGTCCGGCTGACCAGGCCCACGGTCGGCTTGAAGCCGACGATGCCGTTCATGGCCGCCGGGCAGGTGATCGAACCGTCCGTCTCGGTGCCGATGGCCGCCGGTGCCAGTCCTGCCGCCACCGCTGCCGCACTGCCCGACGACGAGCCGCAGGCCGATCGGCTGAGGTCGTAGGGGTTGCGCGTCAGCCCCCCGACCGCGCTCCAGCCAGAGCTGGACTCGCCCGAGCGGATGTTGGCCCATTCCGACAGATTGGTCTTGCCGATGATGATGGCTCCGGCGGTGCGCAGCCGGGCGACCAGCGGGGCGTCGCGTTCGGTGTCGTTGTTGGCCAGGGCGAGGGAGCCGGCTGTGGTCGGCAGTTCGCGGGTCTCGATATTGTCCTTGATGAGGATCGGAACACCGAACAGGGGCGCGACACCGCCGAGAAACTGTGGGGCTGTGGCGTCAGGATTGACGGCGATGATCGCGTCGATGTGAGGATCGATCTGATCGATCCAGTGAAGATAGCCGGAGACGGTGTCGGCGGACCTTCCGTTGATCTGGTCAGCAATAGGGCCGGTAAGGCGCAGCGGCGCGTCGCTGAGCCAAATCTGGCTAAAATTGCATAGGGTGATCCGGTCGGGGGAAATATCCTCGATGGACTCGGCGAAGCTCGCCAAGGCCCATTGCCGGGATGCGCGATCCCAGCGTTGTAGGGGGCGACAACCGTGGTCGCTCCGCCGGAGGGCACCTTCCTGGCAGATGATGAGCCGGAAAAATCCGTCCCCGATGTCCGTGAAGATTTGCGGTTCCAACTGCCGGGCCCGCTCTAGCGTGGCGCTCGGGAGATACTCGGCAGCCCGACAGGAGCCCCAGTCAGAGTGCGGTGGCCGAAAGGCAGTTGTGTCGAGTGGTGTCGCGGCATGCTGACCCCATGCCGGGGCGGCGGAGGCTAATGTGATGACGCCTAGCAGCACCGCCCCCCGCATCGACCTATTCCTCCCCCAGTTCCCGCCCGAAGAAGTCCAGCCAGGTCCGCCATTGCTGCAACTGGCGCGGATTGCCGCGCACGCCGTGACGCTGGCCGGGATAGAGCATCATCTCGAACGGCATGGAGCGCTCCTGCAGGCCGTTGATGACCCGGGTGGCGTTCTCGAAGATGACATTGTCGTCGGCCATGCCGTGCATGATCATCAGCCGGCCTTCGAGGTCTTCGAGGCGGGCAATGACGTCCGAAGCCGCGTAGCCCGAGGCGTTGTCCTGGGGCGTGCCCATGAACCGTTCCGTGTAGTGGGTGTCGTACAGGCTCCATTCCGTCGGCGGCGCGCCCGAGGCCCCGGCCGCCAGGTCAAAGCGCGGGTCGGTCATCATCATCAGGACCATGAAGCCGCCATAGCTCCAGCCCGTCGCGCCGATCCGTGCGGGATCAACGTAGGGCTGGGCGCGCAGCCATTGCAGCCCCGCGTACTGGTCATCGACCTCGACCGTCCCGAGGCGGCGGTCCAGCGCCGTCTGGAAGGCCGCAGACCGGTTCGATGAGCCGCGATTGTCCAGCCGGAAGACGACATAACCCGCCTCCAGATACAGCCGTGACGCCAGCGACTGCCAACTGCGGGTCACGCGCTGGACGCCGGGGCCGCCATAGACCTCGATGATGGCCGGGTACTGACGCGCGGGATCGAAATGCGGCGGGGTCAGGATCTGGTAGTGCAGATCGGTCCCGTCCTCGGCCTGGATCGTGCCGTAGGTCGGCTGCGTGTGCCGCGCCACGAACGGCGCATAGGGGTGGTCGCCGTCCAGCGCATTTTCCTCGATCCAGCGCAGCCGCCCGCCGTCAGCGGCATATAGCGCCGTGTTCGGCGGCGTGGCGGGGTCCGAATAGTTGCCGACGAAGACACCGGCCTCGCCGACATCGGCGCTCCACCAGCCTTCGCCGCCGGTGATGCGCTCGGGCTCGGACTGGCCGTCCAGGCCGGTGACATACAGATGCTGTTGGGTTGGATCGTTGACCGACGCCATGAACCAGACCCGGGCGGCGTCCTCATCGACGTGCTCGACGCCGCGGATCGGCCAGTCGCCCTGCGTCACCTGGTTCAGCAGCGCCCCGTCCGCACCGTAGCGATACAGGTGCAGATTGCCGTCCCGGTCCGAGCTCCACAGGAAGCCGCCGTCGTCCAGCGGCGTGAAGTCGTGGGTCAGATCGACCCAGTGCGGATTGGTCTCGGTCAGGACGACACGGCTGTCGCCCGTGCGTGGATTGACCGCCAGGAGGTCCAGGGTGCGCTGATCGCGTGACTGGCGCTGGACATAGAGGGTTCGGCCATCATTCGACCAGGCGACGCGCGCGACATAGATGTCTTCATTCTCGCCCAGATCGACCTGGCGACGGTCGCCGACCGTCATGTCATGGACCCAGACCTGGACTACGGCATTGGGGCGTCCGGCACGGGGATAGCGCTGCTCGATGGTGGTCGCGCCCGATCCCTGAATGTCCAGACGCGGGATAACGTCGACACCGCTTTCGTCCACGCGGGTCAGGGCGATGTAGCGCTCATCGGGGCTCCACCAGTAGCCGGTGTCCCGATCCATTTCCTCCTGGGCAATGAACTCGGCCGTGGCCCAGGTAATCGGTCCGTCGCCGTCCGAGGTGACCGGGATCTCGAAGCCGTTGGCCAGGTCATAGACGACCAGATCCTGGTTTCGCACCCACGACACGAAGTTGCCGTTGGGCGAGACCTTGGCGTCGATCTCGTCGGCCTCCGTCTCGGTCAGGCGGCGTACCGAGCCGTCCTCGCGGCTGGCCATGAAGACGTCGCCTTCCAGCGGCGTCAGGATGAAACGGCCCTGATCGTCCCACGAATATTCGACCACGCCACGCTGGCTGATCCGCATGCGTTCACGCCGCGCGATCTCGGCTTCGGACAGGTCACCGGCGTCGGGAACCAGGGCGCGGGCATCGACCAGTCGGAAGGGCTCGCCACCGGCGACGGGTGCCGCCCAGAGATCGAGCACATCCGCATCGTCCTGGCGCGGCAGCAGATAGGCAACCAACTCACCGTCAGGCGAAAGGGTTACGGACCGTGCGGTCGGGCCGTTCAGGCTGGGGTTGTCGAAGACCCGCTCGGGGGTCAGACGTTCCTGGGCCAGGGCCGGAGCGGTGAGGGTCGCGAGGGTGGCGAGCGAGGTCGCAGCAAGCAGGGACAGGTTCATGGCCCGAGGCTAGCCTGACAAGGATGCCGGTGCCAGCCGAAGCGCGAGGTTTGCGCCGGGAAATGGCTGCGCCAGGAGGCAAGGCGACCGAGCCGATGCAAAACTCCCTCGGCTCAGCTTCCCTCATTGGGCTATAAGTCGGGACATGACCCGCCCGGCCATTCTGATCGTTCAGCCGCACCTGCACCCGCTGCGCGCCCTTCTGGGATCGACCTACGACACCTATGGCCTGTGGGAAGGCCCGCCGGCTGAGGCGGCCGCCCAGATCGGGGCCCTGGTCGTCGACGGGGCCTATCCGCTGGATCGGGGTCTGGTCGAGCAACTGCCGAATCTGGGCCTCATCGCCTGTTTTACGGCGGGGCATGACGGCATCGACGTCGACTGGTGCCGGGCGCGCGGCCTGGCCGTCACCCATGCCCCGGCCGTGAATCACGAGGATGTGGCCGATCATGCCCTGGCCCTGATTCTGGCGGCCCGACGGGAGATCGTTCGCGGCGACCGCGAGCTGCGCGCCGGCGGCTGGACGCCCGACAGCCGGATCATGACGGGGTCGCTGAAGGGGCAACGGGTCGGTATCGTCGGCATGGGGGCGATCGGTCAGGCGGTCGCCGCGCGCTGCGAGGCCCTGCGGATGACCGTCCGCTGGTGGGGGCCTCGGCCCAAGCCTGACCTGATCCAGGTGCGCGCCGACAGCCTTGTGGACCTGGCCCGCGACAGCGACATCCTGGTGATCGCCGCCAGGGCCGATGACGGCAACCGGGGCCTGATTTCCGCCGACATCATCCAGGCCCTGGGCCCGCAAGGCCTGCTGGTCAACGTCGCGCGCGGCCAGATCATCGACGAGGGGGCCATGATCGCGGCCCTGCGCGAGGGCCGGCTCGGCCAGGCCGCTCTGGATGTCTTTGAAACCGAGCCGACCGACCCGGCGCGCTGGGCCGATGTGCCCAACACGGTGCTGACGCCCCATACGGCCGGGGCGACGCGGGAGGCCGTTCAGGGCATGGTGCTGCTGCTGATGCAGAATCTTGGCGCCCATTTCGCGGGCGAACCGCTGGTGACGCCGCTGACAGATTGAGCTTGAATAATCATATAAGGATATCTTTATATGATCGCATGAGCTTCAGCCCCGCCGCGACTGTTGACCTGCTGCGCGCCGCCGGCGAACCGACCCGGCTGCGCATCCTGTCGTTGCTGGCGCTCGAGGAACTGTCGGTGATGGAACTGGCCCGGATTCTCGACCAGAGCCAGCCGCGGGTGTCGCGACATCTGAAGCTGATGGCTGAGGCGGGCCTGATTGAACGCTTTCCTGATGGGGCCTGGGTCTTCTACCGGTTACCGGTGTCCGGTCCGGCGCGTCATCTGGCCGATGCGGTGCTTGATCTGCTTGAGGACGCCACGGCCTACCGTGATGGGGCCCGTCTCGAGGGGGTCAGGGCAGAGCGCCATGCCCAGGCCGCCGACTATTTCGGTCGCGTCGCCCCGCAATGGGACCAGATTCGCTCGCTCTATGTCTCCGAGAGCGCGGTCGAGGCCGCTATCGAACGGGCCGCCGGCCCCGGGCCGTTCCGTCGCGTGGTCGATCTGGGCACGGGCTCGGGCCGGATGTTGTCGCTGCTCGGCGGGCGGGCGGCGACCTCCCTTGGCCTGGATCTCAGCCACCAGATGCTCAATGTCGCGCGTCGCAATGTCTCCGAAGCGGGGTTGAACAAGGTCGAGCTGCGCCACGGCGACATCTTCGCGACCCGCCTGCCCGACGAGAGTGCCGATCTGGTCGTGGTGCATCAGGTTCTGCACTACCTCACGGATCCGGTCACCGCCGTGACCGAGGCCGCGCGCCTTGTCGAGCCGGGCGGTCGCCTGCTGATCATCGATTTCGCGCCGCACGACCACGAACCGCTTCGCACCGAACACCAGCATCGCCGGCTCGGGTTTTCAGATGCGGAGATCGCCCGTTGGGTCAGCGAAGCCGGCCTTGTGCCGACCGCCCCGATCGCCCTGCCGCCCGATCATGACGGCCTGACCGTCACCATCTGGAGTGCGGATCGTCCGTCCCAGTCCGACCGAAAGAGTGCCTGAGATGGCGACCCTCGCAGAAGCCCGCGCCCTGTTGCTGTCTCCCCTCGGACCCGTTGCGCGCGCCGGGAACAACCCAAATCCCGTACAGGTTTCGTTTGAGTTCTTCCCGCCCAAGACCGACCAGGCCGAAGACAATCTGTGGCAGGCGATCCAGCGCCTGGCTCCGCTCAATCCGGCGTTCGTCTCAGTGACCTACGGAGCCGGCGGCTCGACGCGCGAGCGGACCCATCGCACCGTGACCCGCATCCTGGCCGAGACGAGCCTGAAGCCCGCCGCGCATCTGACCTGTGTTGAGGCCAGCCGCGGCGAGATTGACGAGGTGATCCAGGACTACAAGGCCGCCGGCGTGCGTCACATTGTGGCCCTGCGGGGCGATCCGCCCGGCGGCTCGGGGATCGGTGGCGTCTATCAGCCGCGCGCGGACGGTTATGCCAATGCCACCGAACTGGCCGCCGCCATCAGCCGCGTCGGCGGTTTCGACATCACGGTGGGGGCCTATCCTGAAAAGCACCCTGAAAGCCCGTCGATCGACCACGACATTGATGTGCTCAAGGCCAAGGTCGACGCCGGGGCAACCCGCGCCATCAGCCAGTTCTTTTTCGACATGGACGCCTTCCTGGCCTTCCGTGACCGTGTCCGGGCGGCGGGCATCACCATCCCGCTGATCCCCGGCATCATGCCGGTGTCCAATTTCAATGGCCTGAAGCGGATGTCCGGGGCCTGCGGGGCGGCGGTGCCGAGCTGGCTCGAAGCCCATTTCGACGGCCTGGACGACGACCCCGACACCCGCCGGCTACTGGCCGCCTCGGTCGCGGCCGAGACCTGCGCCCGGCTTCAGGAAGAGGGCTTTTCGGACTTCCACTTCTACACCCTGAACCGGGCCGATCTGGTCTATGCCATCTGTCGGGTGCTGGGCGTGCGCGAGCCGGTGGCGACATGAGGCACGCCCGACGATCCTCCTTCGTTTCGCTCTGCTCACAGGGGAGGATCAATATTGACCCGCGCTGACCGCATCGCCGCGCTGAAGGTGGCCGCGAAGGAACGCATCCTCGTGCTTGACGGGGCCTGGGGCGTGATGATCCAGCGCGAAAACCTGTCGGAGCAAGACTTCCGGGGCGTGCGTTTCGCAGGGCACAGCCACCCGCAAAAGGGCAACAATGACCTTCTGATCCTGACCCGGCCGGACATCGTGACGGGCCTGCACGATACCTATTACGCCGCCGGGGCCGACATCTCCGAGACCAACACCTTCTCGTCCACGACCATCGCCCAGGCTGATTATGGTATGGAGGACGCGGTCCGGGATCTGAATTTCGAAGGTGCCCGGCTGGCCCGCGAATCCGCTGACCGCTGGACGGTGAAAGAACCCCACAAGCCGCGCTTCGTGGCCGGGGCCATGGGTCCGACCAACCGCACCCTGTCGATCAGCCCGGATGTCAACGATCCCGGCTATCGCGCAGTTTCCTTTGATGAAGTCTATGAGGCCTACAAGCAACAGGCCCGCGCCCTGCATGAGGGCGGCGTCGACCTGTTCCTGATCGAGACGGTCTTCGACACCCTGAACGCCAAGGCGGCCATCAAGGCCATTTTGGACCTTCAGGACGAGGGCTATGAGCCGCTGCCGCTGTGGATTTCCGGCACCATCACCGACCGCTCGGGCCGCACCCTGTCGGGACAAACCGCCGAGGCCTTCTGGCACAGCGTGCGTCACGCCAAGCCGTTCGCCGTGGGCTTCAACTGCGCGCTCGGGGCCGAGCTGATGCGACCCTATGTGGCCGAGCTGTCGCGCGTGGCCGACACCCTGGTCGCCGCCTATCCAAACGCCGGCCTGCCCAACGCCATGGGTCAGTACGACGAGGAGCCTCACGAGACGGCCCACTTCATCGAGGAATGGGCGAAGTCGGGCCTGGTCAACATCGTCGGCGGGTGTTGCGGTACCACGCCGGATCACATCCGCCATGTGGCCGAAGAGGTCGCGGGCATCGCCCCCCGCACGGTGCCGGAACGACCGGTGGCGATGCGGTTGAGCGGACTTGAGCCGTTTGAGGTGGTGGCGTGATGGAGAGTAGCGACTGGATCGCACTCAGCGCGGCCGCATTCTCGCTGTTCGCAGTCGCGGTCAGCATCTACGAAGCCGTCTCCAACAAGCCGCGCCTGCGCGTCTCCGCTAGTTTCGCCGTCGTCGGCGAGACCGAGGGAGTCTTTCTGACTGTCAGCGCAGTTAATTACGGACGTCAGCCAACGACAATCAGCCATTTGGAAATCGATATTACGAAATCGAAGGCCAAAGTTGCGATGCAGCCCATCTCCGTTTCAGCGACCCTGCCACACCTATTGGAGGTCGGGCGCACAGCGACATTCGTCATCCCGTGCGACAAAAAGCTGGCGGATCGCTTCGGTCTTGGCGTTGGGGGGACAATCCAGGAAATTCTAATGCGACCGGGCAACAAGCTTCTGTTGCGCGACGTCTGGCACCGTAAGCCACGCAGGGTCTTGGTAAACTAATGAGACCCACGTTCATCAATGTCGGCGAGCGGACCAACGTCACCGGCTCGGCCAAATTCCGCAAGCTGGTGGTCGAGGGCGACTATGCCGCCGCGCTCGATGTCGCCCGCCAACAGGTCGAGGCCGGGGCCGCCATCATCGATATCAACATGGATGAGGGCCTGCTGGACGGCCCGGTCGCCATGCGGACCTTTCTCAATCTGATCGCCGCCGAACCGGACATCGCCCGCGTGCCGGTGATGATCGATAGCTCGAAATGGGAGGTCATCGAGGCGGGCCTGAAGTGCGTTCAGGGCAAGCCCATCGTCAACTCCATCTCCATGAAGGCTGGCGAGGCCGAGTTCCGCGAACAGGCGATCCAGTGCCTGCGCTACGGTGCCGCCGTGGTGGTCATGGCCTTTGATGAGGTCGGTCAGGCCGACACCGCCGCCCGCAAGATCGAGATCTGCACCCGCGCCTATCGCATCCTGGTCGATGAGGTCGGCTTCCCGCCCGAAGACATCATCTTTGACCCGAACATCTTTGCCGTCGCCACCGGCATCGAAGAGCACGACAACTACGCCGTCGACTTCATCGAGGCGACGCGGGTGATCAAACAGACCCTGCCCTATGCGCGGGTGTCCGGCGGCGTCTCCAACGTCTCGTTCAGCTTCCGTGGCAATGAACCGGTGCGGCGCGCCATCCACAGCGTGTTCCTGTACCACGCTATCAACGCCGGCATGGACATGGGCATCGTCAATGCTGGCGACCTGCCGGTCTATGACGACATCGACCCGGCCCTGCGCGAAGCGGTTGAGGACGTCATCCTCAACCGACCCCAGCGCACCAATGTCTCCAATACCGAGCGCCTGGTCGACATGGCCCCGACCTACAAGGGCGAGAAGGGGGCCGCCCGCGTCGTCGATCTGAGCTGGCGTGAGGCCCCTGTCGCCAAGCGCATCGAACACGCCCTGGTCCACGGCATCACCGAATATATCGAGGCCGACACCGAGGAGGCCCGCCTGGGCTCCGAGCGCCCCCTGCACGTCATCGAAGGCCCGCTGATGGACGGCATGAACGTGGTCGGCGACCTGTTCGGATCGGGCAAGATGTTCCTGCCTCAGGTGGTCAAGTCCGCCCGCGTGATGAAACAGGCCGTCGCCTGGCTTGAACCCTTCATGGAGGCCGAAAAGGAAGGCCAGCCGCGCCGCTCGAACGGCAAGGTGCTGATGGCCACGGTCAAGGGCGACGTCCATGACATCGGCAAGAACATCGTCGGCGTCGTCCTCCAGTGTAACAATTACGAGGTCATCGACCTGGGCGTCATGGTCCCGGCTGACCGCATCCTCGACGAGGCGGTGGCCAATGATTGCGACATCATCGGCCTGTCCGGCCTGATCACACCCAGCCTGGATGAAATGGTCTTTGTGGCCTCGGAGATGGAACGACGCGGCTTCGATATTCCGCTTCTGATCGGCGGGGCCACTACCAGCCGCACCCACACCGCCGTCAAGGTCGAGCCGGCCTATCAGGCGGGCTCCACCACCTACGTCATCGACGCCTCCCGTGCCGTCGGCGTGGTCGCCGGCCTCCTGTCTGCGGCCGAGCGCGACAAGAACGAGGCTGCCACGCGCGCCGAGTATGTAAAAATCCGCGAGCAATACGCCCGCAGCCAGCAGACCAAGGCCCGCGTCTCCATCGACCAGGCCCGCGCCAACCGCTGGAACCCTGAACCCGGCCAGTCGCCCGCTCCAGCCCCGTCCTTCCTGGGCGTGCGCGCCTTCGACGCCTGGGACCTTCAGGACCTGGCCGACCACATCGACTGGACGCCCTTCTTCGCCAGCTGGGAACTGATCGGCCGCTATCCGCTGATCCTGGAGGACGAGATCGTCGGCGAGGCGGCGCGGGATCTGTTCCGCGATGCCCAGGCCATGCTGAAGCGCATCATCGACGAGCGCTGGTTCACCGCGCATGGCGTGGTCGGCTTCTGGCCGGCCAATGCGGTCGGCGACGACATCGTGGTCTGGACCGACGAGGGCCGATCAGAGGAACTGGCCCGGTTCCACACCCTGCGCCAGCAGATCGCCAAGACCAACGGCAAGCCGAACCTGGCCATGAGCGACTTCATTGCCGAGACCTGCCCGGACTATATCGGGGCCTTCGCCGTCACCGCCGGTCACGGCGAGCTGGAAAAGGCGGCTGAGTTCAAGGCCGCGGGCGACGACTATTCCGCCATCCTGTCCACCGCCCTGGCCGACCGCCTGGCAGAGGCCTTCGCCGAACGCCTGCACAAGCAAGTCCGCACCCAGCTCTGGGGCTATGCCGCCGACGAACAGACCACGGTAGATGACCTCATCGCCGAAAAATACCAGGGCATCCGCCCCGCACCTGGCTATCCGGCCCAGCCCGATCACACCGAGAAGGCCACACTGTTCCGTCTGCTGAATGCGGACGACACCGCCGGTATCGTCCTGACCGAGAGCTTCGCCATGACGCCGCCGGCGTCTGTCAGCGGCCTCTACTTCGGTCACCCCGGCAGCCACTATTTCGGTGTCGGCAAGATCGAGCGCGACCAGGTCGAGGACTATGCAGCGAGGAAGGCTATGACGATCGCCGAGACCGAACGCTGGCTCGCCCCCATCCTGAACTACGACCCGAGGGAGTGACGGGGCGACGGCCGACCCGATGCGCCGCCCTCCCCACCTTCGCGAGGAAACCCGCGAGGCCGCAAAGGCGTGCCGGTTCCAAACCTTGTCATCTGGCCTTGGACGATTCCCACGCCCCCCTTCTCCCACAAGGGGGAATGAGAACCGGCGTGCGCCCACACCCCACTCGCGACACCCCACACCCCACACCCGCGTTGCCCGACTCCATCGGGGAGGCTAGACGGTTTGCTCCTCCCGAACTGACTGACCGACCCATGCACGACATCAAGGCCATCCGCGACAACCCCGACGCCTATATCGAGGGCTGGACCGTCCGCGGCGTCGAGAACGCCCGTGAGGTCGTGGCCGAAATTCTGGGCCTGGACCGCGACCTGCGCGCCGCCCAGACGCGCGGGCAGGAGGCGCTCGCCCAGCGCAACGCCGCCTCCAAGGCCATCGGCGCCGCCATGGGCCGAAAGGACATGGCCGAGGCCGACCGCCTCAAGGCCGAGGTCGAGAGCCTCAAGGGCCAGATCACCGAGAGCGAAGCCGCCGAGCGCGACCTGTTCGCCAAACTGTCGGGGCCGCAGGGACTGCTGGCCGGCCTGAAAAACCTGGCCGGCGACGATGTGCCCGATGGCGATGACGAGGCCGGCAATGTCCAGGTCGGCGACGCTTTCGGCACGCCGCGCACCACCGGCCCGGCCAAGGACCACGCCGATCTGGGCGAGGCGCTGGGCCTCATCGACTTCGAGGCGGCGGCGAAGATGTCGGGCGCGCGCTTTGCGGTGCTGAAGGGCGGCATCGCCCGTCTGGAACGCGCCATCGGCCAGTTCATGCTGGATATGCAGACTGGCCAGCACGGCTATCTGGAGGTCAATCCGCCCTACCTCGTGCGCGACGAGGCGATGTACGGCACGGGGCAGTTGCCGAAGTTCGAAGAGGATTTGTTCTCGACTGCTCGGATCGACGACACGAAAGATCAGCCTGGTCAAAACATTCGTTTCGTGACTGACAAGCGCTACCTCATCCCCACCGCCGAAGTCTCCCTGACCAACCTTGTGCGCGAGCAGATACTCTCCGAAGACGACCTCGCCACCCCCATGCGCCTGACCGCCCTCACGCCCTGCTTCCGGGCCGAGGCCGGTTCGGCCGGGCGCGACACGCGCGGGCTGATCCGTCAGCATCAGTTCTCCAAGGTAGAGCTGGTCTCCATCACCCGGCCCGAGGATTCCAACGCCGAACACGAGCGCATGACCGAATGCGCCGAGGCCGTGCTGAAGGCGCTCGAGCTGCCCTTCCGCCGGATGCTGCTGTGCAAGGGCGACATGGGCTTTTCGGCCCGCAAGACCTATGACCTGGAAGTCTGGCTGCCCAGCCAGATGACCTGGCGCGAGATCAGCTCCTGCTCGAACTGCGGTGATTTCCAGGCCCGGCGCATGGACGCCCGCTTCAAGCGCGCCGGCGAAAAGAAGACCGAGTTCGTCCATACGCTGAACGGCTCCGGCCTGGCGGTCGGCCGCACCCTGGTCGCGGTGATGGAAAACTATCAGCAGGACGACGGCCGCATCGCCGTTCCTGCCGTTCTGCAATCCTACATGGGGGGGGCGACGCATGTGGGGTGATCGTTTCCTCCTCCCCTCGTGGGAGAAGGTGGGTGCCGGAGGCGCTCGGATGAGGGGGTGCCGGTGCCGGCTGGCCACTGCAATGGCAAGCGCGCTCCTTGGATCCTCTTTTCCCTCCGCCTCGCGTCGGGCGCCCCTCAACCGTCTCGCTTCGCGAGCCACCGTCTCCCACGAGGGGAGAAGGATCATCGGGGGCATCTGAATGCGTATCCTGCTTACCAACGACGACGGCATCGAAGCCGAGGGCCTGGCCTGCCTGGAGGCGATCGCCCGCGCCCTGTCCGACGATGTCTGGGTCTGTGCCCCGGCGGTCGAACAGTCGGGCAAGGGGCGCGGCATCACCCTGACCGAGCCGCTGCGCGTCAACGAAATGGGCGACAAGCGGTTTGCCGTCACCGGCACTCCAACCGACTGCGTGGTGCTGGCGATCAACGACCTGATGCCTGAACGGCCAGATCTGGTGCTGTCGGGGGTCAATCGCGGCCACAACATCGGCGAGGACGTCTCCTATTCCGGCACGGTGGCCGGGGCCCTTCAGGGCATGGCCATGGGGGTGAAATCCATCGCGCTGAGCCAGTCGCTGGAACGCTTCCACGATGAGGTCGTGGCCCATTGGGAAACGGCCCAGGCCTTCGCGCCCGGCATCATCCAGCGGCTGATGGAAGCGGGCTGGTCCGATGGCGTGGTGATGAATCTGAACTTCCCCAATCTGCCGCCGGAGCTGGTCAAGACGGTCGAGGTCACGACCCAGGGCTTCCGCGATCTGGCCGAGATGCACGCGATCAAGCGCACCGACCTGAGGGGCCGCAACTACTACTGGATGGGTTTCCGCGCCGGCGAACAGCGCCCGGCCCAGGGCACGGACCTGAGGGCCATCGCCGAAGGCCGGATTTCGGTCACGCCCCTGCATATCGACCTGACCCACCATCAGACCGCCCATGACCTGAAGAGCGTGCTCGGAGGCGCGCCGCCCCGGCTGAAGGCATGACCGACGACCGGGCTGCGCGTCTGATCCTGGGTTTGCGCCGTCAGGGCGTGACCGATGCGCGCGTGCTGGAGGCCATGGAGGGGCTGGATCGCTCCGTGTTCGTCCATCCTCAGTTTGTGGATCAGGCCTGGGAGGATTCGGCGCTTCCCATCGACTGTGCCCAGACCATCAGCCAGCCCTTCGTCGTCGGGTTGATGACCCAGGCGCTCGAGGTCGGACCGCGCCACCGTGTGCTCGAAATCGGGACCGGCTCCGGCTATCAGGCCGCCGTGCTGTCGAAGCTGGCCCGCTTCGTCTATTCGGTCGAACGCTATCGGCCGCTCCTGGCGGAAGCCGAACAGAGGTTCAGGACCCTGAGCCTGGACAATATCATCACCCGTCATGGTGATGGCTCCAGGGGCTGGCCCGAACAGGCCCCATTCGACCGCATCATGGTCACCGCCGCCGCGCCGCATGAGCCGCACGAGCTGATTGCCCAGCTGAAGCCCGGCGGCATCATGGTCGCGCCCGTCGGCAAGGCCGGCTCCCAGTTCCTCCACCGCTATGTCGCGGAGGAGGGCGGCACCTTTCGCCGCGAGAGTCTGATCGAGGTCCGCTTTGTGCCGCTGGTCGACGGCGTCGCCCGCGAAGGCTAGGCGGCTGTCGACAGGGTTAATCCGGCGCTAACCATAAACCGGCAGACAGGACACGGGGGATTAACCGCCTGCCGCTATGGTCATGGCTCGTGGAGGGCTGAATGCCGCTCAAATTGTCGCTGAAGCCGGGGGAGCGCTTTGTCCTCAATGGGGCCGTCGTCCAGAACGGCGACAAGCGCGGCGTGCTGATCCTGCAGAACAAGGCCTCGGTCCTGCGTGAGAAGGACATCCTGCAGCCCGAGGACGTCAATACGCCGGCCCGTCGCATCTATTTCCCGGTCATGATGATGTACCTGGACGAGGGCTCGGCCGAGAAATTCTACGACGAGTTCGCCCAGCGCCTGACCGAGTTCATGGGGGCCATCAAGAACCCTGATGTGCTGACGTCTTGCGTGGCGGCGTCGCGTCACGTCATGGCGCGCGAATACTACAAGGGGCTGCTCGCGGCCCGAAAACTGATCGAGTACGAAGACGAGAGATTGGGGCATGGGGCTTCAGGCCTATCAGCAGACAGCGCAGCGGACTGAGACTCCGCGCGCGCTGGAATACCGGCTGTTCGGTCAGGTCACCCGTGCCCTGATCACGGCGTCCCATGCGGATCCGAAGGATTTCGCCACGCGCATCGACGCCCTGGGCTGGAACCGCCAGGTCTGGGCAACCCTGGCCACGACCTGTTCGGACCCGGGCAACAGCCTGCCGGTCCAGATGCGGGCCAGCATCATCTCGCTCAGCCTGTTCGTCTCGCGCCACACTTCCGAGGTGATGAAGGGCGACGACGACTTCGAGACGCTGATCGACATCAACAAGATGATCATGCAGGGCCTTGGCGGTCCCGGGACCGAGGCCGTACCGGCCTGATCGGTCTTAATGACTCGGCAATCTATGCCCAGCCCGGAAATTTCTTCCTTGTTAAGACTTGCCGCCGCTCCGGCCGGCAATTTGGTAACGCCTTGTAAATAAGGGTTTTGGCCTGGCTGGCTGGGTTGGCCCAGCCATTGCTCCCTGAAATCCCGAGCAAAACGCTCCCGCCGCCAAAAAGGCGACGGCCATGTCGAAGACAGCAGGGATGCCAAAATGGCCTCGATCAATACGAACTACGGCGCGATGATCGCCGCCCAGAGCTTTGCCGCCACCGGTCGCGAGCTCGACAAAGTCCAGAACCGGATCACCACCGGACTGAAGATTGCGAACGCCAAGGACAATGGCGCGGTCTGGGCCGTGGCCCTGACTCAGCGTGCCAACTCCAAGGCGCTGGACGCCACTCTCAACAACCTGACCCGTCAGCAGTCGATCGCCGATGTCGGCCTGGCCGCCGGTGACACCATCATGGCGGCCCTGACGGAGATGAAGGCCCTGGCGGCCGCCATCGAGGCCGGCGGAAACACCACCGCCTATCAGAGCGACTATACGGCGCTGAGCGGCGAGATCACCGCCGCGGTCACTGCGGCCGTTTTTGACGGCACCAATGCCCTGACGACGCCTGCCTACACCCTGAATGCTGCGGGCACCGCGACGGCGGCGAATGTGCAGACGGCCATCGACGCCTGGGCCGGCGCGCTTCAGACCATCGGCACCAACGCCAAATCCTATGAGCGCCAGTTGGCCTTCACCCAGAAGCTCCAGGATTCGCTGGAGGCCGGGGCTGGCAACCTGGTCGACGCCGACATGGCCAAGGAATCTGCCCGGCTGACGGCGCTGCAGACCAAGCAGCAACTGGGCGTCCAGGCGCTGTCGATCGCCAATAACGCCGGCTCGGTCCTGCTGGGCCTGTTCCGCGGCTAATCCTCCATAGCCTGAACTGACGACATGGATGTGCGCCGGGCCAGAGGCTCGGCGCATTTCCGCATTTGCTCTACAAAAATATATATAAAACAATCTATTAACTAAGATTCTGGCCTGATCCTTGCAGGGGCGTGGGGGAGCAAAACGCTCCCGGTCGGCAAAACGTCGATCGGACATGTCGAAGACAAAAGGAGAGCGCCAAAATGGCCTCGATCAATACCAACTACGGCGCCATGGTCGCCGCCCAGAGCTTTGCGGCCACCAGCCGTGAGCTCGACAAGGTCCAGAACCGCGTCACCACCGGCCTGAAGGTTTCTTCGGCCAAGGACAACGGGGCCGTCTGGGCTATCGCCAACACCCAGAAAGCCAACGCCAAGGCCCTCGACGCCACCGCCAACAATCTGCTGCGTAACCAGTCGATCTCCGATGTGCGGATCGCAGCCGGTGAAACGATGATGGCGGCGCTGACCGAGATGAAGGCCCTCGCGGCCGCCATCGAGGCCGGTGGGGTGACGACGGCCTATCAGGCCGACTACACCGCCCTGGCTACCGAAGTCGGCAACGCCCGCACCGCCGGCGTGTTCGACGGTTCGGCGGCCATGCCCGCCGCTGCCACCGCGCTCAGCGCGGCGGGTTCGGCCACGGCGGCCAACGTCCAGGCGGTCATCGACGAGTATGCAGCGATCCTTCAGACCGAAGGTACCAATGCCAAGTCGTATGAGCGTCAGCTGGCCTTCACCCAGAAGCTCCAGGATGCCCTGGAAGCGGGGGCCGGCAACCTGGTCGATGCGGATCTCGCCAAGGAGTCCGCCCGACTGACCGCCCTGCAGACCAAGCAGCAGCTGGGTGTGCAGGCGCTTTCGATCGCCAACAACTCGAGCTCGGCCCTGCTGGGCCTGTTCCGTTAAGGCGACCTTCCGGCGGTCTGACCGCCGGGAAGAAACTTCCGGGCGCGTCGGGATCTCCCCGGCGCGCCTTCTTCTTTGGTTACTGAGGATTAAACGAAGCGTTGAGACGGCCCGGCAAGAACTGCCGACCCCGGCAGGAAATGCCTGCCGCCCGCTCTCGGTTGGCGGTCGACGGAAAGAAAGTGACATTAAAGCAATAGGATAGGCGCGAGTTGTCGGGCATTTCGCTGGCCCGGCCCTTGCTGGGTCGTCTTTCGAGCAAAACGCTCCTGATCGGCAAAAGGTCGATCGGACATGTCGAAGACACAAGGAGAGCGCCAAAATGGCCTCGATCAACACCAACTACGGCGCCATGGTCGCCGCCCAGAGCTTTGCGGCCACCAGCCGCGAACTCGACAAGGTCCAAAACCGCGTCACCACCGGGCTGAAGGTTTCTTCGGCCAAGGACAATGGTGCCGTCTGGGCCATCGCCAACACCCAGAAGGCTAACGCCAAGGCGCTCGATGCCACCATGAACAATCTGCTGCGCCAGCAGTCGATTGCAGATGTGGGTATCGCAGCCGGTGAATCCATCATGTCGGCGCTGACCGAAGCCAAGGCTCTGGCCGCGGCGATCGAGGCGGGGGGCGGTGCTGCTTACACGACCGACTTCAATGCCTTGATGACGGAGATCACGAATGCGGCTGCTGGGGCCGTCTTTGACGGCGTCAACGCCCTCGGCACGGCTGTCGCCAACCCGACGGCAACGGCGGCTTCGGTCCAGACGGCTATCGACGGCTGGGCTGCCAAGCTCCAGACGATTGGTACCAATGCCAAGTCGTATGAGCGTCAGCTGGCATTCACCCAGAAGCTCCAGGATGCCCTGGAAGCGGGGGCCGGCAACCTGGTCGATGCGGATCTCGCCAAGGAATCCGCCCGACTGACGGCCCTGCAGACCAAGCAGCAGCTGGGTGTGCAGGCGCTTTCGATCGCCAACAACTCGAGCTCGGCCCTGCTGGGCCTGTTCCGGTAACCGCGTAACCGGGGGCGGCATCCGCCGTCCCCGGCCACCCGGCCCTCGAAAGGGGCCTAGCCAGGAGGCGTCCAGAACGGGCGCTCATGGGAGATGAGCCAGAATGTCGACCCCATAAGAGCGGTATCACCGACGCTCGTGAATGCCGGACTGGAATCCGGCAGCCCGAACCTCTCGGATCAGCGGCACAAGCAGCAGCAACTCGAGCAATTGAGCCGCAATCGCCTGATTATCGAAGGCGATCCGGATTCCGGGTACGTCTACAAAAGCGTCGATCGACTGACCGGCCAGGTCGTCAGCGCCTATCCGCGCGAGACGGTCATCCGCCTGCAGTCCGAACCCAACTACGCCCAAGGGTCTGTGATCGATACCCGGGCCTGAAGGCCTGGCACCGCTTGACTGAACCGTTTACCGCGCAGGCACGACGCCGCGCGGCGCAATGCGTTTCGACGCCGTTAACCATACGCTCACGACTCGGGCCATAGCCTGTCTCTGATACCCTTGGGGGACCGGCTCAAAATGACCACCAGCGTTCACACCAACTCGTCAGCCCTGATCGCGCTGCAAAATCTCAACCGGACCAATGACCGGCTTGGAGATGTGCAAAACCGCGTCTCAACCGGCCTGAAGGTCCAGGGGGCCCGCGACAACGCCGCCATCTGGGCCGTCGCCGAAGGGCAACGCGCCGACATGAAGGCGCTGGAATCCGTGACGAACAGCCTGAACCGGGCGGCGTCGGTCGCCGACGTTTCCCTGGCGGCCGGCGAACAGATCGTCGAACTGATCGGCCAGCTGAGACAGCACGCCACAGCCGCCGCCGATCCGTCCATCAGTGCGGCGTCGCGCGCGGCCTACAACAATGATTTTCAGGCGCTGCTCCAGTCGATCACCTCGTTTGCGGACAATGCGGCGTTTGACGGCTCGAACATCCTGAACAACTCGCTCACCGCCGACCTGGCATTCCTGGCCAATTCCGACGCGACGGAAACCATCGACCTGTCGCGCCAGAATATGACTCTCGCCGGCCTGGGCCTGGGCGGGACGGTTGATCTGACCACCGCTACCAATGCGGCGGCTGCTCTGGGGCTGGTGGAAACGGCCCTGGCGACCGCGACATCGCGCATGGCCGCCCTGGGGGCCGAATCCAAGCGGATCGATCAGCACCTGGTCTTTATTTCCAAGCTGTCCGATTCGCTGGAAACCGGCGTGGGCCAACTGGTCGATGCCGATCTGGCCAAGGAATCGGCGCGCCTGCAGGCCCTGCAGGTTCAGCAGCAGTTGGGTGCACAGGCGCTATCGATCGCCAACTCGGCACCGCAGATCGTGCTGTCCCTGTTCCGCAGCAGCTAAGAGCCGCTGGGTCCGACTAGCTGACGGGTCCGATATGGACCCACGGAGGGCGTCGGGCTGGGCTACGCGGAACAAAGCCGTACTGAGACAAGAGCCACATCAGGGCGTCTCTTAGAGCGGTCATGATCGACCTCCGCACATTGCGTGGCCCGAACGAACCCGGCACGGATTCGTTCCGTCCACATAGCGACGTTACTGTGAGTCGTTTGAATCGCTATCGGGGCGGCGATGTGGCCCGATGAGGGCGGCTTTAGGAAATCATACAGCCCCTAGCCTCACAATGCGTCTGTCATGGCCTTGAACGCGACCAGTATGGGCTATCTCGCCGGCCTGTTCGGCGGGACGATCTCGGTTCCGGCCAGCGCTGGAACCGCTACGGTGGATCGCACCCCGACGGCCCCCTGGTCCTCGACGGTCAAGTCCGAGCCGAGCGCCCTGGTCAGGGCGGCCCTGGGCGGTCAGCGATTCGTCGATCTCAGGGCCCCGGTTCTCGATGCCAAGGGGGCGGCCGAGGATTACCGACGCCTGTTCGCGCTGCATCAGGGGTTGACGATGCTGGATGCCCTGGCTGCGCGTGCCGATACCAAGACGGTCACCTCCCAGGAAGCGGCCCGTCTCGAAAAGACCTTCCAATCCGGCCTGAAGGAAATCAATACCTTCCTGGGATCCGATCCGTTCGAGACGATTCGGATCGCGCGCACGGCCAGCGCCGCTACGGCCAAGACGACGGTTGGACCGGCCAAGCCGGCCTACAGCTATGTGACGCCGGCCATCCATGAGGGCCAGCTGTCGGAGGCGGTGGATGCCCTCTCCGGCGATGTCCGCTTCAGCCTGACCATCTCGCGGCTGACGGGCGACACTCTGGTGGATTTCGACCTGTCCGAAATGGGCGGCACACAGCGAACCATGAGCCAGGTCACGGCCTATCTGAACAGCAAGCTGGCGGCGGCCGGTGTGGAAACGCGCTTCAACCTGAAGGTCATTCCCGGCGAACCCAAGACCCTCAATGTCGGGGGGCGAAGCATGACGTTGCCCTCCGAGAGCGACAGCTATGCCCTGGCCGTGAAGGCGATCTCGAGCGAGACGCTGAGTTTCTCGGCGGCGGACCGGTCTGATGCCGTCTTCGTCGCCCAGGTCAGCGGCAAGGCGGGCCAGCTCGATCTCGCCAAATTCCAGTCCGACACCGGCCAGGTCGGCGGCGGCGCGCCGGCGGTTCCTGCCGGAACGGGCGACATGCCGGTCCAGGACCGGGCGCGGCTGGCGGCGATGTCGGCCGGGCTCGAAGAGGTGAGGGCCATCCGCACAGGTTCGGACGGCGCGATCTATGTGCTGGGAGAGGCGACCGCCACCGTCGACGGACAGACGCTGAAGGGCGTGCGCGACGTCGTCCTGCAAAAGTACGACCCGGCCGGCCAGGTAGCCTTCACCCGGACCCTCGGCGCGGCGGGCGAGGCGACGGCCAGCGACCTGGCGGTCTCGGCCGATGGCCGCATTGCCGTGGTCGGCTCGGTGACCGGCGCGCTGGATGCCGGCAAGTCGGGGGCCGATGCGACGAAGTCCGACAGCTTCGTCACCGTCTTCGACGCCCAGGGCGGCGAGCTCTGGACCGAACGCCGCGGGGCTCGCGCCGAGGATGAGGCGACCTCGGTGGCCTTTGGGGCCGACGGCTCGATCTATGTCGGCGGGCGTACGCGCTCGGCCATGTTCGGGGCCGCGCCGTCGGGCGGCTGGGACGGCTATCTGCAGTCCTATTCCTCGGCGGGCATGTTTCTGGGGACCCAGCAGTTCGGCACCGCCGGCGATGATGCCGCCGAACGGATCGTTGTGGAGGGGGCCCAACTGGTCATCGCGGGCACCGAGAATGGTCGCGCCGTGCTTCGCAGCTATGACCTGACGGATCCGGGCAATCCTCAGCTGACGACGACCCGGGACCTCGGCAACCTGCAGGGCGAGATCACCGGCCTGGCCCTCGACGCCGGGCGGGTCATGGTCACCGGATCCACGCGCAACGGCGCGCTGGGTGACGGCATGACCGGCAATACCCATGCCGGTGGACAGGACGCCTTCGTCATGCGGCTGGATGCCGGCCTGGCGGCTGACGCGGCGGACCGCGTGACCTATTTCGGAAGCGCCGGTGATGACACCGCCGTGTCGGCGGCGGTTCTGGACGGCAAGGTCTGGCTGACCGGCCAGATGTCGGTCGTCGGGCAGGGTGCCACCCAGACTGCGGCGGGCCGGTTGATGCGCGTCGATGCCGACACCGGCCAGGTCGAATGGGAGCGCACCTTCCAGGGTCAGGACGGCCGCATCCGTCCGATGGCGGTGGCCGTCGCCTCGGGTGGGGCCAGCGTACTGGACCGGCTGGGCCTGCCGTCAGGCACCATCGATTTTACGCCGTCCCAGACGCTGGTGGACTCGACCTCGGTTCGCGCCGGCGACCAATTCATGCTGGATCTCGGCTCGGGCCGCCTGCGTACCATCACCATCGAGGCGGCCGACACCTACGACAGTCTGGCCCGCAAGATCGCCGGAGCCTCCCAGAACCGGCTCGAGGCCAAGGTCGCGACGACCGACGGTGTCCAGGGCCTGAAAGTCACGCTCAAGGCGAACCGGGCCCCCGTCGAGATCATCGCCGGAACGCTCGGGCGCGATGCGCTGGAGGCCTTCGGCCTGGGCCAGACCCTGGTGACGCCGACCGACGGCCTGGCCGATGACCGCTCCGTCTATGCCCTGCGGATGGCGGCGGATCTCACCCTGACGTCCAAGGCAGGCATCAAGTCAGCCAAGGATTCGATCCAGTCGGCGCGGCTGCAACTGATGTCGGCCTATCGCAAGCTGACGGAGATCGACAACCCGCAGGCCGCCGCCCTGGCCAACCCGACCTATTCCGAATACCAGTCCAAGCAGATCGCGAACTATCAGGCTGCCCTGATCAAGCTAGGCGGCGGTTGACGCCAGGCCATGAGACGGCCTTATTGCCGCAGCACAAACAGCGGCGATCGTCATGGAAAATCAGCGTCTCGTCCTCATCCTCGGCGGAGTCGCCGCCGTCCTGACCGCCGTTCTGGTGGCCATGCTGCTGATGGGCGGGCCAGACGACGATGAGGGTCGCTCCGACGACACCGCGTCAGAACGATCCGGCCTGCAACTGGATGTCACCGACCCCGAAACCCTGAGCGCCGACCA
The DNA here is from genome assembly GCA_963205025.1 of Pseudomonadota bacterium. Classification (GTDB taxonomy): domain Bacteria; phylum Pseudomonadota; class Alphaproteobacteria; order Caulobacterales; family Caulobacteraceae; genus Brevundimonas. The sequence goes on along the minus strand of CAUJHO010000029.1, from coordinate 1,114 downwards.
GCAGCTTCGCTGTTTCGTCGGCGGCCAGTTCGTCGGCATGGCGACCTTGTCCCAGTGTGCCGAGCGCAACGGCATCGCATCCCAGGCGCTGGATGTGGGCCTGGACGCCCGTGGCGAGCTGACGGCGATTCCCTTCACCCCGCCGCCGGCCCTGCCGCCGCTGGTCGAAGACCTGCCCCCCGATCCGGTTCCCGTCGACACCGGCCCGGTCGAGCCGAGGCCGGCTCCCCAGGTCCAGCAGGCGTCCGGCCAGCGGTGCATGCGCCATGTCGGCGGCGAATGGCGCGAGGTCGGCTCCATGTCACTCGGTGCCTGCGTCCAGTCGCTGTACAGCGGGCGCTGTGAACAGTTGGGTGGTGCCGCCTACGGCCGCTGGGGCGATACGACCCTGCGACTGGTTCCCGGTCGGGTCGAACAGTCGTCCGACAACACCAACTTCCGCACCATTGCCCCGCAGGCGCGGGATTGTTCCATTGGAGATGTCCGTTGACGCGCATTGTTCTGCTGGCGGGTGCCTGCGCCCTGGGTCTGTCTGCGTGCCAGCCCGCCGTCGATGTCCCCGATGCGCCGTTCGGCACCTGTTTCGTGGTCGCCCCCCAGGAAGACGGCACGGTCAACTTCACCGCCATGCCGGATCTTCAGCCCAATATGGAGAACTGTGCGGCGCGCCTGGAGGAAAACCGGGTGCGCTGGCTGCGGATGGGCGGAACCCGCCGCGAGGTGATCGGCTACTACGGCAACCAATATCTGTTTGTGGATAGTGCCGGGGTATCGATGTCGCGCAGTCTGGACGGCGGTCGGTTCATCGCGCTACGGCGGACGCATGACGGGCGGCTCGCGATTCCGGGGGCCTTTGCTCAAGAGGCGGCCACGCCCGAATCCTCGGGAGGTTGACCTCGGCGGCGACCAGAACATAGATAGAACATCGCCGATCACAGAGGCGGTCGGACAAGCACGGAAAGGAGCTTCCCATGGCTGGAAGCGTGAACAAGGTTATTCTGGTCGGCAACCTGGGGCGGGATCCCGAGATTCGGACCCTCAACTCCGGGGATCGCGTCGCCAATCTGAACGTGGCGACCTCGGAATCCTGGCGCGACAAGGCCTCGGGCGAGCG
>CAUJHO010000028.1 GCA_963205025.1 Pseudomonadota bacterium | reverse complement strand
AAATCAGATCGAGGACCTGCCTGACGTAGCGCCGCGTGCGGCCAGCGACAGAGTGAGGAGGCCCTCTCAGGGCGTACACCTTCCTCGACTCGAGGCCGTGCGGGGTGACCTGCGCGGCCTCATTGTTTTCTACATCAGGGCGTCGATCTCGTCTGGCCGCAGGCCGGCCGCCTCAAGGACCTCGCGCGTGTGCTGGCCCAGTTTCGGTGCAGCGCGGCCCACCGGCGGCGCCCCCTCGGGGAAGCGGGCCGGCGCAGCGGGCGCCCGGAAGGTCCCGCCCCAGCCGTCCTCGACGGTGATGAAGCAGCCGGCAGTCTCGGCCATCTCGGAGTCCGCCAGTTCGGCCAGGGTCGCCATCGGCGCCCAGGCAAGGTCCTGCTCGTCAAGCCGCGCGCCGGCCTCGGCCAGGGTCATCTTCGCGAAGCCCTCGTCGCACATGGCGCGCACCTCGCGGGTCGTCTCCAGGTCGACGATCGGCGGCTCGAACCTCGGCTCGGCCAGCACTTCGGGCCGGTCGATGGCGATCATCATCTTGGTGAAGCAGTCCATGGTGCGCGGCACAATGCACAGCCAGCGGTCGTCCGAGGTGCGGAAGAAGCCCGAGATGCCGCTCGGCCGGTCGGCGCGACGCTGGGTGGTCACCACCTCGCCGTAGCGAAGCTGCTGCGCCAGGTCCCAGCCGATGGTGTAGGCGCCGGCCCGGATCAGGCTGGTCTCCACCAGCCGGCCCCGTCCGGTGGAGCTGCGCTCATGCAGGGCCGCCAGGACAGCTGACACCGTGGCCAGAGCCGTCACGTGATCGCCGAAGCCGGGGCGGGACGTGAAGGGTTCCTGGTCCGGCGGGATCATCGCGCGCGCCATGCCGCTGCGGGCCCAGAAGGCGGTGATGTCGAAGGCGGCGACGTCCGCCTCCGGGCCGGTCAGGCCATAGCCGGTGACGGCGGCATAGATCAGCCGCGGCATCTCGCCCTTCAGGCTCTCGTAGTCGAGGCCCAGCCGCTTCAGCGATCCGGGCCGGGTGTTGGTGACGAAGATGTCGGCCTGGCTCAGCAGGGTCTTCAGCGCCTTGCGGCCCTCCGGTCGGGAGATGTCGAGGACGACGCCCTTCTTGCCGCGGTTCTCGTTGGTGAAGATCGGATTGCCCGGGCTCTCCGCGGTGTCGGGCTGGAAGGCGCGGATGGCGTCGCCGATCGGGCTTTCCACCTTGATCACCTCGGCCCCCCAGTCGGCGAGCACGGCGGCGCTGCTGGGGCCCGCGACCCAGGTCGCCATCTCCACGACCTTCAAACCCTGCAGCAGCATCGCGACCTCCCGGAGTCTCTTTGCGCCACGATATGCCATAGCCGTCCGCCGCGCGCCCCATTCCGGGACGCCCGTCAGGCTACTTGCGGGTGAACTCGCTTTCGATGGTCACCTCGACCTCGTCGCCGACACCCATCGTCGTGCCGGGCGCGGGCAGGCCATAGGCGATGCCGAAGTCCGAACGCTTGAAGGTCCCGTGCGCGGAGAAGCCGATCCGGGCGCCGGAGGGGTCCATCTGGCCGGCCTTGTAGCCGCCGTTGAAGGTGGCCTCCAGGGTCACGGGGCGGGTGACGCCATGCAGGGAGAGATCACCGGTGACCCGGGCGGTGCGCGGTCCCGTCGGCTCCACCTTCGTCGAGACGAAGGTGATCTGCGGATACTTCGCCGCCTGCAGGAATTCCTTCTCGATCAGGCTGTCGAAGTCGAGTTCGGCCGGAGTGGGGTAGTTGGTCTGCAGGGAGCCTGCATCGATGGTGGCGGTCACGGCCTGCTTGGCGGGCTGCGCGGGATCGAAGGTGAGCCTGCCGCCGATCCCGGTGAAGCGGGCGGTATAGTGGGACAGGCCCAGGTGCGAGATGCGGAAGTTCAAGCTCGTGTGGCTGAGGTCCATACCGTAGTCGCCCGCCGGCGCGTCCGCGGGCGGCGACGCCGTGGTCGCAGCGACGGGATCGACGCGGGCGACGGGCTGGGCCTTCGGTGAACAGGCCGTCAGCGCGGCGGCCGCGAGCGGGAAAATCAGACGTCTCATGGTGTCTCCTGCAACGGACCTGGGTCTGGAAGACGTCGCAGTTGCGCCGGTTCCGACACGGGGTGGCTGGAGAGAGCCCTGACTAGATCTCGTCGGCGACGACGCGGACCAGTTCCACGATCTTGCGGCGGATCGCCGGCTCGGCGATCCGGGGGAAGCAGGCCATCAGTTCGATGCCGTCGGTGGACAGCATGAAGTCCTGCGCCGCATCGCCGTTTGACGCCGGCGCGTCGCGATCGCTGAGACCGTCATAGAAGTAGGCCACCGGTGTCTTGAGCGCCGTGGCGATCTCCCAGAGCTTGGAGGCGCTGACGCGGTTGGCGCCGCGCTCGTACTTCTGGACCTGCTGGAAGGTGATCCCCAGCGCTTCGGCAAGCCGTTCCTGGCTGACGCTCATTTCCTTGCGGCGCATGCGGATCCGCAGGCCCACGTGGCGGTCAACGGGGTGCGGGCCGTCTCCTCTGACAGACTCTGCCGAGCCTGAAATCAAAGAGCCTTCGATGTCTCGTTCCAATGGAATCGTCATGTCCCCGACCTGATGATGCGGAGACCGCGCCACCCCCCGATGTCGCGGTCTCCGCGTCTGTACCTCCCCCGAGGTACGTCCATAAGTTGAGGCAGCGTGAGGCCGTTGGAAAACCCGCGCATACCCATATTGGGGGCGTCGCGCGTTTGGCCGTGGATCAGGCCGCGCCCCGCACCCGGATAACTTCGCTCTCCCACTCGGCGACGACGCCGAATTCGCTCAGTGAGGCGAACAGTCTTTGAAGGTGCGACCGATTGTCTTCCATGAGCCGCACGAAGCCCTTGTGGGCCAAAGCCTCGGATGGAATCAGATATCCATCCGGTGTTTTCACGCAGAAGCCCTTGGCCACGAGCCGTCCCAGGTGTCGCCGGACGGTTTCCTGCGGAATCCCCAGGCGCTCGGACAGAGTGGCGATCCGGACCGCCTGTCGCAGGCCGTCGGGGACGAAGCTGCCGGAATCCCATCCGTCCCGCGCCGCGCCGCCGATGGTGTCCGGCAGGTGCGCGGTATTGGCCTGGAACAGGTCCATCATGATCAGCGTGGTGACCACATCGCCGATCAGCCGGCTCGTGTGTTCGGCGAGTCGCAGCAGGTAGTCGGTCGACATCCGGATAACCAGGCGCACCGGCGGGTCGTCTGCGGTGAACGCCGGCCCGGTCGGGCGCGGCAGGCTCGTCAGCAGGCCGATGGCCCGCAGGCGGAAGTAGAGGTCGCGGATCAGATTGTAGTTGGCCGTCGCAGCCATCCGGTAGAAGGGCGAATTCAGCGGCGCCTGGGGCAGGATGACGCCCCGTCCAACGTTCAGAACGATCCCCTGTTCGACCAGGGTCTGGATGCGGCGGCGCGCGGTCTCGAACGGGACACTGAGTGAGTTGGCGACGGCGCTGATGCTCACCGGCCGCCGCAGGTCGTCGTGGGGCGGGCGATTCAGGGTGGCGAACGCGCGCTGCAATGCGGGGTCACGTGAAATCTGGGCGACATTGGCCTGGCTGATCGCGGCAATCAGCAGGCCATCGATGACGTCGCGGCCGAAACCGACCATCTTCACAAGGTCGAGAGCAAAGCCATTGGCGAGCCGGGCAGCCACACGGATCTTGTCGTGGGAAGTCTCGCGCGACATCGGTGCCCCTGTCTCCTGTGTGCGCTGGCCCTCGAAGTGTCAGATATACGACCTCGGAATCCCGCTGTCAGTCATAGGGAAAACCCGTAGTCAGCGGTGCCGTTCGAACCAGGCCAGGATGGCCTGCGCCTTGCCCCCGGACTGGGACGGCCGCGCAGCGATGCCGCCATGGCTGGCGCCGGGGACGCGCAGCAGGGCGGTCGGAACCCCCCGCAACTGCAGGGCGGCGTAGTACTGGTCGGCCTCCGACGGCGGCGTCCGGTCATCGCGATCTCCCACCACCACCAGGGTCGGGGTCTTCACGTTGCCGACCAGGGACAGCGGCGAGCGGGCCCAGTAGCCTTGCGGATCCTCCCACGGCATCTTGCCGAACCAGTAGGCGGCCATGAAGGCGTAGCCGTCCGTGGTGAGCACCTGGCTCGTCCAGTTGATCACCGGCTTCTGGGTGGCCGCGGCGCGGACCCGGTCGGTCTTGCCGACGATCCAGGCGGTCAGGGCGCCGCCGCCGGAGCCGCCGGTGACATACAGGCGCCTGTCGTCCACGAAGCCCTTGGCGACCGCGGCGTCCACCACACTCATCAGGTCGTCGTAGTCGTGGCTCGGATAGTTGCGGTCGATCTCGTTGGCGAAGCCCTCGCCATAGGACGTCGAACCCCGCGGATTGGCGTAGACCACCACATAGCCGGCCGCCGCGTAGAGCTGCACGTCGGTGGCGAAGCTGGGGCCATAGGCCGCGAACGGGCCGCCGTGGATCTCCAGGATCAGCGGATACTTTCGGGTCGGATCGAACCCGGGCGGGGTGGCGATCCATGCGCCGATGGGCTTGCCGTCATGGCTGGACGTCACCGCCAGCGCCTCGACCTTCGCGAGCGACTTCCCGGACATCAGGTCGGCGTTCAGCGCTGTGACCGCCTGGGCCTTTCCGCCGCGCCAGACCGCGAGTTCCGAGGGGCGCTCCGGCGAAGCGTCGGTGAAGGCGATCAATCCGTTCCGGCCGACCGAGAACTCTCCGCCGGTATAGGGCCGGTCGAACCCGCCGCCGCCAAGTCCGGAGAACAGCACCTCGACCTTCCCGTCCAGGCCCACCCGGGCCACCTTCGTCGTCCCCTGGTCGTCGAAGGCGACATACAGGCTGCGGCCGTCGGCCGACCACTGGGGAGCGCTCACGCTGCGGTCGAGTGCGCCGGTCAGGACGCGGGATTTGCGGCCGAGGGAGTCCATCACATAGAGGCGCTGGTTCTCGTAGCCGCGCTTGCGGGCGTCGTCGTAGCCGACATAGGCGATCAGCGATCCGTCGGGCGAGGGCGTGGGAGCCGCGTCGGGCCCCACCCGGCTGGTGAGCTGGACCACGGCCTGGCCGCCGGCGAGCGAGGCCTGGAAGATCTCGGATTCCTGCGGATCGCGTTCCCAGTTCGCGGCGCGGTTTGACGCGAACAGCACCGCGTCGCCGGCCCGGTTGAAGTGGATCGGTCCGGAAACGTCGAAGGGACCGAAGGTGAGCTGCCGCGGCTGACCGCCCTCGGCCGAAATGACGAAGACCTGCCGATAGCCGGGCTTCAGGAAGCCCTCGCCATCCGCGCGAAACGTGACGCGGTCGATGACCTTTACCGGGTCGGCCCACTTGGCGCCCTCGGGCCGGGGCAGGGCGGGGGCCAGCGGGCGGCCTTCCTCCGGGACCAGCATGGTGAAAGCCAGCGTGCGGCCGTCCGGCGACCAGGCGATGTCGTTGGGCGCCTGCTCAAGCGTGGCGACCCGGGCCGAGCGGCCCGTGGCCATCCAGCGCACGTAGATCTGTGCGCCCGTCGGGCTCGACGAGACATAGGCCAGTCGCGAGCCGTCCGGCGACCAGCGAGGCGCCATGAACGGGCTGTCGCCCGTCTCCAGCGGCGATTGCGTCCCGGTGACCGGATCGACCAGCCAGATCGACCTGCGGGCCGTGTCGGTCATGATGTCGTTGCTGACCCGGACATAGGCGATGGCGCCGCCGTCGGGCCGGACCTGGGGGTCGCTGGCCATCTGCAGACCGAACAGGTCGCGGGGTCCGAAGGTCCGGGCCGGGCCCTCGGGCGCCTGGGCCGCCGCCGGGGATGCGGCCAACAGGACGGCGACCGCCACCAGAGACGCCAGACGCATGAAATTCTCCCGACCGGAAACAGACCGGTGCAGCAGAGGCGGCGCTGCGGCCTTTGTCCAGCCGCCGCGTCGCGCTAATCCTCAGCGATGGCCGAAGCCTTCAACGATATCGTCCTGCCCGCCGAAAAGGCCCTGCGCTACGCCGCCGTGGCCGAGGAGGTCGCCGCCGTCCTGGCCGGCGAGCCCAATGTCGTGGCGCGGATGGCGACCGTGTCGTCCATGCTGGCCAACAGCTTCGAGCACTACTTCTGGACCGGCTTCTACGTGGTTGATGAGGCCAAGGGCGACGAACTGGTGGTCGGGCCCTACCAGGGCACGCTCGGTTGCATGCGGATCGCCTTCGGCCGCGGCGTGTGCGGGACGGCGGCGGCGACCGGCCGCACCCAACTCGTCGAGGACGTCCACGCCTTTCCCGGCCACATCGCCTGCGACGGCCGCTCGGCCAGCGAGATCGTCGTCCCGGTGTTCGGCCCGGACGGAAAGCTCATGGCTGTGTTCGATGTCGACTCCGACCGCCCTGCGGCCTTTGACACCGTCGACCAGGAGGGCCTGGAACTGATTTTGGCCCAGACATTCGGCTCTGCCGCCTGACGTGAACGTCAACGTGCGTTGTCTTACGCTGCGGCGCCCTGGATAGAGCGTTCCCCGAAGCGCCCGAGGGCGCAGGCACAGCCAACGGAGCAGTGAAATGGCCGAAGCTTATATCGTCGCCGCGACGCGGACCGCCGGTGGTCGCAAGGGTGGCCGCGTCCGCGGCTGGCACCCTGCCGATCTCGCCGGTTCGGTCCTGAACGAGCTCGTGGATCGCACCGGGATCGATCCGGCGACCATCGAGGACGTGATCATGGGCTGCGTCACCCAGGCGGGCGAGCAGTCGACCAACATCGGCCGCAACGCCGTCCTGTCGTCGAAGCTTCCGGAAAGCGTGCCGGCCACCTCGGTCGACCGCCAGTGCGGCTCCTCCCAGCAGGCCCTGCAGTTCGCCGCCCAGGCGGTGATGAGCGGCACCATGGACATCGTGATCGCCGCCGGCGTCGAGAGCATGACCCGCGCGCCGATGGGCATGTCGGTGATGCTGCCGGCCAAGGCCGGCCTCGGCGTTCCGAAGAGCCCGCGCCAGGAAGAGCGCTACCCCAACATCCAGTTCAGCCAGTTTG
>CAUJHO010000027.1 GCA_963205025.1 Pseudomonadota bacterium | reverse complement strand
CGTTCAGGGCGTCGTCGACGCGGTCCTTCTTTTCCTTCACTTCGACTTCGGTCGAACCGCCGACGCGGATGACGGCAACGCCGCCGGCCAGCTTGGCCAGACGTTCCTGCAGCTTTTCCGTGTCATAGTCCGAGGTGGTGTTTTCGATCTGGGTCTTGATCTGGCCGATGCGGGCCTCGATCGCTTCCTTTTCACCGATGCCGTCCACGATGGTGGTGTCGTCCTTGGTGATGGTGACGCGCTTGGCCTTGCCCAGCATGTCCAGCGTGACGTTCTCCAGCTTGATGCCGAGATCCTCAGAGATGACCTGGCCACCGGTCAGGACGGCGATGTCCTCCAGCATGGCCTTGCGGCGATCACCGAAGCCCGGGGCCTTGACCGCCGCAACCCGCAGGCCGCCGCGCAGCTTGTTGACCACCAGGGTGGCCAGGGCCTCGCCTTCGATGTCCTCGGCGATGATGATCAGCGGACGACCCGACTGAACCACGGCTTCCAGGATCGGCAGCATGGCCTGAAGGCTGGACAGCTTCTTCTCGTGGAGAAGGATCAGCGGCTCTTCCAGCTCGGCCTGCATCTTGTCGGCGTTGGTGATGAAGTAGGGCGACAGGTAGCCACGGTCGAACTGCATGCCTTCGACGACGTCCAGCTCGGTTTCGGCCGTCTTGGCTTCTTCGACCGTGATGACGCCTTCGTTGCCGACCTTGTCCATGGCCTTGGCGATCATCTTGCCGACTTCGTCGTCGCCGTTGGCCGAGATGGTGCCGACCTGGGCGATCTCGTCGTTGGACGTGACCTTCTTGGAGCTGTCCTTGATCTCGGCGATGACCTTGGTCACGGCCTTGTCGATGCCGCGCTTCAGATCCATCGGGTTCATGCCGGCGGCGACCGACTTCATGCCTTCGACGACGATGGCCTGGGCCAGGACGGTCGCGGTGGTGGTGCCGTCACCGGCCTTGTCGTTGGTCTTGGAGGCGACCTCGCGGATCATCTGGGCGCCCATGTTCTCGAACTTGTCTTCCAGCTCGATTTCCTTGGCCACCGAGACGCCGTCCTTGGTCGAGCGCGGAGCGCCGAAGGACTTCTCGATCACGACGTTGCGGCCCTTGGGGCCCAGGGTCACCTTAACCGCATTGGCCAGGACGTTGACGCCGCGCAGCATCCGGTCGCGGGCGTCGGTGTTGAAATAGACTTGTTTCGCAGCCATCGGGGCTTGCTCCTCAATTCAGAATGTTTGGAAAGAAGGATTCGGACGTCGGGTGCCTAGGACAGCACGCCCAGGACGTCGGATTCCTTCATGATGATCAGGTCTTCACCGTCGATCTTGACCTCAGAGCCCGACCATTTGCCGAACAGGATGCGGTCGCCGATGTTCAGTTCCGGCTTGATGAACTCGCCGTCTTCGTCACGGGCACCGGGGCCGACGGCCACGACCTCGCCCTCCTGGGGCTTTTCCTTGGCATTGTCGGGGATGATGATCCCGCCTTTGGTCTTTTCTTCTTCCTGGACGCGCTTGACCAGGACGCGGTCGCCGAGCGGACGAAACGCCATGTTGTCTGTCTCCCTTTAGGACATTTCCACGACACTCCGGCGCGCCTGCTGGCAGTCGCAGACCCTGAGTGCCAATTGCGGGTGGGAGGTATGGTTGGTCCCCGCTGGAGTCAACCAGCGGCCTTGGGAAAAATGCCGCGATCAGTCGTCGCCCGGCGTTTCCAGCACGTCATCGGCATAGATGGCGACCCGTGCAGCGGTGTCCTGATTGGCCCAGCCTCGGTACATCCCCGACGTATTCATCGAAAAGGCCACCGATCCATCGGCTGTCAGGGCGATGACGCCGCCGTCGCCGCCCATCGCGCCGACCTCGCTGATCATGGCCTCGGCAGCCTCCGCAATGGGCATATCGTTGAGGTCATTGAGGTTGCAGATATCGCGGGCCACCGTCAGGCGGATAAAATACTCGCCCGTGCCGGTCGCAGACACCGCGCAGCCGCGCCCGGCCCAGGTGCCGGCCCCGATCACCGGCGTATCCCCCACGCGGCCCCAACGCTTGGCGGTCGTGCCGCCGGTCGAGGTGCCGGCAGCGATATGTCCCTGGCTGTCGACAGCCACGACGCCGACGGTTCCGAACCGATGGTCGTCCGGGTCGCGCACGGCGCTGATCTCCTGGCCAAGGCCGGCAGGCCTGGCGGGCAGCGGCAGGCCACGCGCCGTCAGAACCTCAATCAGTTGGTCCCAACGGCGCTGCGTGTAGAAGAAACTGGGATCGACCTGCTCAAGTCCGACCGAGGCGGCAAAGGCGTCCGCCCCCTCCCCGGCCAGCAGGACGTGCCCGGATTGTTCCATCACCGCGCGGGCCAGGGCGATGGGGTGGCGGGTGCGCGAGACGCCGGCGACGGCCCCGGCCTCCAGAGTCGCTCCGTCCATGATGGCGGCGTCGAGCGAGTTGGTTCCCTCGGCGGTAAAAACCGCCCCGCGTCCGGCGTTGAACAACGGATTGTCTTCCATCAGTTCAATGGCCGCCTGGACGGCATCCAGCGACGAGCCACCGTCGCGAAGCACCTCAGCCCCCGCCTCAACCGCCGCCGTCAGGGCCGCGCGATACTCGGCATCGCGCTCGGGCGTCATCTGGGAACGCTCGATGGTGCCGGCCCCGCCGTGGATCGCGATGGTCCAGCGCGGGGCCTCCTGGGCTGCGGCGGGGAAGGCTACAGCCGCCAGCAGCGCGGCCAGGGTCAGGCGACAGATCATTTTGGAAACCCCCATCAAAGACAAGGAACCCTAGGACTGATTCCCAGGGGAGTCAGCCCGCCACAACCGCACCGGGGGCGGGCCTCGATCCTTAACGGGCGGCCGCGAACAGGGCGTTGACCCTGTTCCAGTTCACCACCGACCAGAAGGCCTTGAGGTAGTCAGCCCGGCGGTTCTGGTACTTCAGATAATAGGCATGCTCCCAGACATCGGCCCCCAGGACCACGGCCCCCTTCTCATCGGCCAGGTCCATCAGGGGATTATCCTGATTAGGGGTCGAGGTGATCTTCAGCTTGCCGTCCTGGACGATCAGCCAGGCCCAACCCGAGCCGAACTGACCGGCCCCGGCGGCGTTGAAGTCGGCCATGAACTTGTCCATGCCGCCCAGGTCGCGGTCGATGGCGGCGACCAGCTCGGCCGACGGTGCGCCCGTTTCACCCTGGGGGGCCATCAGCTCCCAGAACAGGCTGTGGTTCCAGTGACCGCCGCCGTTGTTACGCACCGCCCTGGGTAGGGTCGACATGACCGCGAACATCTCTTCGAGCGACTTGCCGGCCAGCGCCGGATCGGCATCTACGGCCCTGTTCAGATTGTCGACATAGGCCTGATGGTGCTTGTCGTGGTGGAAGGTCATGGTCTCGGCGTCAATGGCCGGTTCCAGGGCGTCATAGGCGTAGGGCAGCGGGGGCAGGGTGAAGGCCATGGGACGGCTCCTGTCTGGTCAATTCGGATTGGGCTGTATCTAGGGTCGCCCGTCCCCAAACCAAGGCCGCGGGCGATGATTTGGTTCCGTTCAGGCCGGCAGATTGGCCTTCAGACAATCCCGCACAGCCCGACGTAGATCGCCCGAAGCAGTAAGGTAGTCCATGCCCTCGGCCGCAAAGACGGCGCGCGTGGCGGCATCCAGACCCTGGGACAGCGCCTGAATGACCCGGTCCTCGCCTTTCTCGTGCAGGCAGAAACCCAGTTCGACGCAAAGGGCGGTGAACAACTCGGCATGGGGGTCCGGCTCAGTGCTGGTCATCAGATCCCCAACCGCTCGGCATGAAACGCCAGATGGTCGTCGATGAAACTGGCCATGAAGAAATAACTGTGGTCGTAGCCGGGCTGCATCCGCAGGATCAGGTCCTGGCCCACCGCCTCGGCCGCCGCCGTCAAGAGTTCGGGTTTCAGCTGCTCGACCAGGAACGGATCGGCGGTGCCCTGGTCGATCAGGATCTCGTCAAACCGACCCCGCGCGGAGCCCGAGCCAAGCAACATGGCGGCGTCGTGCTCGGCCCAGGCGGCGCGGTCCTCGCCGAGGTAGGCGGAAAACGCCTTCTCGCCCCAGGGGCACCGCGTCGGCGAACTGATGGGGGCAAACGCCGAGACTGACCGGAACAACTCCGGATGGCGCAGGGCCAGGGTCAGGGCCCCGTGGCCGCCCATCGAATGGCCGAAGATGGATCGCGCACCGGTCGTCGGAAACTCTGCATCGATGAGGGCGATCAGCTCCTCGACGATATAGGTTTCCATGCGGAAATGCGGGGTCCAGGGCGCTTGCGTGGCGTCGACATAAAAGCCGGCCCCGTGCCCCAGATCATAGGCCGGATCGTCGGCCACGCCCGCGCCGCGCGGCGAGGTATCGGGCGCGACCACAATAAGACCCAGCTCCGCCGCCCGCCGATAGGCCCCGGCCTTGGTCGTGAAGTTGTCCTCGGTACAGGTCAGGCCCGACAGCCAGACCACGACCGGAAACGGCCCCTCGCCCGGCGGCACGAAGACCGACAGGGTCATGGGCGTGCCGGTCGCCCGGCTGTCGTGCTTGAGATAGCGCAGGATGCCGCCATGGGCGGCATGGGTCTTCAGGGTTTCCATTCGCCCTACCTCAGGCCAGGACCAGCCGGCGTCAACCGTCGCTCCATCATCACCAGATCCGTGGCGACCTGTGCGCCATCTTCGCCAGAGCGGATCCGCAAGGCCGGCACAAGGATGTGGGTGATGCGAAAGCCCAGCCGCTCATAGAAGGGCCCGGCCGTCTGGGTGCCCAGATGGGCGGCGACCACCCCGGCCCCAACGAGGGTCTGGTTGAGCGCCTCACCGAGCCGCGTGCCGGTGCCGGGCGGCAGGCCGGCGTCCAGCGTCATGGTGGCGATATAGGCATAGCGGTCGCCGTCGCGGGCATGGATCGAGCCCCAGGCCCCGCCGCGCAGCCGGCCCCGATCGTCGGTCAGCTCCAGCAGGAAATCGGGGCGCAGCTTCTCGTCCGCCTCATTGACCGCCTCGATATAGAGGGTCCGGCCAGTGCCCGTCCGGTCCTGGCGGTAGGTCCAGGTGTGATCCGGCCCCGCCGGCATGTCGATCTGGTGACCGGCCCAGCCCGCCGCCGCCAACGCCGGCCCGACCACATCGGCATAGGTGGTCAGGATGACGACCTGCGAAATCGGCCCGCCCGTCGCTTCCTCTGTGGCGATGCGGTTCTCAACATAGGCCGGGGCGTCGGCCAGAAAGCTGCTGTCCGGCCCCGCCGTCAGATCGGGATAGTCGACCACGACCTCGGGGCTGAAACCGAATTCGTGCTCGCGCTTGAGGAACAGATCGAACAGGGCCGCCGCCCCCGCTGCCAGATCGGCCCGGTCGGTGTCGTCAGAGGTCCGCGCCCGCAAGGTCAGGCTAGCGTCGGCGAAAGTCATGCCGGTCGGTGCAGGGCACAGACCTTGTTGCCGTCCGGGTCGCGCAGATAGGCCAGTACAAGCCTGCCGAACGGCCCAATGCGCTCGCCGGGCGGATCCTCGATGGCCCGGCCACCGGCGGCCACGCCCGCGTCGTGGAAGGCCTGGACCATCTCCGGTGTGGCGGCGAAAAAGCCGATGGTGCCACCGTTGGCATGACAGGCCGCTTCGCCGTCGATGGGCTTGCCCACCGCGAAGGCGCCGCGCTCGGTGCGCCACCAGAAGCGGCCCTTCTGGTCCGGCCCCTGCCCCGGCGGCAGACCCAGCGCCCCCAACGCCGCATCATAGAACCGGCGGGCGGCCTCCGGGTCGTTTGAACCGAGAACGACGTGGGTGAACATGGACGGATCCTCTTTGGTTGCTTTTGACAACTAATTGGCCCTGACCGAGT
>CAUJHO010000026.1 GCA_963205025.1 Pseudomonadota bacterium | reverse complement strand
CGGGTGTATCCGCACGCTGAAGGAAAGACGGGACATGAAACGACCCTTGGGAGCCGCGCTCGTCGTCGTGGCGGCGTCGCTGCTGGCCGCGTGCGGCGGCTACTATGTTCCGAGCACGCCGCGCTATCCGGTACGGACGGGCGAGCAGCCCTCGCCGCCACCGCCCCAATATCCGGTCGCCTCCGAGACGCCCGCCGAGCCAGGCCCGGAGGTCGTGCTGCCGCCGGCCCCCGATACGGCCGTCGAGGCCGAAGCCCTGCCACCGCTGCGTCCCGAGGCCCCGGAAGTCGGCACCGAACCGCCGCCGCCGGCGCGTCCACTCCCGCCGCCGCCGCCGCCAGTCGAGCGTGCCCAGGTGCAACCGGGCGCGGTCTATGTGGTTCAGGCCGGCGACACCCTGTCGGGCGTTGCCCGCCGGTTTGCCACGCCGGTCAGGACGCTGATGACCTTGAACGGCATCGGCGAGGACGGGGCCATCCGCGTCGGTGCCCGCCTGATCCTGCCCGAGGGCGCGCGCGACACCGGGCCGGACCCCTACGCCACCGGCCCGGCTCCGGTCGCGTCAGATCGCCCGGCCGCGGTCACGCCGCCGCCGCCGCCCGCAGACCGACCGCCGCCACCGCCACCGCCGCCGGTGCAGGGGCAGGCGGGCCTGGGAGACGACGGCTTCCCGACCGCCGCCGAGCTGGCGCGCCGCGCCGCCGGTCGCTTCGCCTGGCCGGTCCGGGGCGACATCCTGACCCGCTTCGGCGTCATGGGCTCAGGGCTGAGGAGCGACGGCATCAATATTGCGGCGGACACCGGCACCGAGGTCCGCGCCTCGGCCGCCGGCCAGGTGGCCTATGCGGGCGACAGCCTGCCCGGTCTGGGGACCACCGTGGTCATCGTCCATGGCGACGGCTGGGTCACAGCCTATTCGCACCTGCGCTCGACCAATGTTCGGATGGAGCAGCGGGTCACCCAGGGCCAGGTCATCGGCAGCGTCGGTGCCTCTGGTGGCGTCAGCCAGCCGCAGGTGCATTTCGAGATCCGCTACACGCCGGCCCCGGCCGAGCGTCCGCGCCCGGTAGATCCGCTGCCGTTGCTGCCGCGCTAGGCTGTGGAGCCGCCACGACAGCAGCTCAGCTGAAGCGGGCCGGTCATTCCAGAAAGATCCGTCCCCCTCAGGAACGGGTCCAAGGGTGACGCGGATCATGCGTCCGCGAACTAGCCCCTGAAGCCGTCGGCTTCGAGGAAGGCGGCCTCCTCGGGCGTGATCACGCGCCCGAGCGCCGCATTGCGGTGTGGAAACCGGCCGAAGCGGGCGATGATGTCGTGGTGATGCCGCGCCCATTTGTCGGCGTCGGGGGTGGTGAGTGCGCCGAACAGAGCCAGGGACTGCTTCTGGTCAGCGATGTCTTCGGAGTGCTGGAAGGGCAGGTAGAAGAAGGGCCGCAAGGCCAGCTCGATGGCCTGGTCATGTCCGGCCGCGATGGCCCGTCGAGCAAACAGCCTGGCCACAGGATCGGTCGCAAAGGCGTGGCCGGTGCCGCGAAAACAGTTGCGGGGCCACTGGTCGAGCAACAGGCACAGGGCCAGCGCCCCAGTCGCATCGGCCGACCAGTCGTCGTGCTGACGCCGCGCGGCGGCGAGATGATCGGCCTGGAAGTCCTGGCGAAAGGCCGCATCGAAGGCGTCGTCCTTGGCGAACCATTTGTCCGGTCCGGCCGCGCGCCAAAAGGCAACGATGCGATCAGGCCCGCTCATCCCGATATGGCGACGACGATGCCCGCTATAACGAAGGCCAGGCCGATGCCGATACCGGCGATCAGGAAGCCCTTTGAATCCGCCGCCAGGCGCAGCACGGCAAAATCATGCCGTTGGGGATCGTAACGAACGGTCGTGGTCGAACCAACCGGATAGGCGGCCAATACCTCCTCGGCTTCGAGCCGGGTCATGCTGATGCCGCCGAACTGGAGCCGCTTGCCGGTATAGGTCTTGCCGGCCACGGAATAGGTATAGCTGAGGCTGGGGGCCGAGCTGGTCTTGCCGACCTTTTGCAGACGGGCCGACTGGATCACCGCCGGCACCTCCGTCCAGGATCGGGCGGCCTCGATCCTCGCCTTCAGTTGGCGCGCCTGCCAGGCGAAGCCAACCCCAACCAGTATCCCAACCACGATCAGGCCAAGACCGACCAGCATGACAATCCTCCATATCCTTGATATCTATCGGTAGATGTAGGCGAGTCCGCAGGCCCTGTCGCCCGCGAAATCAGGCGACCTCAATCGTCGCGGGAGGGCGGTCGATCCCGACCGAAGACGGGCAGGAGATCATTGAGGTCGATGAAGGTATCGGCCGCTCGGCGCAGATCGTCGGCGGCCTGCGGCGGCTGGCTCTTGAGGGTGGAGATCACCGATACCCGCACGCCCTTCCTCTGCATCGCCTTGACCAGGGGGGCAAAGTCGCCGTCGCCCGAGAACAGGACCGCGTGGTCCAGCCGGTCGGACAATTCCATCATGTCGACGGCGATCTCGACATCCATATTGCCCTTGGTGCGCGAGCGGCCCTCATGGTCGGTGAAGCGTTTGGCGGCCTTGGTCACCATGGTGAAGCCGTTGTAGTCGAGCCAGTCGACCAATGGCTTGATCGGGGAATAGTCGTCGCCCTCGACGATGGCGGTATAATAATAGGCCCGAACCAGGATGCCCTTCTTGCGGAACTCGTCGATCAGCTTCTTGAAGTCGATGTCGGCCCCAAGCGCCTTGGCCGCCGAATAGAGATTGGCCCCGTCGATGAACAGGGCGAGGCGCTCGTTAGGGTAGAAGCTCATGGCAATATCTCTCAAATGAAAAGGTCCGAATGGGACAAGGCCGTGGTTATCGCCCTGGGGTCCAACTTGAAAGGGGCCTTCGGCACGACGCGCGAATTGCTGGAGGCGGCGCTGGCGCGATTTACGGATGAGGGGCTCGTTGTTCGGGAGCGGTCTTCGTGGTGGCACTCCGCCGCCTGGCCCGACCCGGACGAGCCGCCGTTCGTGAACGGGGTCGTCCTGGTGGAGACTGACCTGGATCCACACGAAACGCTGGCGGCGTTGCACCGGATCGAGCGCGGCTTCGGGCGGGACCGGAGCCGGCGTAATGCGCCGAGGACGCTGGACCTCGATCTGATCGCTCATGGGCGCGGGGTATTTGAAGAGGGGGGCCTGATTGTTCCGCACTCCCGTGCGGCGGAACGGCTGTTCGTGATGGGGCCGCTGGCCGAAATCGCGCCCACATGGCGGCATCCGGTGACGGGCGAGCGGGCGGATCGATTGGCTGAACGATGCCAGGTGGGGCTCGATGCCCGCCCGCTTGCCTCGGCCCGATAGGAGCGGGGATTCGGTACGCTGATATTGCACCCGCGAAGCCGAACCGCTATCTTGATCAGCTACTCCCCGAACTTCCCGAAAAGCTGAGAGTCCGAATGGCCCGCGTCACCGTCGAAGACTGCATTGAAAAAGTGCCGAACCGTTTCGGCCTGGTCCTGCTGTCGGCGCACCGCGCCCGCGCGATTTCGAACGGCTCGGTCCTGATGCTGGACCGCGACAACGACAAGAACCCGGTCGTGGCCCTGCGCGAACTGGCCGAGGACGCGGTCAAGCCCGAAGTGCTGGAAGATAGCCTGGTGACGACGCTTCAGCGTGTCGATGAGCACACCGAGGCCGAGGAAGAGGCCGAAACCCTGGCCCTGCTGGCTGAACCCCAGCACATGCACATGAGCGAGACGGATCTGCTGCGGGCGCTGCAAAGCGACCGTGACGGAGGCCAGGAGGACCGGTACTGACGGACGAACGAGTCCAGTCCAGTTCCAATGAACCGGCGGCCGCGCCGCCGGAGCGTCACGCCGCCAATGAAGTTACGGCCAGGCCGCGAACACCCATTCTGCGTCAGTTCGAACTGACGGATCGGGTCAAGGCCTACGACCCCGGCGTCGACGAGGCCCTGATCGACAAGGCCTACGTCTATGCCACCCAGATGCACGGGTCGCAGAAGCGGGCGTCTGGCGACCCCTATTATGCCCATCCGATCCAGGTCGCCGGCATCCTGACAGACTATCGGCTGGACACCGCCTCGATCGTGACGGCCCTGCTGCACGACGTCATCGAGGACACCTCGGCGACGCGCGCCGACATCGCCGAACGCTTCGGCGAAGAGGTGGCCGGCCTGGTCGAGGGCGTGACCAAGCTGTCGCGTCTGGAGATGCAGGCCGAGCAGACCCGCCAGGCCGAAAACCTCCGCAAGTTCATCCTGGCGATCTCCAAGGATGTGCGCGTGCTGATGGTCAAGCTGGCCGACCGCCTGCACAACATGCGGACCCTGCAATATGTGAAGCCCGAGAAGCGCGAGCGGATCGCGCGCGAAACGCTGGAGGTCTATTCGCCGCTGGCCCGCTCGATCGGCATGCACCGCATCGCCACCGAGCTGGAAGAACTGGCGTTCGAACATCTCCAGACGCGGGCGCGTGAGGCCATTGTGCGACGCCTGGACGGGCTGAGGCTGGAGCAGGGCAAGACCGTCGCCCGCGTCACCGCCGAACTGGAACGGGTGCTGCTGGCCGAAGGGATCGTGGCCAGGGTCTATGGCCGCGAGAAGACGCCCTATTCGATCTGGCGCAAGCTGCAGAACAAATCGGTGGGATTCTCGGCCCTGTCGGACATCTACGGGTTTCGTGTGATCGTCGAGACCGAGGCCGACTGTTACCGGGCGCTCGGGGTGATCCACCGCCACTGGAAGATGGCTCAGGGGCGCTTCAAGGACTATATCTCTACACCAAAATCCAACAATTACAGATCGTTGCACACGACTGTGGTGGGGCCGCACGGCACGCGCATCGAACTGCAGATCCGCACCGAAGAGATGGATCGGGTGGCCGAGGACGGGGTCGCGGCCCACTGGCGCTACAAGGACAATGCCTATGGCTTCGACGCCGATGCGGCGGCCGAGGCCGGCGGGCGCGATCCGCTGGCGAGCCTGCGGCATCTGGTTCAGGTCGTCGAGAACGGCGGCGAGCACGACGAATGGGTTGAGCACGCCAAGCTGGAAATGTACCTGGACCAGGTCTTTGCCTTTACGCCCAAGGGCGAGCTGATCACCCTGCCGCAAGGTGCCATGCCGCTGGACTTCGCCTATGCCGTCCATACCGAGGTGGGCGATACGGCGGTCGGGGCCCTGATCAACGGCGAACACAAGCCGATGCGGACCCAGCTTCAGAACGGCGATGTCGTCGAGATCGTGCGCGATGAGGCGGCTCAGCTGCCGGCTGACTGGCGCAGTCTGACGATTACGGGACGCGCGCGTTCGGCCATCCGACGGCAGATCCGCACCTCCGAACGTGAAGAATTCCAGAGGCTGGGGCGTTCGGGGCTGGAACAGGCCTTTGTTCGCGTCGGCAAGAAGCTCAAGGACGTCAGCCTGGCCCCGGCGCTGGAGATGCTGAACCTCGCCAATGAGGACGATCTCTATGACCGGCTGGGGCGTGGCCAGGTCGGGGTGGCGGCGATCATCGACGCCTTGTTCCCGTCGCTGGGCCCCAAGGAACGGGCGGCGGTCCGGGCGCGGGCGCGGATCGATGGCGGCAAGGCCGGGCGTCTGTTCGTGCGGGGCGGCGGCCTGACGCCGGGCGTCAGCATCCATTTCGCACCGTGCTGTTCGCCCGTGCCGGGTGACCGGATCGTCGGCATCGTCGAACCCGGTCAGGGTTTGACCGTCCATGTCATCGATTGCGAGCGTCTGGCCGAATATGAGAGCCAGGGCGATCTGTGGCGCGACCTGCAGTGGACGCCCCAGGCCGAGCGGCTCGGTCTGGGCGCAGCAACCCTGAAGGCCTCCATCCGAAATGCGCCGGGGGTGCTGGGCCAAGCCTGTACCATTATCGGAGAAGCTGGCGGCAACATCTTGAATTTGAAAATGACCCACCGCAAGGAAGACTTCTTCGAGGTGTTGTTCGAAGTTGAAGTGACCGACGCCAAACACGCCACCACCATTGCTGCGGCGCTGCGGGCCAATCCGTCCGTCGAGACGGTCGAACGGTTGAAGGGTTAGGCGATCAACCTGTTGATTGCCGCCGGCAGGTCGGCGAAATTGTCAACGACGGCGTCGGCCCCCAGGTCCCGGGCCGGCGGGTCCGTGTAGCCGAAGCTGGTCAGGATGACCGGCGCGCCGAGCGCCCGGGCCGTGGCCAGATCGGGATAGCTGTCGCCGACCATGAGGCAACGGCCTGGCTCACCTCCGACGGCCTCGACGGCTTCCTTCAGATGCGCGCCTGACGGCTTGCGGGCGCTGACGATATCGGGGCCGATGATGGCACCGAAGTGCCGGGTCAGGTCCAGCGCCTCCATCAGGGCCAGGGACAGGTCGGTGCGCTTGTTGGTGACGACGACGAGGCGCGCGCCGTCCCGGGCGAAGCCCTCCAGCGTCTCGACGACGCCGGCATAGGGCCGGCTCTCCTGAGCGATCCGGCCCAGATAGATGTCGATGAAGCGATCCATCAGCGGGGCCTGGGTCGCCGCATCAAAGGTCGCCCCGGCCTCGGCAAAGCCGTGCTCGAGCATGATGCGAACGCCCGAGCCGACCAGATGCCGGGCCGAGGCCATCGGCACGGGCGGCAGGCCCTGCTCGACCAGGACGGCGTTCAGGGATCCGATCAGATCGGGGGCGGTCTCGACCAGGGTTCCGTCCAGGTCGAAGGCGAGGGTCCAGCCATCCAGGTTC
This sequence comes from Pseudomonadota bacterium, assembly GCA_963205025.1. GTDB lineage: Bacteria > Pseudomonadota > Alphaproteobacteria > Caulobacterales > Caulobacteraceae > Brevundimonas. The sequence continues at coordinate 1,550 of CAUJHO010000026.1, read as the reverse complement.
ATAGGGTCGCTTATTGGCCGGGATCGTCGGGCGCGCTAGACCCGAGGTGAGTTGATCTGAAGGAATCGTCCATGGCCGCACGCGCCGCCGTCATTCTCGCCGCCGGGCAGGGAACCCGGATGCGCTCGCCCCTGCCCAAGGTGCTGCATCTGCTGGCCGGGCGGGCGATGCTGGATCATGCCATCGACACCGCCGAGGCCCTGGGCTGCGAACGGATCGTGGTGGTGGTGGGCACCCACGCCCCCGAGGTCGGTCGCCATGTCGAGGCGCGGCTGGGCCCGGAGGCCGTCGCGGTCCAGGACCCGCCCCTGGGGACCGGGCACGCCGTGCGCTGCGCCGAGGAGGCGCTGGTGGGGTTCGAGGGAGATGTGGTCATCACCTATGCGGACTGTCCCTTGTTGCGGGCCCCATCGGTCGAGCCGATGTTCGGCGGCACGGCAGCGGTCACCGTCCTGGGCTTCGAGGCTGCCGGTCCGGGGGCCTATGGCCGGCTGGTGATGGGGGACGGCGACACCCTGCTCAGGATCGTCGAGGCCAAGGAGGCCAGTGAGCACGAGTTGAAGGTCAATCGCTGTAACTCCGGCGTGATGGTGTGCGAGCATGGCCTGCTGTTCTCGCTGCTGGCAGAGGTGACCAATGCGAATGCCAAGGGCGAATACTATCTGACCGACATCGTCGAGCTGGCGCGCAGGCGCGACCTGCACTGTCGGGCGACCTTCACCGACGAGGCGGCGGTGCAGGGGGTGAACAGCCAGTCCGAACTGGTCGCCGCCGAGACCCAGTTCCAGAGTGTTCAGCGCGACCATTTCCTGACGGAGGGCGTCTCCATGCCGGCCCCTGAGACCGTGCAGTTCGCCTGGGACACCGAGGTGGCGGCGGGCACGACGATCGAGCCGCATGTGGTCTTTGCGCCGGGCGTGCGGATCACCGGGCCGGCCAAGATCCGGGCGTTCAGCCATCTGGAAGGCGCGGTCGTCGAGGCCGGGGCCGAGGTCGGCCCCTATGCGCGGCTGCGACCCGGTGCCGTGATCGGGGCCAAGGCCCGGATCGGCAACTTCGTCGAGGTCAAGAATGTGGCGATGGGGGCGGGGGCCAAGGCCAACCATCTGGCCTATCTGGGCGACGGCGAGGTGGGGGCTGGCGCTAACATCGGCGCGGGCACCATTTTCTGTAACTACGACGGCTTCAACAAGGCCCGCACAGTGGTGGGTGAGGGGGCCTTCGTGGGATCGAACTCGGCGCTGGTGGCCCCGGTGACGGTGGGCGAGGGCGCGATGATCGGGTCGGGGTCGGTGGTGACTGATGATGTGCCGCCGGGCGATCTGGCGCTGGGCCGGGCCAAACAGATCAACAAGGCCGGCTGGGCGGCCCGGTTCCGGGCGGCGATGTCTGAGCGCAAGGGGCGCAAGTCTTGATCCTCCCCCGGAGCGAAGCGAACGGGGGAGGGGGACCGGCGAAGCCGGTGGAGGGGGTGCCCGCTTGGCGCCGGCGCTCCCGGCGTGGGCCCCCCACCCCCCCCCCCCACCACGGCGGGGGCGCCCACCCCCCCC
>CAUJHO010000025.1 GCA_963205025.1 Pseudomonadota bacterium | reverse complement strand
GTGACCGGGGCGACCGGGGTGTCGTTAGGCGTCGCAGCGGCGGATCTCTTGGCCAAGCGGCCCGGCCCTTGGCGGATCGTCGGCGGTGCGCTGGGCGGCCTGATCGTCGGGGCGGTGGTCAAGCTCTTGGGGCTGGATGCGTTTTCGCTTTTGCTGGGTCAGGCCCCGGCGGGCATTACCGGCGGGGGCGGCGGGCTGGTGCTGGGGGGTGCGGTCGGGTTCGGGGCCTGGCTGCTGACGCGAGACGGCGTGTCGCTACGCCGGGCCGTGGTGACGGCGGGCGCGATCGGTGCGGTGGCGGGCGTAGCCTTCGGCCTCATGGGCGGGCGGTTGTTTGGCGGCAGCCTGGATCAGCTGGCCCAACAGTTTCAGCCCTCACGCCTCAGCCTGGACGGTATTGGCCGCCTGTTTGGCGAAGACGGCTTCGGCCTCATCAGCCGCACTGTCACCGGCGGCCTGGAAGGCCTGCTGTTCGCCGCCTGTCTGGTCGGGGCCATGGGGCTGGCGGCAAGGATTACTCCCGAAACGACGAAAGCCGGCCCCGCCTGAGCGGAACCGGCTCCCGTCATCCCTTGACGCACACGACCTGACGCAGGGTGTGCACGACCTCGATGAGGTCGGCCTGGGCCGCGATGACCGCGTCGATGTCCTTATAGGCCATCGGCGTTTCGTCGATCACCTCGGCGTCCTTGCGGCACTCGACGCCCTCGGTGGCGCGGACATGGTCCTCCACCGTGAAGCGCCGCTTGGCCTCGGCCCGGCTCATGGCCCGCCCGGCACCGTGCGAGCAGGTGCAGAAGCTGTCCGCATTGCCCTTGCCGCGCACGATGAAGGACTTGGCCCCCATCGAACCGGGAATGATTCCCAGCTCACCGTCCTTGGCCGACACGGCACCCTTGCGGGTCAGGAAGACGTCCTTGCCGAAGTGCTTCTCCTTGGAGACATAGTTGTGGTGGCAGTTCTCCGCCTCAGCCGTCGTCTCCAGGTCAGGCCAGTGGGCCCGCAGCACGCCCAGCACGCTGTTCATCATCACCTCGCGGTTGGCCCGGGCGTACCGCTGCGCCCAGGACACCGCCCGGACGTAGTCGATGAAGCCCTCGGAGCCTTCCGCGAAATAGGCCAGGTCCTGATCCGGCAGGTTGATGAACCAGCGCCGCATCTCGTACTTGGCCCGCTCGATGAAATAGGTCCCGAAGCGGTTGCCCACACCCCGCGAGCCGGAGTGCAGCATCACCCAGACGTCGCCGGCCTCATCGAGGCACAGCTCGATGAAGTGGTTGCCGGTGCCCTGGGTGCACAGGTGACCGTCGCCGCGCGGGTGCGCCGCCTTGGGGTGCTTTTCCACCACGGCGTCATAGCCGGCCTTCAGCTCGGTCCAGCGGGCCTCGACCGAGGCCGGGGGCTCGCCGGCCCAGGCGCCCTTGTCGTTGCGCCCGCCGTTGTCGGTCCGGCCATGCGGCACCGCCGCCTCGATGGCGGAACGAATGGCCGACAGGTCGTCCGGCAGATGCTCGGCCCGGATCGAGGTCCTGACCGCCATCATGCCGCAGCCGATGTCCACGCCTACGGCGGCCGGGATGATGGCCCCCACGGTCGGGATCACTGAGCCCACGGTCGCGCCCATTCCCCAGTGCACATCCGGCATGACCGCGACATGCTTATGGATGAACGGCAGCGAGGCCACGTTCTTCAGCTGCTGAAGCGCGGCGTCCTCGATGGGCACGCCGTGGGTCCAGGCCTTGATGGGCGCGTGGTCGCCCGAGATCACATTGTAGCCGCTCATGCGGCGTCTCCTTCTTCGTCTGATCCTCTCGCGGACCGGACCCAAGGGACACCCCGAAAACGAGAAACCCCTCCGCCCGGTCGGCGGGAGGGGTTTGCTGGAAAATCCGAAGTCGTGACCGACCCTAGCTCTCCTGACCGCTCCCTGCGCGCACGCCATTTCCCTCGACCGGCTGGCGGTCGAGCGACATGGGCTGGCTCAGATTGCGATAGGCGAACATGGGTCTTTTCCGGTTTCGGAGCCGGGGCTGATACACGCCCGCGGCTCCGCTGGCCAGTGAAAAGCGGTCGTCGCCCCTACTGCGGCAGGTCGCGCACATACTGGTTCAGGAAGCGCAGATAAGCCTCCTGGGCGGTGATACGGTTCTCGCGACGCAGGAAGCCGTGGCCTTCGTCGGGGAACAGGACGTAGTCGACCGGCGTGCCATTGGCGCGGGCGGCGGCGACCAGTTCGTCGCTTTCGACCTGCAGCACGCGCGGATCATTGGCTCCCTGAATGACCAGCATCGGCCGCACGATGTTGCCGGCGTGGAACAAGGGCGAGATGGCGCGGTGGCGCTCGGCATCGGTGGCCGGGTCGCCCATTTCGTCATAGAGGGCGTCGCGCTGGGCCCCCCACCAGGCGGGGATGGATTCCAGCGTCCGTACCCAGTTGGTGACGCCGAAGATGTTGATGCCGGCCTCGAAGGCCTCGGGGTGGAAGGCCAGGGCGGCGGCGGTCATATAGCCGCCGTAGGAGCCGCCCATGACCGCGACCTGATCGTCGGCCACCCAGTCCTGGTCGCGCAGCCACTGACCGCCGGCGACGATGTCGCGCAGATCGGCCTCGCCGTGGGCGCGGTCGTCCATGTGGAAGAAGGTCTTGCCGTAGCCGGATGAGCCGCGGTTATTGGCCAGCAGCACGGCATAGCCGTGGTTGACCAGGTGCTGGACCATGGCGGAATAGCCGCGCCGGCTCTGACCGCCCGGCCCGCCATGCACGAAGACGATGGCCGGAACCGGTGCCTCGGCTGAAGCCCCGTGCGGGCGATAGAGGACGCCGGGGATCATCACCCCGCCTTCGCCGGCGTAGCGGACGATGGTGGCCTCAACTAGATGCGATTCGTCGATCTGGGGGTTCAGCGTATGGGTCAGGCGGCGCGCCTGGCCGGTGGCCAGATCGGCCACGAAGATGTCGGCCGGAGAGGTATCGGACACCACCGAAAAGGCCAGGGTGGTCTCGTCGTCATTGAAGCGGATATTGCCCAGATCCCCGGCGGGGACACCGCTGAGGGTGACGGTCGAACCGGTCGTCGTGTCGGTGATGGTCACATCGGTCGAGGCATCGGCATTCAGGGCGTGGACCCGGTAGCGGCCCGACCAGCTGTAGCCGACATACATGACATCCCAGTCCGCCTGGATCAGGGGGGTCACCGCGCCGGTCGCCAGGTCGCGCCGCCAGGCCTGGTTCCATTCGCCATGCTCATTGGTGCCGAAGATCAGGCCGGTGCCGTCCGGCGTGAAGCCCTGGGAGCCATAGGCGATATCGCCTTCATGTTCGGTGATCAGGACCGGCTCACCTGTCCCCTGCAGATCGACCAGAAAGATGTCGCTGTCGGCCGAGGTGTTGGGCTTGTCGATCACGACCCAGCGTCCGTCCGGTGAGACCGACGAGGGGAAGAAGCCGCCCGGATTCTCGAACAGGACACGGCCCTGGAGGGTGGTGGTGTCGAAGGCCAGGATGTCAAAGGCCTCGGCGTTTCGCCCGTTCGAGGTCAGGTAGAGGGTCTGGCCGTCGGCGGACCAGCCGAGAAAATCCGCCTTCAGGCCTTCGCCGGGGGTCAGGTCCACGACCGTTCCGTCCTCGTTGCGGACATAGACATGATCCCGTTCGTCGCCGCCCTGGTCATGGGTGAACAGGACCCGACCGTCGTTCGGGAAGTAGGAGGCGGCGAAGGTGGCATTGTCTGTCGATTGCGTCAGCGCGACCGGCTCACCGCCGTCGATCGGCAGGGCATAGACATTGAAAACGCCGGTGGCATCGGAGTTCATCAGGATGTGGCTGCCATCCGGCGAAAAGGCATAGCCGCCGGCGGTCGACAGGCTGACGCTCGTGGTCTCGAAGAACTGGGCTGCGGTGTAGGTCTGATGCTGATGAGAAGCGTGGGCGGCATGGGCGGCATGAGCGGCATGGGCGGCGTGATCGGCATGGCCCGCATGCCCGTCCTGGGCCACGGCGATGCCGGCCGGGGCGGCGGCGAGAAGGGTGAGAATCGATACGGCGGTGGCGTGGCGCATGTTGGGCTCCTGAGTGGGTCGGTTCGACAGTCAGAGGCGTTGCGGGCCTCCCTAGATGCAGGGGGCCTCAGAAATTATTCGTCGGTCAAGCCGAGCGCCCGCTCGGCGCGGCCCTTGAGCGCGCCGCGCACCACCAGAAACAGCACGATCAGGACGGCGAGCGCCGCCATGCCATATTCGACGCCGTGCTCATACTGATCGAGCCAGCGCAGGCCCAGTCCGCCGAGATACCCGGGGGCCAGCATGATCGGCACCCAGACGGCGGCCGAACCCAGATTGGCCAGCTGGAACTTCAGGTGCGGCATGCCGGTGATGCCGGCGATCAGCGGCACGAAAGCCCGCACCGGTCCCATGAAGCGGCACAGATAGATCGACAGCACGCCCCAGCGCCGGAAGAACAGGCGCGAGCGGGCCGCCAGCCGGCGCTGATTGCTGAGAAGCTGGCTTCGCCACGCCGCTGGTCCCAGCTTGCGACCGAACCAATAGGAGACGGCGTCGCCCAGAAAGGCCCCGGCGATGCACCAGAGCAGCACTTCGATGATGCTGACCGAACCTTCCGCCGCCAGGCCACCGGCAACCAGCATCAGGGCCGTGGCCGGGAAGAAGGCCCCGATCAGGACCATGGATTCGCCGAAGGTGATCAGCCCGAGCACCGGTCCGGCCCAGGCGGAATTCGCCCGAATGAAATCCCCCAGCCCGTCGAAGAAACCGGAGATCGGGGCCCACAGATCGGCCAGGAAGGTCGGGATCAGGTGCATGCCCGGCGTCAGAAGTAGATGGGCTCGCGCCCATCGTTGCGCGGCTCGGTCGTCTGAGGCGGCTGCGTGGCCGGTGCGGGTGTGGACGGCGGCTGGCGCGGCGGCTGCTGTGGCACGGGTTGCGGCTGGGGCTGGGGCTGGGGCGGGCGTCCCGGTTCCGGCACCGGCACCGGGTCGGGCTGGACCGGCGGTTGGCCTTCGCCACCGCCGAACAGGCCGCCGAGGCCGTCGAGAATGTCGCCGATGGGATCTTCGCCCGAGGCCTGGAGGCCGTCCTGCCAGCCCTCGGGCATGGCGGGGCCGTCGGGAATGCGCTGGACGTTCAGACGGGGCAGGGCCGCCGTCATGAACTGACGCCAGATCGCGGCCGGCGCGCCGCCACCGGTGACCCGGCGCATCGGCGTATTGTCGTCGCGGCCGACCCAGACGGCGGTGACGAAGCCGCCCGTATAGCCGACGAACCAGGCGTCCTTGTAGTCGGAGGTCGTGCCGGTCTTGCCGGCGAGGTCATAGCCCTCGATGGCGGCCGCGCGCGCCGTGCCCGAGGTGATGACCCCGCGCAGCATCTGGTTCATGTAATAGAGCGGCGGATTGTTGATGACCTGCTGCTGGGCCCCGGCCTCGCCGTCGCGGCGCTCGTACAGGGTCTGGCCGTCGCGCGTGCGGATGCGGGTGATGCCGTGGGCGCGGGCGCGCCGACCGCCGTTGGCGAAGGCGGCATAGGCCTGGGCCATTTCCAGCGGGCTGACCTCGACGGCCCCCAGCGCCATGGCCGGCTGGATATTGATCTGGGAGGTGATGCCGAGACGACGCGCCGCCGAGGCGACGCGATCGCGGCCGACGCGGTCGGCGACATGGGCGGCCACCGTATTGGTCGACTGGGCGACGGCCTGGGCCATGGTCATGCGGCCACGGAAGGTGCCGTCGTAGTTGCGCGGTGACCAGTTGCCGATGGTCACAGGCTGGTCCTCGACCGGGGTGTCGGGCGTATAGCCGGCCTCCATGGCCGCCAGATAGACGAAGGGCTTGAAAGCCGAACCGGCCTGGCGGCGGGCATCGACGGCGCGATTGAACTGGCTGTCGGCATAGGAGGCCCCGCCGATCATGGCGCGCACCCGGCCTTCTCCGTCGACCGCGACCAGGGCCGCCTGTTCGACGCCGCGTTCGCCATCGCGGGCGAGAATGGCGCGCACCGCGCGCTCGGCCTGGGCCTGAAGCGTGAGATCCAGGGTCGTTTCGACGACCAGGTCGGTGTGGCCGTCGCCGATCAGGGCCTGGACCTCCTGGTCCAGCCAGTCGACGAAATACTGGGCGTGCTGGGTCGCCAGGGTGCGCGAGACCCGAACCGGTTCCAGTACCGCCGCCTCGCGCTGGGCGGTCGTGATGACGCCGGCCTCTTCCATTTCGTTCAGGACGACCGTGGCGCGACCTGCGGCGCGTTCGGTCTCAGACAGAGGGGAATAGCGCGACGGCGCCTTCAGCAGGCCGGCCAGAAGCGCGGCCTCGCCGATGGTCAGCTCATTGGCCGACTTGTCGAAATAGCGCTGGGCGGCGGCCTCGATGCCATAGGCTCCGGCCCCGAAATAGACCCGGTTGAGATAGAGTTCGAGGATCTCATCCTTGGAGAACCTCAGCTCCAGCCAGACCGCCAGCATGATCTCCTGAACCTTGCGGCGCATCGTCTGGTCGGGGGTGAGAAACAGGTTCTTGACCAGCTGCTGCGTCAGGGTCGAACCGCCCTGAACCACGCGACCGGCCCGCATATTGGCGACCATGGCGCGAACCATGCCGATCGGATCGAAGCCCGGGTGATGATAGAAACGCCGGTCCTCCACCGCGATGAAGGCGGCCGGCACATAGTCCGGCAGGGTTTCCAGCTCGATCGGCGGCGACTGTTCCGAGCCGCGGGCGGCGATCAGGACGCCGTTCCTGTCCAGATAGGTGACGCCCGGAACCCGCTCGATGGCATCCAGCGACGAGGTGTCGGGCAGACCGCGGGCAAACACGGCGAAGAAGACCACCGCAAAGATCAGGCCCCAGATGGTCAGCACGCCACCCCAGTAAACCAGTCGGCCCATGGTGGAGCGCCGGGGGCGTGTGTCACCTGACTGATGGCCGTGGCTCATCGACGTTTCCGTTTCCTGCTGGATCAACCTAGCGAATGGGTCGTGAGGGGCTTGCCAGACGGTTTCTGACGCGACAAGCCGGTTCACCCTTCACGGAAACGTGAAGTCCTATTCGGTCGAAAGAAAGGCGTCCACCTCGGCGAAGAAGCGCGAGCGGTTGTCGAACATGATGAAATGGGCGGCCTCGGGGATGCGGACCAGCCGATGGGTCGGCAGGGTCTGGTACGAGAGCTGGTAGAAGACGTCGAGCTGGGCGTCCGTCAGGGGGGCTCCGGTCGGGGTCACATAGAGGACCGTCGTCGGGGCCGTGATGTGGGCCAGTTCGGGCCTCAGGTCGGTGACGATCAGCTCATGGAAGGACCGACCGGCCACATCATAGTCGCTGTTCAGCGTGTGCTGGATCGGACCTTCGCGCAGGGATTCGGTGCGGATCATGCCGGCGATGGTGGCCTCGGCCCGGGTGCGGCGCTGGTCGAGCGGAACGGAGCGGATACCGTCGCGGATCTGCTCGGCGACGGGGCGCACCTGATCGGGCGTGGCCCCCGGCGGGCCGAACATGGCCCCCATAAAGGGCAGCATGTCGACCACCATCAGCCGTCCGACCAGATCAGGATGGCGGGCCGCCACAACCATTCCCATCCAGCCGCCCATGGAGTGACCGATGACGGCCGGGCGGGTCAGGCCCTGTTCGCGAATGTAGCGCGCGATCTCCTCGGCGACGGGCTGGCCGACCTGTTCGCCAGTGGCGTTGGCGCCCGACGGTCGACCCGCGAAGCCGGAAACCCAGACGCGGTGGACGCGGTGGCCGGTCCCGACCAGGTGGGCGGCGGTGTCGTCCCAGATCGAGGGGTGGGAGGTCAGGCCCGGGATCAGCACGACATCAGCCCCGGCCCCCTCGACGGAGACGCTGATGCGGTCGGAGGTAAAGGCTGGGCCGGCCGCCGGCGTCGTTGCACAGGCCGACAGGACAGCGATACCGGCGAGCGCCAGCGAGGACTGCAACAGATGACGACGATGCATGGGCACGCTCCAGGGAGATTTGTCGGCACCTTATCGCCGGTCGCGTCGATTGGGATGCAAAAAAGGGCGACGGATCGCTCCGTCGCCCCTGGTCTTGCCGAGGAGGCTCCGATCAGGCGGTGCGTTCGCCCGTGGCCTCGTCGGTGTCGGCGGCGCTGTCCTCGATCCGGGGATCGGCGGCCGGCGCGCCGGCGTCGTCGGAGCCCTCACCCCATTTGCCCATGACGAAGCTGAGCACCAGGAAGACGGCCCCGCAGATCAGGCCCGCATAGCCCATCTGCTCGAAGCCGCCGAGCGAGGTGGCCAGGGCCCCGGCCGGGTCCAGCACCTGGCCGCCGACCGTTTCGGTCCCCAGGGCGGCGGCGATCTTGCCGCCGACGAACTGGGCGATGGACGAGGACAGGAACCAGACGGCCATCATGAAGCTGACGACCGAGGGCAGGCTGAGCTTGGTGATCTGCGACAGGCCCACCGGCGACAGGCACAGCTCGCCGGTCGTGTGCAGCAGATACAGCGCCGCCAGCAGGAACAGCGGAGCGCGGAACGCCTCATTGACCAGGCCGGAGTTGACGCCCCACACCACCACCAGGAAGCCCAGGCCGGCCTGAAGCAGGCCCAGCGCGAACTTGAGCAGCGGATTGGGATCGGCGTTCCTGCGACCGAGATTGGCCCACAGCGCCGCAAAGATCGGCGCAAAGATCAGGATGTAGCCGGCGTTGAACGACTGGGTCTGGGCCGCCGTCAGGGTGGTGTCGATCCACAGGCCCGACGGGGTGACCCCTGCCTCGGCCAGCTGGGCCGGGGTGCCCCACCACAGCCCCAGGAACTGGGTCGCGGCGGTGGTCAGGTTCAGGTCGACGTTGCGGTCGGTAAACAGGTTCAGCGAGGTGCCGGCCTGTTCGAACAGGGTCCAGAAGACCACCGCGCCGCCGATCAGGACGGTCGCCAGGATCATGTGCTTGCGCTGCATCCAGGTCTTGGCACCGAGCAGGATGATCAGGACGATGGCGAGCAGCGAGGCGACGGTGGCAAAGCCGAGCACCGTCCCGACCAGGGCGTTGCGCTGAACCATGAACCAGACGATCGGCACCGCCAGGATACCCAGCAGATAGATCACCCACTCCCGATTGATCGGGCCGGCGAAGGGTTCGGCCAGACGCTGGGGATTGGGGGGTTCGCCATTGCCCTGCAACAGCGGCTTGCCCAGGACGAAGACGATGAAGCCCGCCGCCATACCGACGCCCGCCAGACCGAAGCCCCAGTTCCAGCCGTAGGTCTGACCCAGATAGCCGCACAGCACGGCGGCCCAGAAGGCCCCGAGGTTGATGCCGTAATAATAGAGGGTGAAGCCGGAATCCCGGCGCGGGTCGCCCTGCGGATAGAGCTGGCCGACGATCGAGGAGATGTTGGGCTTGAGGAAGGCCACGCCCATGATGATGAGCGAGACCGCCAGATAGAAGACGTCCAGGCCTCGCTGGTCGCGCTCCTGCTGCATGACATAGCCGTCCTCGGCCAGGACCGACGGCAGCGGCGAATTCTCGGGCAGCCCCTCGATGGCGATGCCGCCGCCTTCGGCCGGGCCGAAGTCATAGTTCTGGCCGTTCACTACGATGGAGACTTCGCGCGCGTCACCGCGGCCTTCGGAGGCGATCTCGTAAGTCTGGCCCTGGTAGGTCAGGGTTTCCGTGGCCGGCCGGCCCTCATAGGCCATCAGGCCGTGGCCGGCGACCAGCAGCAGGGCCCCGAAGGCAATGGCCTTGCGGGTGCCCAGCCAGCGGTCGGCGACGATGCCGCCGAGCAGCGGCAGAAGATAGACCAGCGAGGTGTAGGAACCGTAGGTTTCCGACGCCGTGGCGTCGTCGAACAGGAAGTGCTGGGTCAGGTAGAAGATCAGCAGGCCCCGCATGCCGTAGTAGGAGAACCGCTCCCACATCTCGGCGAAGAACAGGATGATCAGACCCTTCGGATGGTTCCGAAGCATCTGCATCAGGACCGGCAGGCCGGTCACGAGTGTGACCAGCACCCCGAGCAAAATAACGATATTCATGGGCGTTCCTACTCCATGGCGAGGCGCGCGCCTGTGCGCTGATCTCGCCCCCTTGAGGCGCGGATAGGAACACCATGCCCGGAGCTATTACAAGCCGTAACCTTATGTGCAGAAGGCGGTGACGGCGTCGATCCAGACATCGGCCCCTTGGCGGAGCCACAGCCAGCCGCCCAGGATCGTCAGGAGGACGAAGCCAGCAATCAGGGCGAGCCAGCGCCTCATACCGGCGCGCTCGCGGCCCGCAGGGACACTTCGCGGATAGGCACATTGGCGATGGCCGCCAGGATCGCCAGCAGCACCGACGCGATCCAGATGGCGTCATAGGAGCCCAGAGCCGTAAAGGCGACGCCGGCCAGCCAGGCCCCCAGGAAGGCCCCGACCTGGTGGCTGAGAAAGACGATGCCGCCGAGCGCCGATAGGTTTCGAACGCCGTAGATCAGGGCGATCAGCCCATTGGTCAGGGGCACCGTTCCCAGCCACAGGAAGCCGAAGGATGAGGCGAAGACCAGGGCCGAAGCGGCACTGATCGGCACCAGCAGGAACACGGCGATGGCGACGGCGCGCAGGCCATAGACCATCACCAGTAGCCATTTCTTGGAATAGCGCGAGCCCAGCGCACCCCAGGCGGCTGAGCCGAGGATGTTGAACAGACCGATCAGGGCCAGGCACATGGCACCGACACCGGGCGTCAGCCCCTGGTCGCGCAAATAGGCCGGCAGGTGGGTGCCGACGAAGGCGATGTGGAAGCCACAGACGAAGAAGCCCAGGTTCAGCATCCAGAACGACGGGTGGGCCATGGCTTCACCCAGCGCCGCCTTCAGCGGTGGACCGTCATCGGCGGCCGAGGCCTGGGGGCGGCCGGCCACGCCCAGCGCCAGCGGCAGGGCCAGGGCGATCAACCCGCCCAGGACCAGCAGGGCCCCGCGCCAGTCCAGCGCCTCGATCAACCCCTGGGCGGCCGGCACGACCAGAAACTGGCCGAGCGACCCGCCGGCGGTGACGATGCCGAAGGCGAGGGTGCGCTGCCCCTCGGGAACCGCCTTGCCGACGGCCCCCAGGATGACGGTGAAGGTACAGCCGGCCATGGCCAGGCCGACCATGACGCCCAGGCCCAGCGAAATCCCGACCAGGTTCGCGGCTCCGGCGGCGAGGACCAGTCCGGCCAGATACAGCGCCGCTCCCCCGGCCACGACCTTGCCGGCCCCATGCCGGTCGGCCCAGGCCCCCACGAAGGGCTGAACCAGACCAAACAGCAGGTTCTGGACGGCGATCGCCAGCCCGAAGGCCTCGCGGCTGATGTTCAGGTCGAGCCCCAGCGGGGTCAGGAACAGGCCGAACGACTGGCGAACGCCCATCGACAGGGTGACCACCACGGCCCCGGCCACCACCATGATCCAGGCCCGGTTGGACATGCGAGGCGCGGCGACTTCAGACACGGGCTTCAACATCACTCAACAGATCAATCAGGGCGCGGCCGCGCGGACCCAGGACGCGGTCGATACGGCTCTGTGCCTCTCGCCACATCGGCATGGCCCGCACAAGGGTCATCATGCCCTGATCGGTCAGATTCACGCGCTGGACCCGGCCGTCGGCGGTCGTCTCGATCAGCCCCTCGCGGATCAGGGGCTGGAGCGTGCGCCACAGCCCGGACTTCTCATGCGCGGTTTCCTCGGCCAGTTCGCCCAGGGTGGGGCCGTCCATCCGGTTCAAGGTCCTGAGGATGGAGAACTGCGTCACCGTCAGGCCGGCCGGCTCCAGCGCCTGGTCGTACAGGCGGGTGAGGGTTCGCGAGGCGCGTCGCAGGCGACCGCAGATACAGGGTTGGCCGTGGTCCATTCGGTGGCAGACTCGCTATCGTTGGATATACAATAGAGAAAATCTTCACCTATTGTAAAGAACGCCCTGTCGCCCGGCTTGTCAGATAACCGGGGTTGGATAAGATCGCGGCATCGTTGCACCGCGATGATAGATTTCTCGGTGTGTTGGTAACCCGGATTTTCATGGGCTATTTTCTGATTGGCGGGATTCGGGGCTGCGTCGATCGTGGAAATTGCCCGGACCATAGGAGACGCGAATGAAGTTGCTTGCCAATCTGGACCGGGCCCTGACCTCAAATCGTTCGCGCGAGACGCAGCGGACGACGGCGGATCCGGTCGGAGAGCGCGCTGATCTGGCGAGCGCGATCGGTGAACGCTACGAAGTCCTGACCGGCGGCCTTGATCGGATCACCGATCTTCTCCAGCAGTTGCGGGGTCTGGAGCCCGTGGTCAGCGAGATGCGCGGTCCGCTGCTGGCCGAATATGACGCGCGCCGTTCGGACTATATCGAACTGATGAACCTGCGTACGACGCACGGCGAGGTGCTGGCGCGCGGCGAGGCCCTCATGGGCGAGGTGCGAACCCTGGACGCGGCCCGATCCGCCATCGAACAGCAGCTCGAAGAGGCCACCCAGCAGCTCTCGGACCGATCCGGCGAGATTCAGGACCTTCAGCTCGAGATTGATCGCCTGACCACAGCCCAGGCCCAGGCCCAGGCCCAGATCCAGACCCTGAGCGAGGCCGAGACGATCAGCGGCCAGCGGCAGCGGCAGCTGGAACAGGACCTTGAGACGGTCACCAGCCAGCTGCAGGACGCCGACACGGGCCGGGCCGAAGCCGTCTCGGGCCGCTCGCTGGCCCTGCGAGATCATGCCCTGGCGTCCGAAGAGAACGGGGCTCTCAAGAAGCGGCTCGACGAGGCCCTGGCCGAGGTGTCACGCCTGGCTCGCATCGAGGCGACCCAGGAAAGCCAGCTGACGGCCGAGCGCGCCCGCGCCACATCCGACCAGGTTGAATCGGCGCGCGCCGTCCAGAATCTGGAGGCCCAGGTCGAGAATGGCCGCAGCGAGATCGCGGCCCTGCAGGTACGGCTCGACACCCTGACGGCCCGCGCCGACCGGCTCGAACGCCTGAATGCCGATCTGAGTGCTTCTCTCAATGAGGCCCAGACCTCGAGCCAGGCAGCCGAGCGTCGCGCCAGCCAGCTGCAGACGGATCTGAACCGGGCGACGGAGCGGCTGCGCGACCACGAAACCCAGGTCGAAGACGGGCGTCAGCGTCTGACGGCCATGGACGCTGCCCGACTGGCGGCGGTGGACCGTGCCGACCACCTCTCGAAGTCGGCGACCGCGAACGAGCGGGCCCTGGCGCGCAGCGAGGCGCGGGCCGGCAAGCTGCAGGCCACGATCGACGGGCTGAAGGCCGATGCCGAGACGCGCCGGCGCGAGCTGAACGAACAGCTCGAATCGCTGCGGTCACGCCTCGAAGGGGCCCAGGCGGAATCGGCGATGACGGCGGCGGCGCTCGATACGGCGCGCCGCGAACGGTCGACGGTCGCTGCCAACGGCTGAGCCGGGGCCCATCACGGTCATTGTCCGTCAACCTTCTTTCGGGCATGAACGGAACGGATGGCGAACGAACCGACTCGAATCCTGGGGCTCGACCCTGGTCTGAGACGCACCGGCTGGGGCGTGATCTCGGTCGCCGGATCACGGTTGAGCTGGGTCGCCCACGGGGTGGTGACGCCCGACGACAAGGCACCCTTCGCCGAGCGACTGTTGCATCTGATGCAGGCGGTGAGCGATCTGTGCGCGGCCCATGCCTGTGACGAGGCGGCCATCGAAGAGGTCTTCGTCAATGCCAACCCGGCTTCGACGCTGAAGCTGGGGCAGGCGCGCGGGGCCGTCATTCTGGGGCCGGCGGGCCGGGGCCTGACGGTAGCCGAATACGCGCCCAACCTGATCAAGAAGGCCGTGGTCGGGGCCGGCCACGCCGACAAGGGCCAGGTCGCCTTCATGGTACGCCGCCTGTTGCCAGCGGCCGGCGAGGTTTCGGCCGATGCCGCCGATGCCCTGGCCGTCGCCCTGACCCATGCGCAGCTGCGGCGAATGAAGGGCATCGCGGCATGATCGGCCGCGCAGCTCTGATCCTCCCCCGCATCGCGGGGAAGGGGGGCCCCGAGGGGGTGGAGGCGGCGGCTCGCACCGCACCCGGTCTTGCCCCCTCCACCGGCGTCGCCGGTCCCCCTCCCCATCGCTTCGCGACAGGGAGGATCAAATGATTGGCCGTCTGCGCGGAATGCTGGTCGAAACCGGCGAGGCGGACCTGCTGATTGATGTCGGCGGGGTCGGCTATGTCGTGGTCTGCGGGGCGCGAACGCTCGGCCGCCTGCCGGCGCCGGGCGAGGATGTGACCCTGATGATCGAGAGCCAGTGGAGCCAGGAGAACAGCCCGCGTCTCTATGGTTTTCTGGGTAAGGACGAGCGGAGAGCCTTCATCACCCTGATCGCGATTCAGGGGGTCGGGCCCAAGGCGGCCCTGGCGGTGCTGGATGTGCTGCCGCCCGGCGATCTGGCAGCGGCGGCGGCGCGCGAGGACAAGGCAGCGGTGGCCCGCGCCAACGGGGTGGGCCCCAAGCTGGCCCAGCGGATCGTGACGGAGCTGAA
>CAUJHO010000024.1 GCA_963205025.1 Pseudomonadota bacterium | reverse complement strand
CTCGGGGCGTACCACCAGCGCCTGACCATAGCGCTCCAGCTTCCGGCCATCGCCGGAATCGACCAGGGCATAGTCGTCCCAGGCGCGCGTACGCAGGATCAGGGGCTGGTCGGATAGGCGCGGGCTCATGCGGCTGCTTCTAGAGGGCTGGGGGACCCGGTTCCAGAGGCATCAGCGCCGTCGCCGTCGTCGGCGTCGCATCAGGGACATCAACAGGCCTTCGCGCAGACCCCGATCCGCCACCCGGACCTGATCGCATGGCCAGGCCTGCTGGATCGCCTCCAGGATCGCCGCCCCGGCCAGGACCAGATCGGCGCGATCCGGTCCGATGCAGCCATGGGCCGCCCGCCCGGCCCGATCCAGGTCCATCAGGGAGGTGGCGACGGCACGGCACTGTCCGGCCGTCATTCTGAGGCCGTCGACCTTGGCGCGTTCGTACCGTGTCAGCCCCAGGTGAAGGCTGGCCAGGCTGGTGACCGCGCCCGACGTACCAATCAACTGGGCCTGATTGTCCGCAAAGGCCGCGCGGTGCGCCTCGGCCCCGACAAAGCCGGCAACCTGAGAGCGCATGGCCTCCACCATGGAGTCGGACCACTCCCGCGTCGGTCGTGCGGGCTCGGGAAAGCGCTCAGCCAGGGTCACCACCCCGATCGGCACACTGTGCCAGGCGAGAATATCAGCCGCCCTGCGGTCGTTCTGCACGCGCGGACGGACCCAGGAAATCTCGGTCGAGCCGCCGCCGACGTCCAGGATCAGCGCCGACTGGAAGCGGTCGTCGATCAGGTCCGTACAGCCGACGACGGCCAGCCTGGCCTCCTCGGCCGGGTCAATGACTTCGAGCGTCAGGCCGGTGTCGCGCTGCACCCGCGCCAGAAAAGCCGGCCCGTTGGCGGCCGCGCGGCAGGCCTGGGTGGCGACGGCGCGCACGCGCTGGACCTGGCGACGCCGGATGCGCTCGGCACAGGTGGCCAGCGCCGCAAGTGCACGCTCCATTGCTGCAGGCGACAGTTCACCGCTTTGCGACAGGCCCTCACCCAGCCGCACGATGCGGGAATAGGCCTCGACGATCCGAAAGCCGTTGCGGGCCCGGCGGGCGATCAGCATCCGGCAATTATTGGTCCCGAGGTCCAGCGCCGCGAACAGCGGGGCGTCATTGCGCGCGTCATTCGGCGCGGATCGGCCGGGGGGCCGGTGAGGAGTCTCAGGCATGGCCCGATCCGTCATCAGAGCTCCAGACCCATCGTCCAGGCTCATTTTCACTAACCAGAATAACGGGTTGAGAATTCCTGTCCAGTCATCCGCTCGCCGCGTTCAGGGGCCAGTCATCGTGGTCGCGGCAAACGGGAGCCATGTTGATCCGTCTGGCAAAATTCGCGATCGGACAGGTGGTCAGGCACCGCGACCTGCCGCTTCGAGGGGTTGTCGTCGACGTCGACCCGGAGTTCGGCCACGGCGATGCCTGGTGGAGTGCCTTGCCCGCCGAGGGGCGACCGGACCGGCATCAGCCCTTCTATCATGTCATCGCCGAAGGCCTGGAGGATGATCGCGCCGCCTATCTCTCGGAACAGAATCTGGTGGCCGACGTCTCAGGCGTTCCCATTTGCCATCCCGGGGCCGAGCGCCAGTTCGCCGGATTTCATGACGGGCGATACCAGCACCGGCGCGATGATGTGAACTAGCCTGCCCTACCGCCGGGACAGGTGGCGCGTTACATTGTGGGGTCACCTGCGAGCACGGAGGCCGCCATGTCCGACTTTGAACACGTCTTTGAAAAGCCGCCCGAGGGCGCGGCTGAGGACTGGACCATCCCGCAGGACTGGGCCCGCTACACCGAGGTCGAGCACCAGACCTGGGATACGCTGTATGCGCGCCAGATGAAGATCCTGCCGGGGCGTGCCGCCGAGGTCTTCTTCGATGGTCTGAAGGCGCTGGACCTGAATACGGGCGGGATCCCGGATTTCGAAGTGATGAACCCCAAGCTCCAGGCCCTGACGGGGTGGACGGTGGTCTGTGTGCCGGGCCTGGTCCCCGACGATGTGTTTTTCGACCATTTGGCCAACCGGCGCTTCCCGTCCGGCCAGTTCATCCGCCGCCCGGATCAACTGGACTATCTGCAGGAGCCGGACATCTTTCACGACGTCTTCGGCCATGTGCCGATGCTGACCAATCCGGACTTTGCCGACTACATGGAGGCTTATGGTCGGGGCGGGCAGAGGGCAGCGGCGATGGGTATGCTGCCGAACCTGGCGCGCCTGTATTGGTACACGGTCGAATTCGGCCTGATGCGCGAGGACGACCAGCTTCGCATCTACGGGGCAGGTATCGTCTCGTCCGCGACCGAAAGCGTCTTCTGCCTTGAGGATCCGTCACCCAACCGCCTGGGCTTCGACCTCGAGCGGGTGATGAAGACCCTGTACCGGATCGACGACTTTCAGCAGGTCTATTTCGTCATCGACACGATCGACCAGCTCAAGAGGGAGACCCTCAAGGACTTCGGGCCCATCTATGCGCGGCTGGAGGGGGCAGAGACGAACGCCATCGAGGCGATCCTGCCGAGCGATGTGGTCTTCAGCCAGGGAACCCAGGCCTATGCCGAGAAGGGCGGTCGTTTCGCCGCTTGATGGGGGAGTTCGCGCTGCGATTGTGACCGGCGAAACCCCGATCTGGGGAATCGGATGGACGATCAACTGCGGGCAGGCGACGGTCGCGGATCACCCGTAAAGGTACCGACATCCGATGGTCGTTCTGACAACTCTGGGATTGATGGCGGCGGTGTCGACCGCTGCGGTGCATGGCCCCCACGGATGCGCCGAGGTGGCCCATGACGTCCGCGTGGCCTGCAGCTGTGTCGACTACAGCCGGAGCTATGCGGCCAGCGCGTACTACTATTCCCAATTCTCGACCTATCGGCGCCCGAGCTACCATCCGCGGCCCTATGCGGTGCGCCCGACCTATGCGCCGCCGCCTCCGGTCTATGCACCGCCCCCGCCGGTCTATGCGCCTCCGCCTCAGTATTATGGCGGGGGACCCGCCTATGTCGTCAGGGGCCGCCCGGTCCACGCGCAAGGGCCCGTCGGCTACATCCAGGGGCCGACTGTCTATGTCGATGCGCCGCCGGTCTATGTCGAACCGGCCCAGATCTACGTCGAGCGCCCCCAGATCGTGGTGCGGCCGTCAGAGGTGATTGTGGCTCCGCCGCAGATCCACTTCGAGCCGTGCCCGGAGGGCGAGACCTGTTACCAGGATCCCGCGACCCAGAGCGGTGCCACCGGTCAGAGCGACTAGGCTGTGGCCTCAAAAGCGTCATCGCCCTCGGGACAAGCCCGAAGGTGACGAAACTGCACGGAATATCAGCATTCTAACCCAGTATGGCTGCTCGCTGTATGGGGTCAGAACCTAGGATGCGGCTTCGGTCGCGGCAGCGTCTTCTGTCTCGGCCGGCGCGGCCTCGGGGCCCGCATCCTCGCCTTCGGTCGCCCCGGCGGCCGCGTCCTCAGAGGGGGGCTCCACGGTCGTCTCTGTCGTTGCGGTCGTTTCCGCGCACAGGGACTGGACCTCTCGGGCCAGGCCCAGATAGCCGCCGCTGAGCGCATGGACGCGGGCGGCTTCACAGTCATTCTCGCTCAGGAGGGTGCCGATCCGCAGCCTGGCGGACTCATACGCCTGGGCCTGGTCGCGAAGGCGCCGCGCCTCTACCCGCTGGGACGGGAGACAAAGCGCCATCCAGTTGGACTCCGCACAGCGCGCGACCAGAGAGATTTCCGCCTCGCTGAGCACGCCGGGATCGGTGCTGATCACGGCGGCGGTTGTCACCGGCGACAGCGGAATCGTGGTGGCCGGGGCCGTCGCGACGG
Source organism: Pseudomonadota bacterium (assembly GCA_963205025.1). Classification (GTDB taxonomy): domain Bacteria; phylum Pseudomonadota; class Alphaproteobacteria; order Caulobacterales; family Caulobacteraceae; genus Brevundimonas. The sequence continues at coordinate 43,307 of CAUJHO010000024.1, read as the reverse complement.
TGCTAGGTGTCGTCGGCGGAGAGGTCAAAAGCTGAACTTCTGGAAGCCGGTAGCGGCAGATCCAGCGTTGCTCCACGAACTCACAGCCTTCAAGCGTCGCCGCCTGGGGTTGGGAGGCGATTGCCGCCGCAAGGATCAAGCCGATTTCCCACATAGCTCCCGTCCATTTCCGGTCGCAAACCCCAGTTTACTTTAGCAGAGACCCCGGAAAGCGCGAGCCGCATCTGAAACAATTGTGAAATTTCCCCCGTTTGGAGAAACTAGTCGGCTTCCTAAGCGGCAAGCCTTCATGTACCTATGCTATCCTTAACCATAAGCTTGGGGAGTAATGGGGATGATGTGGATTACCAGCCTGGTCCTGTCGGCAGCGATGTCGACAACGGCCGTTACAGATGACCATGGGTGCCAGGAGCGATCTCACGGTCCGGGCGAATCGTGCCTGTGTACCATCGAAGTCGATTTCTACCGTCCCGGCCCCGGCACGGGCGGACACGGTGGGCCGGGTGGCCCCGGTGGCCCTGGCGGCTCGGGATCGGGTGTGTTCAACGTATCGGCCCCGGGAGCCCGCGTGATCGGCCGTCCGATCCGCGTTGATGGCCCGGTCGTGCATATCGCCGGCCCGCCGATCTACGTCGATGCACCGCCGGTCTATGTCTCGTCGGCCCAGATCTATCTGGCTCGCCCGGAAGTGATCGTGCGTCCGTCGGAAGTCGTGGTGGCTCCGCCGGAAGTTCATGTCGAGCCCTGCCCGAACGGCGGCGCCTGCACGAACTAAGATTCAGTCCCGATCCTGCGTTGATCGGATTGCAGTTGCGAGGCGGGGGCGTCATCCGGCGGCCCCGCCTTTGCTTTGCGCGGCGGGGGCTGCGTCAGCCGATGTCGAGCCGCTTGCCCATGCGGATCAGGGGCACCGGCGCGCCGCCCCGATCGTCGATGAGCGGTTCGATGTCGGCATAACCGCAGGCCCGATACAGCGGCACACCGCCCATGGTGGCCACCAACTCGACCCGGTCGAAGCCGGCCTTGAGGGCAGCCTGTTCGCACAGGTCCAGCACCTGCTTGCCGATGCCCCGCCGAAGAAAGTCCGGGTGGGTGTACATCGCGCGTACCCGCGCGGCGTCGTGACCGGGCGTCAGAATGGCCGGTTCTCGTCCTGGCGTATGGTCGCCGCCATAGGAGGTGACGCGGTAGCTCCAGCCGCCGCAGCCGGCCGGTTGCCCGTCAATCTCGACCAGAAAGTAGGTTCGATCCGCAATCAGCTGGGTGTCGACCCCCATGATCAGGCGGCTGGCCTGAACCTGTTCGGGCGTCAGCACCTCGGCCAGCGGCCCGGAGATGGCGGCGTCCATCAGGGCGTGCAGGACCGGAAGGTCATCCTCGGTCGCAAGCCGCCACGTGAGATTGCCCCCGCTCATGCCAGCCGCGGCCAGGCGCGCCAGGTCCCGATCAGATAGGCCAGGCCGTAGATCAGCACGATCAGCGAGCTCCACCAGCCGAAGGCATTGATCTCGCGGCCCATGGCAAAGGCAGGAATGACCAGAAGCCCGCGTGCCAGATAGATCCCGGTGATGACCACCAACCCGGTCCGCAACAAAGGCAGCCGGGGGATCACCCCGGCTCCCGAATACGCATAGGCGGCCCAGATCGCCAACACAGCGACGATGCCGATGGTGATCAGGGTCGGCTGGATCATGCCGCGCTCGGCCATGCGGGCCATGCCTTCGCCGGCCCCGAAGAACCGGTACCAGTCCGGTCCGCCGACGATGACCGCCAGGTGCAGGACCGCGGCCAGAAGACTGAGCGACCCCGCCAGGATCAGGAAGGGTTGGCGCGACACCGGGTCAGGTCCGTTGGAAATCGTAGAAATCTGACCCGAGCGCCAGGATCGAGGTCAGTTCGTCCAGCGCCCCATGCGTCTCCAGCAGCAGGGCAGGATCGGCCAGATCAGAGGGGAGAAGGCGGTCGCGGTACCAGAAGCTGGCCCAGACGGTGAGCGCCGCGTGCAAGCCTTCGTCCAGGCGCTGGGCCGGATTGGTGGCGGCCAGTTCGTCGTCGGTCATCACCACCCGCAGCCTCAGACAGGCCGGCCCGCCGCCATTGGCCATGGACTGACGCACATCGACATATTCGACGCGCCCGATCGGGCCGTTGGAGGCGGCCAGGGCTTGCGCCGCCGCATGGGCGCGTGGGTTGTTCTCAGTCTCTGTCGGAGCCAGCAGCACCAGACGGTCCTCACCCGGAACGACCAGAAGCTGGCTGTTGAACAGATAGGATTTCACCGCATCGGCCAACGGCAGGTCAGCGGCGCTGATCTCAAGGAAGGCCGGCTCGAACAGGCCGTCAGCGGCGCGCCGGATGGCCTCCAGCGTCGCCGACCTGTCCTCAAAGGCCGTCTCATGGAACAGCAGGGCCTCGCGGGTGCCGACGCAGACGACATCATTGTGGAAGGCCCCCCCCAGAATGGCGGCCTTGCCCTGGCGCGCCAGAACGGCCCGCGCGGCTCCGTGGCGGCGGGCGATCGCCTCGCTGGCCTGATGGGTCTGGCGGGCCGGGAAGTCGGCGCTGGGCCAATGTTCGAAGGCGTCCTTGCCCCAGACCAGCAGATTGACACCGGGTGCCCCGTGCTCCGCACAGAGCCGGACATGGTTGGCCGCGCCTTCATCGGACAGATGGGCGACGGCGGGCAGGGGGGCGTGGACCGCGAACCGCGAGGGGTCAGGAAACAGGGCTTTCAGCGCGCGCGTAGTCTGTTCGGCCTCGATGGAGCGGTGCAGGTTCGACACCAGATTGGCGGGCGTGAAATGCACCCGTCCGTCAGCGGTGTCGGCGCTGGGCGTCACCGTCGCGGCATTGGCCGCCCACATGGCCGAGGCCGATGAGGCGGCGGCGGCGAAGGCGGGGGCGTCCCGCCAGGCCGATTCAATCACGGCGCTATCAGCGCCGCTGAACCCAAGGTGCCGCAGCCAGCCGACATGGGGGCGCTCATGCGGCGGCAGGACGAACTGGGGCACGCCCAGGTCGGCCAGCCGCTTCATCTTGGCCAGCCCTTGCAGGACCGCCCCGCGCGGGTCTGACGCCTCGCCGGCGTTCAGGGCGCTGGCGAGATTGCCGGGCGACAGGCCGCCATAGCTGTGGGTCGGCCCGACCAGGCCGTCAGCGTTGGTTTCGTAAGCAGTCACGCGCGCAGCCCCTTGATTTCACCCGCGATATTGCGAACGGCCTCGGCCTCAAAGCTGGCGACAGGATAGGCGCAGTAGTCGGCGGCATAGTAGGCGCTGGGCCGATGATTGCCCGAGGCTCCCAGGCCTCCGAACGGCATGTCGCCAGCGGCTCCGGTCGTCGGGCGGTTGAAGTTCACGACGCCGGCGCGGATGCGATTGACGAAACGGTCCCAGTTCTTCGGATCGTCCGACACCAGTCCCGCCGAGAGGCCATAGCGCGTGGCGTTAGCGACCCGGATGGCGTCGTCAAAGGTGGCCACGCGGGTGATCGACAGGAAGGGGGCGAAGATTTCTTCGTCCGGCACCTCGACGCCGGTGACGTCGATGATGGCGGGCGTCACGAAGGCGTCGGACAGGCCCTCGATCCGCTCGGAGGCGCGGATCACCTGCGCCCCGGCGTCGATGCGCGCTTGCAGGGCCAGCCGCGCGCCCTGGGCCGCGCGGACCGAGATCAGCGGCCCACCAAACGGTTCAGGGGTGCTGTTCCAGGCCGCATAGGTCAGCCGCCCGGCGATGGCGTTGACGGCCTCGATGATGGCGTCGCCCTGCGGCCCTTGCGGCACGATCAGGCGGCGCGCGCACGAGCACCGCTGGCCGGTGGTGACGAAGGCGGACATGGCCACGATCCCGGCCACGGCCTCGGCGTCGGCGGCGTCCCAGACCACCAGCGGATTATTGCCACCCAGCTCCAGCGCCAGGATCACGTGCGGATCATCGGCGAACTTGCGCCGGAAATGCGCACCGGCCGCACCCGAGCCGGTGAACATTAGGGCGTCGATAGGCTGGTCCAGCAGGGCCGCGCCGACGTCCTTGCCGCCCTGGACGACATTGACCACGCCCTCGGGCAGATCAGCCTCAGCGAAACACTCGGCCATCAGCTGGCCGGTCAGCGGGGCCTCTTCCGAGGGCTTGAACACCACCGTATCGCCGGCCAGCAGGGCCGGCACAATATGGCCGTTGGGCAGGTGTCCGGGGAAGTTGAACGGACCCAGCACCGCCGCCACACCGTGCGGTCGGTGGCGCAGCACGGCGCGGCCAAAGCCGGTCGTCGCCTCGCGCTCGCCGGTGCGTTCGTCATAGGCGCGGATCGAGATATCGACCTTGCCCTGCATGGCCCCGACCTCGGTGGTGGTCTCCCACAGGGCCTTGCCGGTCTCGCGGCTGATGGTTTCGGCGATCGCAGGGGCGCGGGCCTTCAGCGCCGCCTGATAGCGCTTGACGGCGTCGATCCGGTCCTGACGGCTGCGCTCGGCCCAGCCGTCGAAGGCGGCGCGGGCACGATCCACGGCGGCGGCGACCTCGGCGGTCGTGGCCTCTGGTCCTTCCCAGACGGTGTCGCCGGTCGCGGGGTCGATGGAGGAAAACAGGGTCAAGTCAGGCTCACAGAATGGCGCGGACGGGATCGCCGTCCTTGATGTGCAGGGCGTCGGCGGTTTCGCGCGAGATTTCGATGCCGCCCTCGACCGGCTCGGCGATGGCGCGGGTGGCGCGGAAACCGGCGAGGTCGGTCGTCGACAGCAGATGCGGGTCGCCCTCGACATCGTCGGTCACGATGGCCCGCGTCACGCGCGCCTCGCGCACCGTGCGGATGGCGTCGCGCTGGCAGGCCATGGTCGGGCCGGCGTCGAACACATCGACCAGGCCATTGGCCTGGAAACCCTCACGCTCGAGCAACTTCTTTGCCGGCTTGCCCTCTTCGAACACCTGGCCGATGGCGGCCTGGGCGTCCTTGTGCATCAGGCTTTCGTACAGGGGGTGATGCGGGGCCAGATCAAAGATGAACTGGCCGTCGCCCTTGCCCGACAGTTCGTCGGCGCTGTCGAAGTCCATGCCGAAGAACTTGGAGGTGACATGCTCCCAGAACGGCGACTTGCCGTCGGCGTCGAAGCGGCCGCGCAACTCTGCCAGCACCATGTTGTTGAACAGGTCGGGGCGGGTGCCGATCAGGAGATACCGGGAGCGCGCCAGCAGGGCACCGGCCCCGCCGACGCGCGCCTCCGGCTTGAGGAACAGCGAGCCGACTTCCGACCAGCCCCGGCACTCATTGACGAAGACCAGCGCCGGCTGGTCGTTGCGGTGCGAGCCCGCCTCTTCGGACACATGATAGTGCGAGAAGGTCATGCGCCGGAACGAGGCGAACGGGCGTTTCAGACCGACGGCGGCCTTGACCCCGGCCAGGCCCACGACCTGATCGGTGTCGGTATCCTGCATCATCAAGACGTACCATCGATCCTCCAGCGGCAGGGTCTCGCCGAACGAGCCCTGACTGATATCCAGCCGCTTTCTCAGCGTCGGCTCATGCTCGGGCAGGCTGGTGAAGCCAGGGCCGGACGCCTTGGCCAGCCCCATCAGGGCCTCGAAATCAGCGGGCCCGGCTGGGCGAACGACGAGCATCAGAGGGTCTCCAGACGCAGGCGCTTCAGCGCAGGGGCGTCGATCTCGCCAGAGGCGATCTTGGTAAGGATGAAGGTTGAGAGCTGGGCGCGTTCCACGAAGCTTTCGGGCCAGGCGAACTCGGCCTCCGAATGGATGTCGCCGCCGCGCACCCCCAGGGTGTCGATATTGGGCAGGCCCGCTGCGTGCAGATTATTGCCCTCGCAGACGCCACCGGACGGCTTGAAGACGATCTCCTGGCCGAGCAGGGCACCGGCCTCGGCCACCACCTCCATCAGGGCGCGCTGGGAGGCATCGGCAGGCTTGGGCGGACGGGTGAAGCCGCCGTGAAGTTCCAGTACCAGGCCTTCGAAAGGCGGCTCGGTGGCGATCCGACTGACCTGGCTTGCCACCCAGTCGGCGGCGGCCTTGTCAGGCACCCGCGCGTTGAAATGCACCACGGCGGTATCGGCCACGACGTTCAGAGGCGCGCCGCCCGAGATGCGCGCGACATTGACGGTCACGCCCCCGTGGCGTCCGTTCAGACCGTGCAGTTCGGTCGCGATCATGGCCGCCCCGGCCACGGCATTGCGGCCCTCTTCAAAGGCGCGACCGGCATGGGCGGCGCGTCCGCGTACGATGATGCGCCAGTTGGCCGAGCCCTTGCGCGCACCCGCCAGGGCCCCGTCCGGCATGGCCGGTTCGTAGGTCAGGCCCAGATGTCCGTGCGCGCCCAGCTCGGCCAGGACCGGGCCGGAGCCGAGCGAGCCGATCTCTTCATCCGGTGACAGCAGGACCGTCCAGCCCACGGCGTCGCGCGCCGGGTGGGTCTCGAAGGCCTCGAGCGCCGCCAGGATGACGCTGATCCCGCCCTTCATGTCGGCGATGCCCGGTCCGTTCAGAGCCCCGTCGGCACGGCGCGTCACGGTCTGGAACGGACTGGAGGCCGGATAGACGGTGTCATAGTGACCGGTCAGGACCACCTGGGTCGGGGCCTCGGGCCGCATCGTCAGTCTGAGTGCCGGCGGATAGGTCTGCGGCGTCAGGATGCCGGTATCCCCGACTTCGATCGTATCGGCCAGGGGAACCCGTTCGATCCGGCACGAAAGGGTGCGTCGCGCCTCGGCTTCGAGACCCTCAAGCTGCCGGTTCAGACCCTCGAGGTTGCGGCTGCCCGAGTTCAGGTCGCACCAGCGGATCGCGCGATCGATGATCTCGGTCTCGCGCGCAGCGACATGGTCGAGAGCCGCCTGATCATCCGGGAGAATTCGCATGGGCGCGGTTTAGCTCGCCTCGTCGCTTTCTTCCACCCGCCGCCGCTGTTCTTCGTCCCGCGAGGAGCGCCGCCAGCGGATATAGAGCCGGGCGTCGCCGTCGGCCCCGACCCGCGAAACCACCGAGATATTGCGCCGCGCCCGCCATTCGACCTGGACGGCGGCCCCTTGTTCCCCTCCGCCGATGACCTCCAGATAGAGGTTGTCGCCGACGTATTTGCCGCCTGCGACCGTCAGGCTGGATGCGTCACCACCGAACGACAGGCGATCCAGCCCGGCGAATTCGCGCAGGTTCCCGACGACGTCGAAGCCGCCACCACCGGCCAGGGCCGCCAGGCTTGACGCCAACTGGGCCGCCTCGATCGGCGACAACTGCGAGGCCGAGCGTCCGAACAGGACCTGTGACAGGATTTCGTCCTGGGGCAGGGCCGGGGTCGAACTCAGGGTGATGACGGGCCGCGCGGCGGTGCCGCGCACCTCGACCCGTGCCGTCAGCGTCGGATCTTCTCGCACCGCCGTCAGATCCAGCCGGATGTTCTCGGCGCGCGTCGACAGGGTCACGGTGCCGCCGGACTCGAAGGTGAAGCGTCGTCCGGCGAACTGATAGTCGCCCCGGACCACCCGCGCATGGCCGGCCAGCCTGGGGGTGCTGAGTGACCCGGTGACATGGGCATCCAGGGCCATTTCGACGTCCAGGCCGCGCCCCTCGATGAAGACGCCGCCGCCCGATGAGCGCAGGCGCACATCCACATTGAAGGCCGAGTTTGACCGACGGGCGGCCTGTTCCTCGGCCGATTCCTCGATCTCATCTTCAAGCCCGCCGGGGCGATTGACCTCGATGACGTCCAGTTCCACGACGTCGGTGCTGTTGGGCAGGTCGTCGGCCGAGATGACGGCCTCGCTGACATCGAGTTCCCCCTCCAGCGAAATCGCGCCGGACTCCGCGCGTTCGACCCGGATCGGTCCTGAGGCCCGGGCGCTGGCCAGATCGGTCTGGATGACCCTGAAGTCGGTCAGTTGCAGGGTCAGGCTGGAGGCCGAGCCGGTCCGCAGGCCCAGTACGCCCTGGCCGGTCACCCGCCCCGGCGTGTCGCTGCGCCCATCGGTGGCCGAGAAGGCGAGGATGCGGGCGGTGTCGGTATCGAACCGGGTCTGCATCGTCAGGTCATTGAGGGCGACGCCCGAGCCGCCGTCCTCGAACCGACCCTGGCGCAGGTCGAAATAACCGTCGATGCGGGGGTCATTGATGGTCCCTGCGAGGGTGGCCTGGCCGTCGACGATGCCGGACAAGGTGCGGTCCCCGCCGAGTACCAGATCCCAGATCGAGCGGATCTGGCCCTGCAGGGTGACGTCGCCCGAGATGGCCTCGTTGCGGTTGATCGCCAGCCGAAGGGGGGCCGCGCTGGCGGTTACCGGCAGGCTGAGGTTGGCTTCAGAGCGCACGCCGGCGGCGTCGGACGCCTCGGCCTGAACCAGCATCCGGTCATCGACGAGGCGCGCCGTGATCAGGGCGTCGATGTCCATGTCCGCGCCGGCGTCGCGACTGCGGGCATTTTCCAGCCGAGCGATGATGGTCCCGTTCAGGTCGTCGCGGGTCCCTTCGAGATTGACCTCGCCGGTGACGCGCCCCGTCAGGTCGGGGGCGATGGAACGCAGATCAACCCCGGTGAGCCGCGCCTGGATGAGAGCCGCTGTCGCGTCCTCTCGGACCTCGCCGACCAGGACACCGCCGCCGATATTCAGGTCGGACCGGATCGATCTGGCCCCGTCGGCCAGCACCAGGACCAGGGGCGTGCGGGTATCGAACGACACATCGCGCACGCGGCCGCCGCCCTGCAGGGTCACCGTCTGGCGGGCCGCCTCGCGGGCATAGGTGCCCGATCCCTGGAAGCGAACCGGGATGGCACCTCCGACATCGGCCTGGACCGTGAAGGGCAGGCGCGCCAGCGTTCCCTGGCCTTGCAGACGAAGGGTGCGGATGACGTAGCTGGAACCGGCGAAGCGGACGCCGCGACCGGTGACATCGACCAGAGCCTGGGCGTCGCCCGGGCCTTCGGTCAGCACGACCCGGCCCGAGGCGGTGCCGGCCGCCAGGAAGGCCCCGGGCTGGGCCTCGAAGGTCAGATTGGCACTGGCCGGGTTGGATCCACTGAGTGCCAGGTCGCCCCGCGCCGTCACGCCCCCGGCATTGATGTCCATGTCGTTCAGCCGCACGCCGTCCTCGGCGACGTGGAACAGCGAGAAGGCCCGCGCCGGACCATAGGGACTGTCACCGGTGATCGTCACCCGCCCGTCCGAGGCATCATCGCCCTGGCGGAAGGTCAGGATCAGGTGAGTGTCCGACAGGGTCAGCGGCCCGGCGGCCACAGAGGCGAAATCGGCCGTCAGATCCAGTACCGGTCGGGCCAGGCTTCCTGTCAGGGCCCCGTCGCCGCGCGCTGCCCCGTCGATTTCCACGGGCCCGACACCGAACGGCCCGCGCGCCGTCCAGTCCAGCGCCAGCCGCATGCTGCCGTCCGCCAGGCCGATCAGTCCACGCGCATTCAGGCGGGCGGCCGACCCCGACAGGCTGGCCCGGCTTACCACGATCCGATTGTCGCCGATCAGGCCTTCGCCGGAGAAGTTCGGAGAGGTGCCGAGCAAGCGATCCAGCTCGGCCCAGCCGGTACGCAGGCCGCGCCCATCCGCTGTGACGGCGAGGTTCCAGGGACCCTGCCCGGCCTGCGAGGCCCGGAACGTGAGGCCGAGGCCGCCCCCGGCCTTGCGGCGCAACAGGGAGACGTCGGAAATGACCGCCGATCCCTCAGTGGCCAGGTCACCGCGAATACCGCGCGATCCCTCGGCGCTGATGTCGAGCGCCGCTCCATCCAGATCAAGGCGACGGATCAGCAGGCGGCTGTCCGACAGGCGGCTCGCGCGGATCAGGGCCCGGGGTTGCGCGCCGATCAGGGAGGCCAGCAGGCTGTCGCCGGATCCACCCTCGCCGGTGAGGTCCGCCTCGACATCATAGCGCCCGTCGCGCGCGGTCAGGCTGATGGGGCCACCCAGACGTCGCAAGCCATAGCCGGCGATCTCGGCCTGATCGACGCGCACCTCGCCCTCGAAGTCCCAACGCCCCGGGTCGCCCCGCCACAGGCCTTCAACCCTTCCGCCTCCGGCGATGTCCTGACCGGCCAGTCGGGAGATCGACGGGGTCGAGACCCGGACCTGGACACCATCGTCCATGACCTCGCGGTCTTTGTCGAAGGCCCCGGCGGCGCTGGCCGACAGATTGTCTGCGCGAATGGCCCAGGCCAGTCCGACGGCCTCATCGCGGCCGCGCACCGGCCGCAGGCCGACGCCGAAGCGGATCTCGGGCCCCAGCCGGGCGATCAGGGGTTCGAGCAGGGTCGAACCGGCCAGGCGGACGTAGCCCGCGCCTTCGCCGCCCGCTTCAGAGAAGCGCCCATGCGCGGCGATCGGGCGATCCGCGCCGGTCTGGACCAGGGCGTCGAAGGCGTTCTCGCGAACGTCGAGAAGCAGTTCAAACGGACGGTCAGGCGAATAGCCCAGGGCCCCGGCGATGGGCCCGCCCTCGGCCTCGTGTGCGCGGGCCTGGATCGTCGCCCCCATCAGACCGCCATCGTCGGTGGTCTCAAAGGTCAGGTCCAGGAAATCGCCCGGGCGCGACAGGCTGACGGCATCGACCGTGCCCGTCTTGCGACCGCTTCGGTCCAGCCGCACATCGCCGCTCAAATTCCAGCGTCCGTATTCCTCGGCAAACCCCTCATGAAGTTCGACAGGGGATTGAAACCGTCGAATATCCACCGTCAGGGGCATTGGTTCCGGCGGCGTCAGATCGGGCTCCACCTGCGGTCGACGCAGCACCCGAATGACGTCGGCCTCGATCAGGTCGGCGTGGAAGCGACGTGTGATCAGGGGCAGATAGGACCAGTCCAGGCGGGCATTTTCGATCTCCAGCCAGACGCCCTGGCGGTCGGTCATCGTCACCCGTGCGAGGGTGAAGTCGTTCCACAGGTCGCCCGACAGGCCCTCAACATTGATCCGACCATAGGGCGCAATCTGGCGACCATCGACGAAGCTGACCACCAGGTCGCGACCGGCCGGCGTCAGGACGGCCAGCCGTGCGCCGCCGATCATCAGAAGCAGCAACCCACCCAGGATGGCCAGGCCGATCAAGGTCCAGCCCAGGGCCGTGCGACGGCGGCGATCGACGGCGGTGGCAGGCTCGACCGGCTCGTGCGCGGTCGTCTCGACCCCGGGATCGGATTTGCGACGCCGGCTCAAAACGCCTGGCCAATGCTGATGTAGATCTGGAACTGCGGGTCCGTCTCGCGCCGGTTGATCGGGACGGCGAAATCAGCCCGGATCGGTCCAAACGGCAGGTCGTAGCGCACCCCGGCCCCGACCGAGACCCGAACATCCGAGAAATCGGGTGTCGTGCCGGTCCCGACCGAGCCGGCGTCCACGAAGACGGCGGCCCCCAGGTCCCGCCAGATCCGGCGCCGGCGCATTTCCAGGCTGGCCTCGAACAGGGAAGAACCACCGACGGGCGTGCCGTCGTCGAATTGCGGCCCCACGCCCTGATAGTCAAAACCCCGGACCGAGCCGCCGCCCCCGGAATAGAACCGGCGGTCGGACGGCAGGTCGTTGCCGGAAGCCCCGGTGATGGTCCCCAGACGAAGGCGACCGGCCACGACGGTCTGGCCGGCCTCGTCGAGCGGCAGATAGGCACTTGCCTGTGACGTCGCCCGCAGGAACATGAACGAGCCGTCGCCGGTCACGCCTGTCGGCTGAACGTCGGCGCTGATCCGCCAGCCCGAACTCGGATCGAGCGGGTCATCCGAAAAATCGAGAAAGGCATTGGCCCCGAGGGTCACGATCACCAGGTTGCGTTCGACCGGGGTGAGGGGAACCGTCAGGTCGTTGACGTCCAGTTCGCCATAGCTGCCGGCCTCGATCGCCAGACTGCCGGACAGGAAGGAGGTGGCCCCGAACCGCTGCCGGATTTCGACGCGAGCCCCCCCCACGCGACGGTCATAGGCGCGGGTGTCTTCGTCCAGGGCATAGGCTCCCATCACCAGGGTTCGGCCCGGTTGACGCCAGTGCGGCAGACTGAGCTCCAGCCCGACGCGGCTGTCGATCTCGGCCAGACGAAAATCGAAGGTCAGGGTGTCGGCCCGCCCGAAACGATTGCGCCAGGTCCACAGGGCGTCGATGCCGGCCCCTTCCGAGGTCGAATAGCCGGCCCCGGCCTCAAGGATACGGCGCGGCTGGTCGGCCAGGGATACCACCACCGGACGCAGGCCCTCGGTCGTTGTCTGCTCGAGCGGGGCCAGGGCGATGGACACGCTGTCATAGACGGCCGTTTCCAGCAGCCGCCGTTCCAGTTCGGCCACCGCTTCGGGGGTGTAGCGTTGCCCCGGCACCCAGGGGGCCAGCTGTTCGACCCAGGCCCGGTTTGTCCGCCCCTCGGTCTGGAGCAGGACGCCGTCGAGCCGAACGGCGGCCCCGGCGACAATACGAAAGGTCGGCTGCAGGCTGCTGGTGGCATGGTCGACGACGACGCGCCGCTGGCCGGCGGTGGCATCTGGAAATCCCAGCTCGGACAACTGGGCGACCATTCGCCCTTCGGCTGCGAGCACATCGGCGGCTCGGCCGGGCTGACCCGGTTGCAGCCCCAGCACGGCCTCGGCCCGAGCCATGGTGGTGGCGTCCGGCTCCGGAGCAATCCACTCGACCTCAGGGGCGTCGACGGTGAAGCGATGGCCGGTCGTGACGGCGATGACGGCGACGGGCGGCGATTCCCCCTCCACATCGTCCTCAACCTCGGCCCCGTAGTAGCCCTCGGACCTGAGGACGGCCAGGGCGCTGTTGGCCGCATCGCGGGCACGCCGACGGGCCTGGAAGCGATTGGAGGGCGGCTCATCGACCTCGCCGACGGCGGCCACGATCCGCTCTCTCAGGTCCTCGGGCAAATCGCCGTCGACGCGCGCACGCGGTTCCGCCAGGACTGCGGTCGACCATAGGCTTCCGACAACGGCCAGAAGCGGAATCAGCGGTCGCAGATGCACACGGTTCCCTTGCCGTTTGGGCCGAAGCCGCGCCCGGCTCGGGCCGGTCGGTTTCCCACCCTAATGAAACATCGTGGGGCTGTCGGGTTCCACGCTTTCACGACTGGCGCGAGCCTCGCCCATGTCACCGGCGTCCGACGCCGCCGGGGCCGTTTGCTGGGCCGGCTCGGCCTCGTCGGTCGCGGGCGTGGCCTCGGTCTGGGCCGCATCCGTGCCGGCTTCGGTGGCCGCCTCGGCCTCGACCGGCGGACCCGAGGTCAGGGCGACGTCGGATTCGTCCTGCGAAGGCTGGCAGGCCGCCAGACCGATCGCCAGTCCACCGGCCAGTAAGAGTGTCGCAAAGCGCATCCGGCCGCCCCTAGTAGAAGACGGTTTCGCTGTCGGGCTGGACGCTTTCCTCGCTCGGCCGGGCGGCACCCATGTCGCCGGTGTCGCTCGGCGGCGGTGCTGTCTGCTGGGCGGGTTCCGGTTCATCTGCCGTGGCGGCGTCCTCGGCCACATCCTCGGCGGCCGGGGCCTCGACCGGCGGCGGCAGCGGTGCCTCGGCCTCTTCGGACGAGGGCGCAGACTGGAACTCGCAGGCACCGAGCGTCACGCCGGCAGCGAAGGTCAGAAGAACCAAGGGAAAACGAAGGCGCATAGGGGATCACCGGATCGCTGAATCAACCGGAAATCTAGCGCATAAGCTGGGCGTTGCGATACCCCTGTCAGCCATCGTCAGGTCGTGGCCCGACAGGCCCGGAGACCGGCAAATGACACGGGATGATGGTACGTCCTCTCGGGCTCGAACCGAGGACCCTCTGATTAAAAGTCAGATGCTCTAACCAACTGAGCTAAGGACGCGCCGTCATCCTGCCGCGATCTGGGGGCAAACCCGAGACCGGCTTGGCAAGGCGGCGGTTCTGATCCAATCGCTGCTTTGCGTCAAGACGAGGCGGGGCGGGAATTTACCCGCAGGGAAGGACGAGGGATGACGGTCGCGCAAAGAGTGGTGATGGCCCTGACGGTCGTGGCCTTGTCGGCCTGTGCCTCCAATGGGTCGGGTGGCCGGTTCGGTCGGGGTCTGGCGGATGCGGCGACGCAGCCGCTGGAAGACCTGAATCTGCGTCGGGACCCGATTCCACCGGTGCTCGGCGAGGCCCTGGCCAACCCCTATTCCCAGCGCGGCATGGACACCTGCATGGCGATTGCGCTGCAGGTCCGGCACCTGAATGAGGCCCTCGGCCCCGACCAGGACGAGCCGCCGCCCCCGCGCGCCGGCCTGACCCAGCAGGCGGTTGAGGCCTTGGCGGATGCCGCCGTCGACGCCGTTCGCAGCGAAACCACCGACTTCATCCCCCTGCGCGGTTGGGTACGCGAACTGTCGGGGGCCGAGCGCCACAGCCGCCGTATCCAGGCCGCGATCCAGGCCGGGCGCGCCCGCCGCGCCTTTCTGAAGGGCGTCGGCATGCGTCAGAACTGTGCCCCGCCGGCCGCCCCCAGCTGGTTCCGACCGCGTCCGCGCAACCGCATCAATCTGCGCTGGCCCTGGGGGTAAGGTCAGGTCGTCGCAATCGGCGATGCTCCCAAATGGATCCGTCTCCCCCGGGCTTGTCCCGGGGGGCCACGGAACGATTGAGTTCTGCCAATAGTCGCCCATGCAGTGTCGGATTGGGTCGCGCTGAGTTCCAGAGATCTCGAAGCTTGGTCGATGGATCCCCGGGACAAGCCCGGGGATGACGGGGGGCACCGAGCTAAGCTCAGTCCTTCAGATGCCGAGCCCGGAAGTCGCGGCGGAACTGTTCGAACCGGCCTTCAGCGATGGCCGCGCGCATCGCCGCCGTCAGCGCCTGGAAGAAGGCGATGTTGTGCCAGCTCAACAGCACCTGGCCCAGGATTTCCTCGGCCCGCACCAGGTGATGCAGATAGGCGATCGAATAGTCGCGGCTGGCCGGGCAGTCGCTGTCGGCATCGAGCGGTTCGTCCAGCTCGGCAAAGCGCGCATTCTTCAGATTGATCGGCCCGTCCCAGGTCCAGGCCTGCCCGTGGCGGCCTGAGCGCGTTGGCAGCACGCAGTCGAACATGTCCACGCCGCGCGCCACCGCCTCGACCAGATCGATCGGCTTGCCGACCCCCATCAGATAGCGCGGCCGCTCGACCGGCAGCATCGGGGCGGCGAAATCCAGGGTGTCGCACATGGCCTGATGGCCTTCGCCGACCGCCAGGCCGCCGATGGCATAGCCGCCGAAGCCGATCTCGATCAGCCGCTCGGCGCTCTCGCGGCGCAGGTGTTCGAAGGTCGAGCCCTGCTGGATGCCGAACAGGGTCTGGGTGTCGCGGATGCCGAAGGCCGCTTTCGAACGGGCCGCCCAGCGCGCCGACAACTCCATGGCCGCGCGGGCGCGGGCTTCCTCGGCCGGATAGGCGACGCACTCGTCCAGTTGCATCACGATGTCGGACCCCAGCAGGTCAGCCTGGATCTCGATGGAGCGTTCGGGGCTCAGCACATGGCGTGATCCGTCGATATGGCTGGCGAAGGTCACGGCTTCTTCGGTGACTTTGTTGATGTTGGACAGGCTCATCACCTGGAACCCGCCGGAATCGGTCAGGATCGGTCGGTTCCACCGCATGAACCGGTGCAGCCCGCCCAGCCGCTTCACCCGCTCGGCCCCGGGCCTGAGCATCAGGTGATAGGTGTTGCCCAGGATGATGTCGGCCCCGGTCTGGCTGACCTGATCCACCGTCAGGGCCTTGACCGTTCCGGCGGTCCCCACCGGCATGAAGGCGGGCGTGCGGATGTCACCGCGCGGGGTTTTGAGAACCCCGGTGCGAGCGGCACCATCGGTGGCGGAAATGTCGAAGGGGAAGGTCATCGGCGCGGCGCTCTACACCGATAATCGGGGCGACGAAACCGCCTTGTGAAACGGCCAAGGTTGCATCTGGTGGCCCCAGCCCCCATCCTTGAAGGCATCCGACATCGTCCTGACAGGCCGCCCCGCGCGTCGCGCGAGGGCGCGTTTGCGTTTCTGTCCGGCCCGATGGCGACCACATCAACCTTCGAAGGACATCCCTTGTACGCACAACGCCAGAGCCATTCCGCCCCCCGTTCCAACAATCGTCGCACCCCCCATGCCCGCCCGCCCGTTCGTGCCCGCGTGGGCCTGCTGATGCGCAAGGGTTCGAACTTCGGGAGCCTGGCCGATGCGGAACAGGTGGTGCGTAGTGCGGGTCTGGGCCTGGCCCCGCTGTCCGTCTCGGATGAACCGATCAGCGAGGGCGGCGTAACCATCCTGGCGACTGCTGACCTGAAGGACCTGGATAGCGGCACCCTGCGCGGGCTGGTTGTGCCCGATGGTGACGATGCCGATGTGAACGTCAAGGACGCAGCCCGCCGCGCCCTGGCCGCGGGCCTGCCTGTCCTGGCCTTTGGCGATAGCGCCGCCCTGGTGGCGGATGTCGCCGGCGTCGCGGCGCCGCCGGCCGCAGCGGTTCTGATTACCGATGGCCAGGCCAGGTCACTGGATGATCTCAAGGCGGTCACGGCTGCCGCTGAATCCATCAGCTAGGGCGCGTCAGGCGCAGACCAACAGGCTGGCGTCACCCTGCCAATAGCCCGGAAGGCCGTCTGTGATCGCGTGGTCGCAGGCGGCCTGTTGCGTTCGGGGGGCCGCCGAACCTGAGCCCCTCAGGACGGCTGGCGGATCAGGGTCTCCAGCTTTTCGGCGCGTTGCAGGTCCTTGGATCGCCCGAACTGGCGGCAGACGGCGATCTGTTCGGCGATTGTCGGGATCGGAATGACAACGCCCTGAACCTCCACCGGCCACCGGGTCTCGAAGACGACCGGCGACCAGTCCGCGCCGGAGCGCACCTCCATCTGTCCCATCACATCGATGGGCACAGGCGTGGTCAGGATCTGGCCGAATATTCGAGAGCGGAACAGGCCCTCGCCCGGGTCTGTGACAGCGCGGCCATGCAGCGCCTCGATCAGGCGCTGCGCGTCGCGCGGGCTGGCCATCACATCGACATCGGGCACATACAGATCGTCCAGCCCGGCCAGTCTCATGGCCGCGCCGCCGAACACCCACCACGGATCCTCAAGCTCACGCGCCGCCTCGGCCAGGATGTGCAAGGTCGCGACCAGGGGGTCGGGCGGGGCGTCGTTCACGGCGCGCTCCGGAACAGCAAACTGCCGTCGCCATAGGAATAGAAGCGATAGCCGTCTGCGACCGCGTGGCCGTAGGCGGCTTTCATCGTCTGGAGACCAGCGAAGGCCGAGACCAGCATGAACAGGGTCGAGCGCGGCAGGTGGAAGTTGGTCATCAGCACATCGACCGCCCGGAACCGGTATCCCGGCGTGATGAAGATGGCGGTGTCGCCGTGAAAGGGCTGGATCACGCCGTCCTCGTCCGCCGCACTTTCCAGCAGCCTCAGCGACGTCGTACCGACACAGACGATGCGGCCGCCGCGCGCCTTGACGGCGTTCAGGGCCTCAGCGGTCGCGGCCGAGACCTCGCCCCATTCCGAATGCATCCGGTGGTCGTCGGTGTCGTCAGCCTTGACGGGCAAGAAGGTGCCCGCTCCGACGTGCAGGGTCACGGCATGGGTCGTCACGCCGCGCGCCTTGAGCGTTTCCAGCAGGCCCGGCGTGAAATGCAGGCCCGCCGTCGGGGCGGCGACCGAGCCGTCATGCTCGGCAAAGACCGTCTGATAGTCGGCCCGGTCCTGATCGTCCTCGGGGCGCTGGGCGGCGATATAGGGGGGCAGGGGCATCACCCCGATGTCGCGGATGGCGTCATCCAGGGCCGGACCGCCCAGCTCGAACTTCAGGGTAATCAGACCGTCCTCGCCCTTGGTCAGGACGGTCGCGTCGAGCCGCCCCAGCAAGCAGGCGTCGTCCCCGCTCGCCCCGAAACGGATGCGGTCGCCGGGCCTGATCCGCTTGCCCGGCTTCATGAAGGCTGACCAGACAGCGGTGCTGTCGCG
The DNA here is from genome assembly GCA_963205025.1 of Pseudomonadota bacterium. Classification (GTDB taxonomy): domain Bacteria; phylum Pseudomonadota; class Alphaproteobacteria; order Caulobacterales; family Caulobacteraceae; genus Brevundimonas. The sequence continues at coordinate 25,403 of CAUJHO010000024.1, read as the reverse complement.
ATGGTGCAGGGTGGCCTCGACCCTGATCGGGGCGAGGTCGTCGCGGTGCCGTTCGCCGGCCAGCCGGGCCGGGATCACGCGCGTATCATTGAACACCAGGGCGTCACCGGGCTGAAGCAGATCCGGCAGGTCGCGCACAATCCTGTCTTCCATCCCTTGAGCGGGCCGCACGACGAGCAGGCGGGCACTGTCGCGCGGGCTGACGGGCCGCAGGGCGATGCGGTCGTTGGGCAGGTCAAAATCAAAGTCGGAGACCCTCATCGGTCGCCGCCACCGGTGTTCAGCAGGCCGCATCGGAAGGGCTGGTCGGGCGCGTTGTGCAGGCGCGCCGACTGGCCGTCTTCAAGGACGATGGCCAGCGGCCCGTCGGGACGGTTCACCTGATAGAGGCCCGGTCCGACGAGGTTGCAGGTCTTGTCGCCGAAGATCTCGATACATCGCGGATAGGGGACGCCCTGGCGTGGCAAGACCCCGGCCGCATCCTCCTGTTGGGCGCGATCACCGCTGTTGGAAAACGAGCCGAACCTCACCCCCCGGGCATTCAGCGCCGCCCATTCGACCTGGGCGCAGGCCGGGGCATCGGCAGGGATGTCCCGGGGGCCGAACCGTCCCAGAGCCCAGAGCGCATAGCCACCGACCACGGCGGCCAAGCACACCGCAAGGCCTACCGGGCTGCCGATCAGACCAAACAGCCTCCTCATGCCGACACGGGCTGCATCCGGGCGGTCAACTCCAGAGCCTGGGCCAGGGCCCCGAGGCGCTTCCTGACCTTTTCCCCGCGGATCAGGTCGCCATGGTGGCTGTCGACGGTCAGGACGAGGTCGCCGTTGGCCGCCTTCAATCGTGTCTTGGACAACAGCTCCGGCGACCGCGCCGACAGGTCGCTGGCCAGTCGCAGGGCCAGGCCATAGACGCGCGCGCGCTCAAGGCCCTCCGGCCCGAGCAGACGACCCACCAACTGAGCCTCTGGCGTGTCCTGGCCGCCGTAACGGGCGTAGATCGCCTGGGCCAGGAAGGCACGCTCGGCGTGGACCAGCCCCGCCACGGGTGCCCGCAGCACCTGTTCAAAGGCGACCGCAGCCCGGTGATCGGGGTGCAGACGCGACCCGACGTCGACCAGGGCCGCTCCGGCCGCCAGCATGACGCCATCGCGGCCATTGGGAAAATAGGGGGTCAGCAGGTCCAGTACGGGTGCCAGCCAGGCCACAATCACCCGATCCAGGCCGTGCTCCAGGCTTTCGCGGTCGCCCAGGGCCCGGCATCCCTCCAGCAGGGGATCACGCGCCCGCACCTGCGGCGGCATGGATTCCAGCAACAACCCTTCCCGCAGACCAAAGGCCGAAAAGGAGACGGTTTCGGCCTTCACCGCCCGGCACAGTCGCGACAGCACCTGGGCGGCGTGGGGCAGGGTCAGGGCGCGGGCCTTGTTGGTGCGGTTGAGCTTCTCCAGTGAAGCCCGGGACAGCCGGCCCAACAGCTCGGCCAGGTCATCGACGTCGCGGGCGCTCATTTCGTACTGATGCACGATCTCCAGGGCGTGGCCCTGCTGGCGCATATGCAGCAGGGCCAGGCTGCGCCAGGCCCCGCCGACGGCGTGCAGGGTTCGGGCCTTCAGGCCGCGGGCGGCCTCCAGTCGCCGGTCGATCTCGCGGGTCGGATCGTCGCGCGCGTCCTGCATCGCAAAGGGTCCAAGCGGCAGGGTCATGCCCGCGCCCGGCTCGCCGTCCGAGACCGGCACCAGTTCCAGGCTGGACCCGCCCAGGTCGGCGACGAGACCCTCGGCCACCGGATTGCCGGCGATGACGCCCAGGGCCGCATATCGGGCCTCCTGCTCGCCGGACAGGACGCGGATCCTCAGGCCGGTCTCGGCGGCCACCCGGTCACAGAAGGCCGCGCCGTCCTCGGCCTCGCGCACCGCGGCGGTCGCCACGATGTGCCGCTCGGACAGCGGCAATGCCTGCATCAGCACCGCCAGCCGCTTCAGCGTATCGACCGCCTGGGTCACCCCCTCGGGCGACAATTTGCCGGAGGTGGCGACCTCGCGCCCGAGGCCTGCCAGCACCTTTTCATTGTAGCCGGTCCAGATGGCGCGGCCCTGCAGCCCATAGACGACCAGGCGCACCGAGTTGGACCCGACGTCCAGCACCGCCCCCTGACGCGCGCGAAACTCAGCGTTTGCGGTCATAGCGGATGGCCTTTGGCCGGTCCTTGGCGCGGCGACCGCGCCCGGACAGGCTGGGATTGGTCATGAAATAGTCGTGGGCCGAGAAGGGGGATCCCGCCTTGCCGGCCCTGGCGCGCGAATAGGTGCCATCGGCATTCAGGATCCAGCTCTGGGCCTCGTCCTTGAGGTTGGCCAGCATGATCTGATCCAGGATCTGGTCGTGCACGGTCGGATTGAGCACCGGCACCATGATCTCGACGCGCCGGTCCAGATTGCGCTGCATCCAGTCGGCTGAAGAGAAGAAAACCTCGGCCCGGTCGCTGGGCATGTCGCGACCATTGGCGAAGCAGGCGATCCGGGCGTGCTCCAGGAAGCGCCCGACGATCGACTTGACCGTGATGTTCTCAGACAGGCCCTTCACCCCGGGCCTCAGACAACAGACGCCGCGCACGACCAGGTCGATCTTCACCCCGGCCTGGCTGGCCCGGTACAGGGCGTCGATGATCTCGGCATGGACCAGGGCGTTCATCTTGGCCCAGATCGCCGCTGGCTTGCCCTTTCGGGCGTTGTCGGCCTCGCGCTCGATCAGGGCCAGCAGCCGGCGCTTGAGCGTCAGAGGCGACACCGCCAGCCGCTCCAGATCGTCGGGCTCGGCATAGCCGGTGATGAAGTTGAAGACCTTGACGGCATCGCGCCCGAACGCCGGGTCACAGGTAAACAGCGACAGGTCGGTATAGATGCGCGCCGTCACCGGGTGATAGTTGCCGGTCCCGAAGTGGCAATAGGTTCTCAGACCCTCGGCCTCGCGTCGCACCACCGCCGAGATCTTGGCGTGGGTCTTCCATTCGACGAAGCCGAAGACGACATGGACGCCCGCGCGCTCCATCTCGCGGGCCCAGCGCAGGTTCGCCTCTTCATCGAAGCGCGCCTTGATCTCGACCAGGGCGGTGACGTTCTTGCCGTGCTCGGCCGCTTCGATCAGGGCCGCGACGATCGGACTGTCGTTGGAGGTCCGGTACAGGGTCTGTTTGATGGCGATGACGTTCGGATCACGCGCGGCCTGACGCAGGAACTGGACCACGGCGTCAAAGCTCTCGAACGGATGGTGGACCAGGATGTCCTTTTCCCGGATCGCCGCGAAACTGTCGCCGCCATGTTCGCGGATGCGTTCAGGAAAGCGCGGGTCATAGGGTTTGAACTTCAGCTCGGGCCGGGCCGCCGGGATCAGTTCGCTCAACTGGCCCAGTCCCAGCAGGCCGTCGATGATGTCGACATCGAGCGGATCGGCGTTCAGCTGTTCGGCGATGAAGGCGGCCAGATCCTCCGGCATGGCCTTTTCGATCATCACCTTGACGACGTCGCCCAGCCGCCGCTGTTTCAGGAGACTCTCGAACTCGCGGACCAGGTCCTCGGCCTCTTCCTCGATCTCGATGTCGCTGTCGCGGATCAGCCGGAACACGCCCGACGCCTCGACATCGCAGCCGGGGAACAGATGGTCGATGTACATCATCACCATCGTCTCCAGGGTGACGACGCGGCGGCGCCCCTTGGCCGAGCGTCCGTCGGTCGGCAGGGTCCAGAACCGCTGCACCTGGGTCGGGATCGGAGCCAGGGCATGCAGCGTCCGCCCGGTCGCGCGCCGCCGCAGCTTCAAGGCCAGCGAGAACCCCTGGTTGGGCAGAAACGGGAAGGGGTGCGCCGGGTCGATCGCCATCGGCGTCAGCACCGCGAACAGCTGGCTCAGGAACTCGGGTTCCAGCCGCTCCCGCTCGGTCTTGGTGACATGTTCGGCATCGACCACCTCGATGCCCTCGGCGGCCAGCTCTCGCCTCAGCTTGCGCCAGGTCTTCTGCTGTTCGGCCATCAGACGCTCGGTCCCGTCATCGACGGCTTCCAGCGTCTCCGAGGGGGTCAGGCCGTCCTGTGACAGCACCCGCACGCCGCGTCGGACCTGGCCCTTGATGCCGGCCACGCGTACCATGCAGAACTCATCCAGGTTGTTGGCCGAGATCGACAGGAACCGGACGCGCTCGAACAGCGGGTGGCGCGGATTTGTCGCCTCTTCCATGACGCGCTGGTTGAAGGCCAGCCACGACAATTCCCGATTGAAGAAGCGCTGCGGGCTGGCCAGCAGGTCTTCGTCGAGCCGAAGCGGCTCGCTCCGCGATGCGCTCGCGTCGGGCAGGGCGTCGGCGGTGTCGACCATGGGCGCGTAATGACGGTTCGGGGCGCGATCAGCAAGCGCCCAGCGGTCCCTTAGAACAACTCTGCCGTTTCGTCATCCAGCAGGGCGCGGGCCAGGGCTCGGTTCAGCTTGCGCCCGCTGGCTTCGGCATCCAGCCGGGCCACCATCGCCTTGGCCGCCGGAATCGACCGTTCGATCCTCAGCACCAGATAGTCGATCAGTTCGTCACCGGGCGTGATGGCCCGCTCGTCAAAGAAGCGGCGCAGCGCCGCAGCCAGCACCGCATCGTCCGGCGCCTCGACCCGCACCACCCGCACCGCGTCCAGCCGCGACCTCAGATCCGCCAGGCCCGTCTCGCGGCGCGCCGGCGGCTCGCGCGACACCATCAGCAAGGCCCCGCCGGGCGACCGCGCCAGGTTCATCAGGTGGAACAGGGTGTCGTCGTCGGTCTGGTCGGCATCGTCCAGCAACACCGGGCGACCTTCCAGCTCGGACAAGTCGGTCCGGCCGGCCTCGGCCCCGGAAAACGCTACCGCCCCGACCCGCTCGGCCCAGTCTGCCGCCAGGTGTGACTTGCCGGCTCCCTGGGGCCCGACCAGCGCCAGATTGGCCTCTTCGCCCGTGGGCCACAGATCCAGGGTCTCGGCGGCCAGCCGGTTCGACGGGCCGCGCATGAATACGGCCAGGGCTCCCACGGGTTCGCGCACCAGCGGGAACCGCATCTGGTCAGAAGCAAAACGGCGCGGTTCGGACGTCATTCTGCCTCTCTAGCGGCCCCGGGCGTCAGAATCTGTCGTCATCGATTCAGGTCTGGGGAAAAGCCCGCACTTTCTGTGGGCCTCAAGCCCGCCGCCAGGTCAGCGGCTTGGTCGCATCGCGGATGACCAGGCCTTCGGCTTCCAGATGCAGCTGCGCCGACTTGCCCCACCAGCCGTGGGTCGTGCCGGGAAAGTCGGCTTCGGACACCGCGCCGCGCAGGGCCTTGATCATCTCTGACTGCGTCAGGCCCGGCGTGTCGGTCGGCAGGACCGAGAGCAGGGCAGCGGAGATTTTCTCCATCTTGTCCGCGTCGCGCGGATACAGCTTGCCGGGCTGATTGACGTTCTTGATCTGAACGATGCGGGTCATGCGGAGCCTCCGGTGGGGCGCAGCATGGGCCGCAGCACGGGCGGGAAGCAAGGGTTCGCTGCAAGCTGCTCATTGACCCCTTCTCCCACCAGGGGAGACGGGATCACGAAGCTAAACCCCCAGCTTGGCCTTCAAAATCTCATTGACCGCCGCCGGATTGGCCTTGCCGCCGGTGGCCTTCATCACCTGGCCGACGAACCAGCCCAGCGCCTGGGGCTTGTCCTTCACGGCCGCGACCTGACCCGGATTGGCGGCGATGATGTCGTCGATGGCGGCCTCGATGGCACCGGTGTCGGTCACCTGTTTCAGGCCGCGCGCCTCCACCACCTGGGCCGGAGAGCCTTCGCCGTTCCAGACGTGATCGAACACTTCCTTGGCGATCTTGGACGAGATGACGTCCGTCTCGATCAGCTCGACCAGCTCGGCCACATGGGCGGCGGGCAGGGGGTTGGCGTCGAACTCCAGCCCATCGGCGGTCAGGCGGGCCGACACCTCATTGGTCACCCAGTTGGACACCAGCTTGGCGTCGCGTCCCTTCGCGGCGGCCTCGAAATAGTCGGCCTTGGCCTGTTCGGCGATCAGCACCCCGGCGTCATATTGCGACAGGCCATAGTCGGCCATGAAGCGCCGGCGCTTGTCGTCGGGCAGTTCGGGCAGCGACGCGCGGATCTCGTCGATCCAGGCCTGTTCCAGCTCCAGCGGCAGCAGGTCCGGGTCCGGGAAATAGCGATAGTCCTGGGCCTCTTCCTTCGAGCGCATCGAACGCGTCTCGCCCTTGTTCGGGTCGAACAGGCGGGTTTCCTGATCGATCTTGCCGCCGTCTTCCAGGATCTCGACCTGACGCCGGGCCTCATACTGGATGGCCTGGTTGATGAAGCGGAACGAATTGACGTTCTTGATCTCGCAGCGCGTGCCCAGATGGCTGAAATCGCCCGTCGCCATGAAGGCGTCATAGCCGCCGACCCGGCACACCGACACATTCACATCGGCCCTGAGATTGCCCTTCTCCATGTCGCCGTCGCAGGCACCCAGATACATCAGGATCATGCGGATCTTCTTGACGTAGGCGACGGCCTCGTCGGGCGTGCGGATATGCGGCCGCGACACGATCTCCATCAGGGCCGTGCCCGCGCGGTTCAGATCGACAAAGCTCTCGGTCGGCGACAGAGCATGGATCAGCTTGCCGGCGTCCTGCTCCAGATGCAGGCGCTCGATCCCGACGTTGAAAAAGCTGCCGTCGTCGCGCTCGACCTCGACCGTGCCCTCGCCGACGATGGGGTGGTACAGCTGGCTGATCTGATAGCCGGTCGGCAGGTCGGGATAGAAATAGTTCTTCCGGTCAAACTGGCTGAAGGTGTTGATCTTGGCCTTCAGGCCCAGCCCCGACTTGACCGCCTGTTCAACGCACCAGCGGTTCAGTGTCGGCAGCATCCCCGGAAAGCCCGCATCGACCAGCGACACCTGCTCGTTCGGCCCGGCCCCGAAGCCGACGGCGGCCCCGGAAAACAGCTTGGAGTTCGATGCCACCTGGGCATGGATCTCCAGACCCATGACGAGTTCCCATGGGCCGGTTCGGCCTTCGATGACATAGCGGGGGGCGGTGGCGGTATCGGTGGTCATGGCGTCTTCTTTAACCCTCTCCCATCGGGAGAGGGAGGGCCCCGCGCAACGAAGTTGAGGGGGAGGGTGAGGGGTTACGCTGCCTTGTATCAGCATCGAGATTCGAAGCTAGTCGGGGTCCGGGTGTGTGAAGAAGCCAATCGGCAGGATCGGCGTGGCGCACCTTCTCTGCGAGCGCCCCGCTTCATCCCCGCCCATCGCCGCCGCACTATAATGTTCGCGGTCAAAAATAGTGCACCCCAGGGTGCAAATCACTCAGGGGTCGCCTCGTGCAAATTCAATCACTTGTGTCCGATTAGTGCAGCTAGTGCACCTAGTGCACCCTAAATCACAGTGCACTATTCAGCCGCCCGCGGTCGGTCGTCCCGCGCCGCCATCCTCAGGTCGCCCCGTCGCACGGGGCAGGCGATGCGTCACACCCCGGCCTCGGCCCGCAACAGCCGCACCCCGAAGGCCGGGCCGGCGGTATGGCCGGTCTCGGGCACGAACCGGACGCGGATACGCTCGCGGCCCTGTGTCAGATGTTCTGGGACCGGATAGGCAATGTCGATGAAGCGGCCATTAGCGTCGGAATGCAGGCGCTGGGTGGCGATCCGCTCGCCCTCGACCTCGATGTGGAAGTGGCGGTCGCGCTCGCCGCCCCAGTAGGTTGCCTGAAGCACCAGCGGGCCGTCCGCCGAGGCCAGATCGAAGGCGAAGAAGCCCTCTGTGCGGGCATCGCGTCCCGGCCGGAAGCGGTAGGACAGGGCATAGGAGATGCCGCTCTCCAGACGATGCGCCGCTTCATCGTCCTCGACGCCCAACCGGATCAGATCGACCGATCGGGCCTCCAGCGCCGCGCGGGCCGCCGCCTCTGTCGCCAGGACCGCTTCGCGGGCGCGCCACTGGGCCGGGGTGAAGCGCCGGAAATAGACGGCCGCCCGCCGATCCCACAGGGCATAGAAGGGCGAGAACTGCATCTCGCCCGGCTGGCCGATGCCGTCGGTCTGGTACAGGCCTCGCCCGGCATCGACGGCGGGCATCCGGGCCAGGATGTCCTCGGCCAGCAGGGCCGGTTCGACGCCTGCGAAGGGCTCCGAGGCCGGCCCCAGGTCGGCCGCCAGCACCATCGGGCCATGCAGCAGGGCGATCAGGTCCGGGTCGTCCGGCGTCGGCTCAACCCACAGCGACATGGGCAGATTGAGGTCCAACCGATCACCGGCCCGCCAGCGCCGATCAAAGACCAGATAGCCGTCCTCGATGGTGACCTCGGCGGCTCGCCCGTTCACCTGGGCGGTCACGGCCCCGGCCCAGGCCGGCTTGCGAACCCGGACCTTGAAGCGGCCAGGGCGGTCCAGCGCCTCGAACCTCAGCCCCAGGTCCGACCCGAAGGGGAACTCCGTCTCCAGCGAGAGCCGCGCGCCGCGCGCGGCCCAGGCCAGGTCCGAGGCGATGAACAGATTGAGGATCACGCCCTCGTCGTCCTGCCACCAGACGGACTCGCCGTGCTTGGCGTGGCTTTCCATGCCCGATCCGACGCAGCACCAGAAGCTGTCGAAGGGTTCAGAGAACTCGCGGGCCGCCCCGCTCATCAGCGGCGTCATATAGACGAAGGCCCCGTCGCGCGGCCTCTGGTGGGCCATGATGTGGTTCAGATGCGCGCGCTCGAACCAGTCGAAATAGGCCGCGTCCGCCTGCTCGGCATAGAGCCGCCGCGTCAGCTTGAGCATGTTGTAGGTGTTGCAGGACTCGCAGGTCTGTTCGGTCACATAGAGCGACAGCGAATCCGGCTCCTGGAAATACTCGCGGTCGCTGTTGCCGCCGATGACGTAGCTGCGTCCCTCCGTCACCGTGTTCCAGAAGAAGCGCGCGCCGGCCAGACGGGCGGGGGTGGCTCGGACCCGATGTTGGGCGGCCAGACCGATGACCTTGGGGATCTGGGTATTGGCGTGCAGATAGGTCAGGTCATCGCGACCGGCCATCAGCGGTTCCAGCACCGCCTGATGATTGAACCGCTCTGCCAGCCTCAGCCAGCGGAGATCGCCGGTCCGTTCAGCCAGGACTGCCAGCACCTCGTTCATGCCGCCGTGCTCGGTGCCCAGGACCTGCTGCATCTGATCGGCGTTCAGCGGAGCCAGCGCCGTGTCGATCCAGCCCGCCAGGCCGGTGGCGACTTCCAGCGCCTGGCCGGAGCCGAGATGCTCATGCGCGGCCAGCAGGCCGGAGAACAGCTTGTGCCAGTTATAGAAGGGAGCCCAGGAGCCGTTGAGATAGAACCGGGCGGACAGGATCTCGCCGGCGGCCAGCTCGGTGAAGATGACCCGCCCGTCCTCGATCGTCCCGTCGGCGGCTTTGCGGGTGAACCCGGCCACATAGCCGCCGCCGGCGCGCTGGCAGGCCGTCAGCTCGTCAACGATGTAGAGCGCCCGGTCGCGGCAGGGGCGATCCCCGGTCTGGGCGTGCATCAGGCACAGGGCCGTCAGATAGTGGCCCAGGGTATGGCCGCTGATGGTGTCGGCCTCCCAGCCGCCATAGGCGTCGGCGCGCGGCTCAAGACCGGCGTGCAGCCGGTACATGTGCAACAGACGGTCCGGCTCAAGCCGCAGCAGATAGGCCAGGTTCGCCGTGACGGCATCGGCCCAGATCGACGGCCTGAGGCGGACGGCGTCCAGCGGCAGGGGCGTCGCCGGTCCCCTGATCCGACCTTGAGCGCGCGCTACCGCCGGCAGGGCCAGCAGCAAACCCGAGGTCGCCGCCGTCGCCAGAAGGGCGCGGCGCGTGGCTCCAGCCTTGTCGACGTCGGGTCCCATGAAGCCTCCTCATTCGCCCGAGGCATAGAGCGGCGCGCCACCGTGAGGGTCAAGCGGGTCACGCTGCCCGTGAGGCCGTCCGTGGATCGGGCCGGGAGGCCGGCCTCAGGTCGGGATGCCGTCGCGCAGGTCGAAACTGGGGCTGAGTTTGGACTCGAACGGCTTGACCAGGCCGGCGGCCTTGGCGACGCGGGCCAGGCCGACCTTGGCCAGGGCGGCCGGATGCGGGACGGACTGGATCCGGGGCTGGATCCCGGCCTTGCGAAGCACGCCATTGGCGAAGATGACATTGGCGCGCATGGCAGCGGCCATGGTCATGAATTCCGTGCTGAGCGAGACGTTCAGCATCGGGCCGTTCTCGATCCGGTGCGGCGCGTTCTGGCGCCAGGTGACCATCTTGCCGGGCGTCAGTTCGAAGACCTGGGCGGCGGCGTCCATGTCGCGCCGGAAATCGATCTGCTCGGGGGTCTCCTTCAGCATCACGCGCTCGATCTGCTCGGGCGTCACATGGGGGCTTTCAACCGGATAGACCCAGGCCGTCTTGTGTCCGCGCAATTGCCACAGGGCCACCAGCGGCGTGTCCAGATGGTAGAAGACCTGGGCGTTGGCCGAAGAAATCAGGATGCCGAGATCCCGCTTGAAGGTCCGAACCCCAGTTTGGGCCTCCGCCTCGGCGAAGATCTCGCGTTCCAGCTCGGCGTATTCCGGCAGGAAGTCGTTGGTGTGGCGCAGGTTCAGCCAGATCCGGCCGTCCATGGCCGCCCCCAGCAGCTGTTCGCCCGACAGATCCCCGGCCGAGCCGGCGCGCCAGGTCTTCCAGTCCACCGGGTCGTGGCCCATGGTGAACACACCCAGATGCTCGCGCGGATAGCGGTCGAGCAGGGAAATCAGGCCCTCATCGTCGAACATCGCCCGTTCGTGCAGGCTGTGCTCGAAGCCGATCGTCTCGCGGGTGAAGGCCTCGGCCTTGGCGGGGGTCCAGTCAGTGATGACGCTCATAGGGTCACTCCACGTCAGGCGATTCGGTCAGAAGCGATCGTTTGCGCAAGGCGATGGCGGCTTCGATCACCCCCTGGACGCGTCCGCCGAACGAGGGGTTGCTGGCGGCGATGTGATCCAGGCGGCGGCAGATCTTGGCGATCGGCGTGCGCCGCTCGTCGAAGGCGGTCAGGCCCTGGGTGCGGCTGAGGCCTGCGCCGATCGGGCGTTCTGTGTTGCAGAAGGGCTTCTTGTAGTGATCGGTGCCGACGCCGAGGTCATAGGTCGTCAGGCCCAGGTGCGGCATCGCCAGGATGGCGTGATGCAACAGGGCCTGGCCGGGCGAGCCGTATCCCAGCTCAGGGTTCGTCGAGGCGATCCATGGGTGGTAGATGCCGGCCTCCGCGACGCCGAAATGACCGCCGACAAGGGTGTCCCCGGCGTGAAGGGTCAGCATCAGGCCCCGGAAGGCCCTGGCGTCAGTCTCGGGGCGCAGATCGAACAGGCTCTGCATCAGGTCATGCGACCAGGCGGGGCGCAGGACGTCCTGGACGCCGGTGCGAACGAACTGGGCGCGCTTCCAGTCCATCAGCTGGTCATAGTCGGCCTGGACGCTTGAGGCGCGAAGCTCCAGCGCGCCGAGTTGCTCTTCCAGGCGGTGCCGTAGCCGCCGCCAGTTCTTGAATCGCTTGGGGCTGGCGGCGCGCAGGGCCTCGACATAGGCCTCGGGGGAGCCCTCCAGCTCTATGGCGTAGCCCGTTTCGCCGGCCGGGACGTCGGGGAAGGACGCACCCGGATCGATCAGGCCGTTGTGGCGAAAGGCCTTGAGGCCGGCGGCTTCGAGCGCGGTGCGACCATCCAGGTCATGGCCGGCCCGGACGACCAGGGCATGGTAGTCGCAAAAGGGTGCGCCGACCGGACGTCCCAGACCGCCGGGACGCCGGTGGTGGGCCAGATAGCCGATGGCGACGCCGTCGCGGCGATAGATCGCCACATGGGCGTCGTGACGAACGCGCCCGACGGCCTGGGCGAAACCCGGCCCGAACAGGGGGTTCTGCAGGGCCGGCTGGTCGGCGCGGATGTTGTTCCAGTCTGCGACGTCGTCCGCCGCCAGACAGGCAGCCGGGATGATCGTCACTTCCAGATCGGTTCGCTTTTGGGACACGAGAGAGGGCCTCAGACAGATATCGCCGCGCGCGATGCACGATCGGGGCCAACCACCCGGGCGGCGGCCTATCGACTCCGGGGGCGAAGCTGGCCGCCGTGTCGGCGGGGCCGGTCAGTCCTCGCGCCCGGCCTTCCTCGGATCGGCCTTGGGGGCAGGAGCCAGGCGCAGCACCTCGGCCTGATAGCGTTCGTCGTCACCGGCGGCGGCGAAGGGCAGGGCTTCGGCACAGGCCCGGAGCAGGGCATCGCGCCAGCCCAGCTCGACCTTGTAGAAGTCGCCCAGCACATAGGGCATCACCAGCTCGCGCTGGCCCGGATGGCCGATGCCCATGCGGGCGCGCCGGAAGTCCGGCCCGACATGGGCCATCAGCGAGCGCACGCCGTTGTGGCCCGCCGCCCCGCCGCCGGTCTTCATGCGGAACCGGCCTTCGGCCAGATCCAGCTCGTCATAGAAGGCGATCACCTCGGCCGGCGTCGACCTGTAGAAACGCATGGCTTCGCCGACCGCGCGCCCGCTCTCGTTCATATAGGTCTGGGGCTTGACCACCAGCGCCTTGACCGGCCCCTGGGGGGTTGGGATCTCGCCGGCCCGCACCGCCGCCTGGAAGATCGCCTTGGTCGGGCCGAAGCCCCATTCGTCGGCGATGGCGTCGGCCGCCATGAAGCCGATGTTATGGCGATTGTTGGCGTATTTGGGCCCGGGATTGCCGAGGCCGGCGATGATCAGCATGGCAGGAGCTCAAAAGGAAACGGCCCCGCCCGTTTGCCGGGCGAGGCCGCAAAAATCCAGACCGTGAGGACGATCAGGCTTCCGGAGTTCCTTCGGCGGTGGCCTCTGCGGCGACCTCGATCGACTCTTCGGCCTCGGCGGCCTGTTCGGCAGCGTGATCCGCGGCCTCGTCGGCGGCTTCCGACATGGCGGCCGACGACACCTTGATCGAGGCGATCACGAAGTCACGGTCGGTGATGGTCGGATAAGCGCCTTCCGGCAGCTTGATTTCCGAGACGCGGATGGTGTCGCCCAGCTTGTGGTTGGTCAGGTCGATGACCAGCTCTTCGGGGATCTGGTCAGCGCGGACCATGATCTCGACGTCGTGACGGACGATCTCCAGCGAACCGCCCTGACGGAAGGCCTCGCAGTGATCCTGGTTCTTGAAGTGGACCGGGATCGATATCTTGACCGGGGCGTGCTCGTCCACGCGCATCAGGTCGAAGTGGACCGGGCGGTCGGAAACCGGGTCGAACTGGATGTCCTTGGCGATGACCGGCTGGGTTTCGTCACCGTACTTCAGCGTCACCAGGTGACCGAGAAGCTTGCCGGTGTACAGCGACTTGCGGAACGGACGCTCCTCGACGGAGATGGCCACCGGGGCCTTGTCGCCGCCGTACAGGATGCCGGGCACCTTGCCTTCGCGACGGGCCTGGCGGGCGCCGCCCGTGCCCGTGCCGTCACGGACTTCAACGTTCAGGATAATCTCGGCCATCAGGCTGCCTTCAAAACGAAACCGCCGCGCCAGGCACGATCGGTGGGAGATGGATGCGGTCTCAAGTGCCCGGTCGTGCCCTTCGCTAAAAACGTGAGCCTTCCCGCTGGCGGAAAGGCTCGGACGCGCGTCGGGGGTCTTGGACCCATGAATTCAAGAGCGCGCGTCATTACACGCTTCGCACGCCCCACGCAACAGGGTGTTCGACGCTCGCGCCGGGCCGATCGAGCCTAGCGGTTGGGCGTCTGGGCGTCGCCCGATGTGGTCCCCGCCGCCTGGTCGGCCGAGACCGTCTGGACCGGGGGCCAGGAACTGGCGGTATAGCGACCGGCCGAATCGATCACGCACTGGGCCGTATCCATCATCAGGTGCTGGCCGAGGCAGAAGATCTCCTCATAGTGCGGCCGCGAGGCGGCCAGGCACTGGAGGATCATCAGGCGCGTAAAGTTCAGACAGTCGGCGCTGACCGGTTCGTTCAACAGGGCTTCGGTCTGTATCCGGTTGTTGTCGCCGGCCTGACCCAGGGAGGCCAGAGCCGCCAGGGCCAGTCCGCGCACCACGGCCTGGGTGTAGGGAGCCGAGCCATTGGCTGGGGCCAGGTTCAGGCCCGATCCGCTCAGCGCTGCCTGTTGCAGGGTCGCAGAGGCCGAATAGTCCGAGTTCAGGGGGGTCAGCCCGAGCAGGCGCACCTGTTCAAGGCGGGCATCGCGATCGGTGACATGCTGCGACGACCAGCGTTGGCGTTGGATGTCATAGGCCGTCTGTTTGATGGCGGCTCCCGCCGCATACATCCGGTTGCCGTCGCTCTGGATCTGCGAGGCGATCAGGCCGGCGGCCTGGCCCGCGCCCGGCAGCTGGGTCGCATAGGCCGGATCCGAGATGATCCGGCGCAGGAGGATATCGCGGCTGGCGGGATCGGCGGCCATGCCGCGCACACCATTCACAAACTCGGGGGATTGCAGGGCGAGAATTGCCGCATAGGCGACCATGCCACGCGACAGCTGGGCCGGCTCGTAGGCGGCGGCGCGCAGCATCGACTGACGGACCTCACCGCCGTTGGCAAAGCTGGCCGACAGGCCCGAAGCGGTGCCGACATAGGCCATATAGACCGAGGCGGCCTCGGCCACGGAGCTGTTCAGGGCGACCGGCGGCAGCGGCGGCGGCGGCGGGGGAGGCGGTGCTTCGACCACGGGCGTCTGACAGGCAGCGGCGGCCAGGCTGACACACAACAGGCTGATTACGCTGCAGCGGCGGACAAAGGCGTTCATGGTCGATATTCCCCGAATCGAACTGGCCTGAGACCCCGATGCAAGACCCGGGCCGCAGTCATCATAGCGCGAAGCCCCCCCGGATTCGACGGCTAATCCGCGTCAGTCGAAGAGTTTGGAGACGGATTCCTCGTTGGCGATGCGACGGATCGCCTCGCCGATCAGCGGCGCGATGGAGACGGTCCGTACCTTGGCGCAGGCCAGGGCTTCGTCCGACAGGGCGATGGAATCGGTCACCACCAGCTCGCTCAGCACGGACTCGGTTACGCGCGTCACCGCCGGGCCGGACAGGACGCCGTGGCTGACGTAGGCGGCGACCTCTACGGCTCCCTGCTCGGACAGGGCCTGGGCCGCGTTGCACAGGGTGCCGGCCGAATCCACAATGTCATCAAACAGAATGCAGCGGCGACCGCTGACGTCGCCGATAATGTTCATCACCTCGCTCTTGCCGGGGGCCGAGCGCCGCTTGTCGACGATGGCGAGGTCGGCGTTCAGGCGACTGGCCAGGGCGCGGGCCCGAACCACCCCCCCGACGTCGGGCGAGACGATCACCAGGTCAGAGGCTGCCTTGCCGCCGCGCTGCTCCTTGATGTCCTGCGCCAGCAACGGTGCCGGCAGCAGGTTATCGGTCGGAATGTCGAAGAAGCCCTGGATCTGTCCGGCATGCAGATCCATCGTCAGAACGCGATCGGCCCCGGCCCGGGTAATGAGATTGGCCACCAGCTTGGCCGAGATCGGGGTGCGGCCGCCGGTCTTCCGGTCCTGCCGGGCATAGCCGAAATAGGGCACCACCGCCGTGATCCGCCGCGCCGACGCCCGTACCAGGGCGTCGGTCATGATCAGCAGTTCCATAAGGTTGTCATTGGCGGGATAGCTGGTCGACTGGATGATGAAGACGTCCTCGCCGCGGACGTTCTCCTCGATGACGGCAAAGACCTCGTTGTCGGCGAAACGCTTTACCTGGGTCTTGGTCAGGGGGGCCGCCAGTTCGTCGGCGATCGCTCTGGCCAGAGGGGGGTTGGAATTGCCGGCCAGCAGTTTCATCGCGTCATCCTTTCGCCCCATAGGGCCCGCCTTGTGGCGCGGCTTCTATATGGGGGACGCTAGGCACACCACCCCAAGCGCACGTTCTTGGCGCAACTATCGGCCTCGTGTAGAAGCCCGGTCACAGAATCCGTACACGTCGGGACGTTCGAAAGGTCAATCGGTGCAGTCAGTTTCCATTCGTCGTCAGGCGGCCGCGGTCTTTGCTGTGTGTTTGGCCACCGTTCTGGTGTCGGGCTGTGTGGGTCCCCAGGGCCGCCAGCCGCGTCTCCAGTATGAGGAGCGACCGGTCGAGCTGCTGTATTCGGTCGGGCTTCAGCGACTGGATTCGGGCCGCTACGGCGAAGCCGTCCAGTTCTTCCAGGAAGTCGAGCGTCAGCACCCCTATTCGCCGTGGTCGCGCCGGTCGATCCTGATGCAGGTCTTTGCCCACTACGAGCGCCAGAACTATGAGGAGGCGATTGCGGCGGCGGATCGCTATATCCAGCTCTATCCCGGCAGCCCGCAGGTTTCCTACGCCTATTACATGAAGGCGATCTGCTACTTCGAACAGATTGTCGATGTCGGTCGTGACCAGGCTGCGGCCGGTCAGGCCCTGGTGGCCCTGACCGATGTGATGCGCCGCTTCCCGGAGTCGCAATACGCCACCGATGCGCGCGTGAAAATCGACATGGTCAACGACCAGCTGGCCGGCAAGGAGATGGAGATCGGGCGCTGGTATCTGCGCCGTGACCAGCCGCTGGCCGCCGTCGGCCGCTTCCGCCGCGTGGTCGAGCATTACCAGACGACCTCGCACACGGCCGAAGCCCTCTATCGCATGGTTGAGGCCTATCTGACCCTGGGCCTGACGGCCGAGGCCGAGCGCAATGCCGCTGTTCTGGGCCACAACTTCCCGGGAAGCCGCTGGTATTCGGACGCCTACAACCTGGTCACCGAGCAGGGCGGCACGCTCGAGCAGGAACCCCAGGAAGAAGGCTGGCTGCGCCGTCTGATTCCGGGCTGAGACGAAGACCCCTCGAATCCTCTACAAACGGGTCATGCTGACCGGCCTGTCCATCCGTGACATCGTCCTCGTGGAGGCGCTGGACCTGTCCTTCGGGCCGGGACTGACGGTGCTGACCGGTGAGACGGGGGCAGGCAAGTCGATCATCCTGGATGCCCTGGGCCTGGCGACCGGGGCCCGTGCCGATGCCGGGCTGGTGCGGGGCGGGGCGGCCCAGGGGTCGGCTACGGCCATTTTCGCGCCGCCCGCTGATCATCCGCTGTGGTCGACTCTGGTCGACAGCGGCCTGACCGTCGAGGCCGGCGAGGATCTGATCCTGCGCCGCCAGCAGGGGGCCGACGGTCGTAGCCGGGCCTTCATCAACGATCAGCCCGTCACGATTGCGGCTCTGCGAAGCCTCGGTGAGCAATTGATCGAGGTCCATGGCCAGCATGAGACCGTGGGGCTGCTCGACCCGCGCACCCACCGCGACCTCCTCGACGACTGGGCCGGGCTCGAGGGCCGGCTAACCGCGACGCGCCAGGCCTGGAAGGCGCGGGCCGAGGCTCATTCCGAGGTTGAACGCCTGCGCCAGGCGGCCGAACGCGCGGCCGGTGAGGCCGAGGACCTGTCGGCCCTTCTGGCGGAGCTCGAGCGTCTCGACCCGCGCGAGGGCGAGGAGGCGGGCCTGGCCGGCGAGCGCGCCCTGCTGGGGGCGGCCGAAAAGGCTCTGGCCGATCTCGACGACGCCCGCGAGGCGATGGGGGCCGACAATCTGTCCAATCGCCTCGCCTCGGCCTATCGGGCCATCGAGCGGGCGCGCCAGCGCGCCGTTCATGCCGGGGCGGCGGAAGACAATGCGGTGGTGCAGCGGCTCGGTCGCGCGGCCGAGGGCGTCGATCGGACCCTCAGCGAGGCTCAGGAGGCGCTCGACGCTCTCGACGAGGCCGCCCGGGCCTTCGACTTCGAACCCGGCCGGCTCGACCGGGCCGAAGAGCGGCTGTTCGCCCTGAGGGCTATGGCCCGCAAGCTGGGCGTCGCCGTCGAACTGTTGCCGGCTGAGCGCGCGCGTATCGCAGCGGCCCTGGCCTTGATCGAGGATGGGGCCGGAGCCCTCAAGGCCGCCGAGGCTCGGGCCACCGAAACGGAAGCGGCCTATCGTGCCGAGGCCGAAGCCCTGGGGGCCGAGCGCCGGGAAGCCGGCATCCGCCTGGCCGAGGCCGTGATGGCCGAACTGGGCCCGCTCAAGCTGGACAAGGCGCGTTTTCGCGTCGGCTTCGAAGCCCTGGCATGGGACCGGGCCGGGCCGGATGGCCGCGACCGTATCGCCTTCGAGGTCCAGACCAATCCTGGCGCGCCCTGGGGCGGCCTGGCGGCGATCGCGTCGGGGGGCGAACTGGCCCGATTTGCCCTGGCGCTGAAGGCGTCCTTGGCCGGGCGCTCCCATGCGGCGCAACCGGTCATGATCTTCGATGAGGTCGATCAGGGGGTCGGCGGGGCCGTGGCGGATGCCGTGGGGCAAAGGCTGGCGCGTCTGGCCGAGGGAGCACAGGTCCTGATCGTTACCCACAGTCCTCAGGTCGCCGCGCGGGGTCAGGCCCACCTCAAGGTCTCCAAAACCGAGACCGGGGCGGGCGTGCGTACGCGCATCGAACAGCTCGATCCCGACCGGCGCGAGGAAGAGCTGGCCCGGATGCTGGCCGGTCGCGAGGTCACCGAGGCGGCACGGGCCGCCGCCCGTGCCCTGCTGGGCTGAGCCTTCCATGACCGCTGAGCCACCGCCTGTTCAGCTATTTTCGGAGATTCTGGAAGAGCTGGCAGACCGGTCTGACGACCGGCTGACCCTCGCCGAGATGATTGAGGCCTTCGGGGATCGGGCGCTCAGCGCGGTCATGGTTCTGATCGGCCTCATCAGCATTCTGCCCTGGCCGCCCGGCAGCAAGGCCGTCTTCAGCGTGCCGTTGATCATCCTGGGTCTGGAAACGGCGCTTCAGCGGCAAAGTCCGTCCCTGCCGGGGTGGATTCTGCGCCGGTCCGTTTCGCGACGCAGCTTTTCGGCCGGGCTGGCGCATCTGATCAGGGGGGTACGCGCCCTGGAACGCCTGTCGCGGCCGCGCTGGCCGGCGGCGACCTCTTCGGTCATGCGCTCGGTCATTGGTCTCATCTGTGTGGCCCTCGCCGTCATGCTGGCCCTGCCGATCCCGTTCGGGGACCTGTTGCCGGCGATCACGATCATCGTTCTGGCCTTCGGGCTGATGCAGCGCGATGGCCTGGTGGTCGGCCTGGGCCTGCTGGGGGCGACGGCATCCGGAATCTACATGGCCCTGGTCTGGAGTGCCGTTACCAGCCTTTTCGTCGCCGTCGTCCGGTGGGTTCAGGGGCTGGAGGGATAGGTTCGACTTCAATCTCCGGCAGTTGTGTTTCGGCGCCCCGTGTCCGCAGGTGGGTGATCGAGCCGTTCAGGCTGGCAATGACCTCGAAGGCCGCCTCTTCGCCAGCGGCGATGGCCGGCTCAAACGCCTTCCAGTCGCGGATCTCTACCCCGTCCAGTCGGGGCAGGATCAGAACATCCGTGGCCGCGCGGGTCGCTGCCAGTTCGGCGGCTGTCGAGATGGTGGCCGAGCGCATCAGAATCGAGACGATCGGCGGTCCCTGGCGCCAGGCCCCAGACAGAATCCAGCGCCACCAGGGCTGAGGGATATCGAGCGATTTCGGGTCGATACCGCGGGCTCTGGACACATCGACGCCGACGATCGGGCCGCGGTGCCGGGCCCGCATGACGTCGGACGGGAAGCTCTTCAGGACCGCGCCGTCCACCAGCACCGAGCCGTCCTTGACGACCGGCGGCAGGACGCCCGGCAGCGAGATCGAGGCCCGCAAGGCCTCCCCGAGCTTGTCGACCTCATGGACCCGGTAGGTGTTGAGCGTAATGTCCGCCGAAACGCAGAAATAGGGCAGGGGTAGATCCGAGATCAGCACCTCGCCGAAGTTGGCCTCCAGCAGCTCATCGACCTTGTCACCGCGCGTCATGGAGATGATCGGAAACGCGATGTCGCCCAGCGGACTGGCCTCGACAAAGGCCGAGTGGATGCGGTTTTCCAGCTCGCCCTGCGACCATTCCAGCGCCAGGCCCGCGGCCATGACGGCCCCCATCGACGAGCCTCCGACGAAGTCGAAGGGCGTGCCGACCTGGCGCAAGGCCCGGATGGCACCCAGGTGTGCATAGGCCCGCGCGCCGCCGCCGGACAGCACCAGCCCGACCGCTGTGCCGGTGATCAGCCGCGCGATCCGTGTCTCGTCGGCCTGGTCGCCCTCGCGCGCGTGCAGCCAGCGCAGCGCCCCCACGCGCGATATCCAGGCCGTGGTGCCGGTGATCGAGCTGCCCGGGGGGCGCAACAGGATCAGACGGCATCCCCTCTGAATTTCGAGTGCCGGGCTGTCGGGCAGGGGCGATTCGACCGGCGACATGCCCATGTCGGCAACCAGAAACAGCTGGTCGACCTGGCGCGCACACAGGGCCGCCCAGGCCGTCTCCTCGCGTTCGGCGACATAAAGGACGAAATCATGGGCGTCCTCGACCCTTCCGAACCACTCTGCTGCCGATCTCAGAGCCGACTGGTCGATGATCTGAACGGTGAAGCCCAGCCCCAGGATGGCCTCGGCCACACGCTCGACGAAGGGGCGGATCGGGGCCTCGCGCAGGGCCACAAAGCCGAAGACGCTGGGCTCATTGGCCTCGCGGCCGCGCTCGCGGGTCCGCAGGATCATCAGCCGGGCCAGTTCGGCCAGAATGTCGGGAGACTTCCTGGCTGCTTCAAAGAAGGCGTCGCGCGGCAAGGCCAGGATTTCGGTGTCTCGCAGGGCCGCCACCGTCGCGGTATGGGCGGTTCCGGCCACCAGCGACATTTCTCCGACCGGCTGGCCGGAGGTGACGACGCCGACGAACTCCGGCTCCTTGCCGTCTTCGCCGCGGAAAACACCCAGCCGCCCCGACCGGACGAGAAACAGGGTGTCGGCCGGGTCTCCGGCGCGGAACAGGGTCTCCCCCCCGGTCAGGGTGAACCAGCTCGCGCCTGAGCCTGGGGCCTCGAACAGGCGATAGAGATCAGCCTCAAGTCTCGAGTCGCTGCGGCGGCGCTTCATGGCCACCAGCCTAGTCCCACGCCATCTGGGCGCAAGCGGGGGCTATGGCGAATGTGATCGGACCGCTAAAGGAGGTTCATGCCCAGGCTTTCCTCCTCCGTTGATCGCGCCGCCCCGGCCTTTCAGGCCCTGAAGACCCACAATGAGGGCCTGGCCCGCGACCTGCACCAGAAGGTGTCCCAGGCTGCGCGCGGCGGGCCGGAGCGCAGCCGTGAGCGCCATGTCAGCCGCGGCAAGCTGTTGCCGCGCGATCGGGTCGAGCGTCTGCTGGACCCCGGCGCGCCCTTTCTGGAGGTCGGCCAGCTGGCCGCTGGTGGCATGTATGACGACGAGGCTCCCGGGGCCGGCATCATCTGTGGCGTCGGGCGCGTGTCGGGCCGCGAGGTGATGATCGTCTGCAACGATCCGACCGTGAAGGGCGGGGCCTATTTCCCGATGACGGTCAAAAAGCACCTGCGGGCGCAAGAGATCGCCGAGCAGAACCGGTTGCCGTGCGTCTATCTGGTCGATTCAGGCGGGGCCAATCTGCCGCATCAGGCCGAGGTCTTCCCTGATCGTGACCATTTCGGACGCATCTTCTTCAACCAGGCTCGCATGAGCGCGCTGGAAATCCCGCAGATCGCCTGTGTGATGGGAAGCTGCACCGCCGGCGGGGCCTATGTCCCGGCCATGTCGGACGAGACGGTGATCGTGCGCAATCAGGGCACTATCTTCCTGGCCGGCCCGCCGCTGGTGAAGGCGGCGACCGGCGAGGTCATTTCGGCCGAGGAACTGGGCGGGGCCGAAACCCACAGCCGCAAGTCCGGCGTGGTCGACCATGTCGCCGAGAACGACGAGCACGCGCTTCAGATCGTGCGCGAGATCGTGGCCGGGCTGAACTCGGTCAAGCCGAATGCGCTGGACATCATCGAACCGGAGCCGCCGGCGCTCGATCCAAAGGATCTCTACGGCATCATCCCTGACGATGTGCGCGCGCCCTATGAGGTCAGGGAGGTCATCGGCCGTATCGTCGACGGCTCGGAGTTTCAGGAGTTCAAGCGCGACTATGGCTCGACCCTGGTGTGCGGCTTTGCCCGCATCTGGGGGATGCCGGTGGCCATCCTGGCCAACAATGGCGTGCTGTTCTCCGAGAGCGCCCAGAAGGGCGCGCACTTCATCGAGCTGGCCTGCAAGCGACGGATTCCGCTGGTCTTCCTTCAGAACATTTCGGGCTTCATGGTCGGCGGCAAATATGAGGCTGAGGGCATCGCCAAGCACGGGGCCAAGATGGTGACGGCCGTGGCCAGTGCGGAGGTGCCCAAGTTCACCGTCCTGATCGGCGGGTCGTTCGGGGCCGGCAACTACGGGATGTGCGGACGGGCCTATTCGCCTAGGTTCCTGTTCACCTGGCCCAACAGCCGGATCAGCGTCATGGGGGGCGAACAGGCCGCCAGCGTCCTGGCCACCGTCAAGCGCGACGGCATCGAGACCAAGGGCGAAAGCTGGTCCGCCGAGGACGAGGCCGCCTTCAAGGCTCCGATCCGCCAACGCTATGAGGACGAGGGCAACCCCTATTACGCCACCGCGCGGCTGTGGGACGACGGCATCATCGACCCGGTTCAGACCCGCGACGTGCTCGGCCTGGCCATCTCGGCCAGCCTGAACGCCCCGATCCCGCAGACCCAGTTCGGCGTGTTCAGGATGTGATCAGGCGGGCCGACGGAGGATCTTCCCCATCGCCTTACCCCTGGCCAGTTCGTCGATCAGCTTGTCGAGGTGGCGGATTTCGCGCATCAGCGGGTCGTCGATCTCCTCGACCCGGTGGCCACAGATGACGCCGGTGATCAGATATCGGTTCGGGTTCAAGGCCGGGGCCTGATCGAAGAAGCCCTCGAAGGTGGTCTGGGCCGCAAGGTGTGCCTTGATCTGGTCGTCGGAATAGCCGGTCAGCCAGCGGATGATCTCATTCACCTCGGCCTGGGTCAGGCCCTTCCTTTCAGCCTTGGCGACATAGAACGGATAGACGCCGGCCACCGTCATGCGGCGGATGCGGTCATCGACCGTGGTCTGCATCGGATCGCCTCCGTTTCGGTTCGCAATCTGGCGCGTTATAGGCTCAGATAGCTCAGGAGATCGCCATGGCCAAAGCCCCCACCGACGCCGACCTCAACGCCCTGGACATCACCGATGCCGAGGCCTCCGAAATCAACGCCATCGCCCATCCGCTGGTGGCCGACCCGGCTCCGGACGCCGACGACAGCCTGGTGCGGATCGACGCGACGGCCGACGGCGTGGTCTTCATCACCATCAACCGGCCGGAAAAGAAGAACGCCTTCGACGCCGCCACCATCGGGGCGCTGCATGAGGCGTTTGAATCCCTGCATGGGGCCGACCATGTGCGGGTGGTGTTTGTACGCGGGGCCGGTGGCACCTTCAGTGCCGGCGCGGATCTCGGCTGGATGCGCGACGCCGCGGGCTGGTCCGAGAGCGACAATCGCGACGACGCCATGAACCTGGCCCGGATGCTCAAGGCCCTGCACGACATTCCGGCCCTGACGGTGGCCCTGGTCGAAGGCGCGGCCATGGGCGGCGGGGCCGGGCTGGTCGCCGCCTGTGACCGGGCTGTGGCCGTGGCCGGCACCAGGTTTGCCTTCTCGGAGGTCAAGCTGGGCCTGATCCCGGCGACCATCGCCCCCTATGTCATTGAGGCGGTCGGTGCGCGCCGCGCCCGGGCCCTGTTCGCGACCGGCGAGCTGTTCACGGCCGATCAGGCCCTGGGCTTCGGCCTGGTCGATCAGGTCGTGGCCAGCGCCGGCGATCTGGATGGCGTCGTCCAGGGCCTGGCCGATGCCATGAAGGCCTGCGCCCCCGGCGCTGTCGGCGACGCCAAGCGGCTGGTCCATGACGTTGCCGGCCAAGAGATCGACCACGGCCTGCTGGCTGAAACCGCGCGACGCATTGCCCGCGCTCGCGTCTCTGAAGAAGGCCAGGAAGGCGTGCGGGCCTTCCTCGACAAGCGAAAGCCACGCTGGGCCGAATAGGCGCGTCAGGGCACGTCAGCTTGGCAGATCGGCGAAAACGGCGTTCAGTGTCCCCCAGATAAGGGAGACGCAGACATGGCCAGCCGCTGGATGAGCAGACTCGTGGCCCTGATGGCCGTCGCAATCGGCATAGGGGTGCTGTCCAACGCGGCGCCGGCCTCGGCCCAGCCGGCGATGGAGCCGTTCCGGTCCGATGCGGACCTGCTCGAGTTTCTGATGGAAGACGGCGAACTGGCCGTCGATAGCGGCGGCTTTTCCATGTATCCGGCACCGCCGCCGCCGCCTCCGCCGCCACCCCCACCGGCGGCACCGCCGTCACCCGGCATGGCCCCTCAGGCCGCCGCACCGCCGCCCGTCGGCGCGGTTGCCGCGCCAGATAATCCTTCCATCACCAACACCCAGATCGCCGGTGTTGACGAAGGCGGCATCGTCAAGGTGTCGGGCGACTATCTGATCGTGCTCCGGCGCGGACGGCTGTTCAGTGTCTCGACGGCCAACGGTGGCCTGGAACCGGTCGGCATGATCGACGCCTATCCGCCGGGCGTCAGCGGTCGCGGCGACTGGTACGACGAGATGCTGGTCTCGGGCGACTGGGTGGTGGTGATCGGATACAGCTATGCGCGTGGCGGCACCGAGGTGAACCGCTTCCGACTGGGTCGCGACGGCCAGTTCACCTTCGTCGACAGCCACCATCTGAGGTCGGCGGACTACTATTCTGCCGAGAACTATGCCTCGCGCCTCGTGGGCGATCAGCTGATCTTCTATACGCCGCTGGGCTTCACCCATGACGACGACCCGCTGAGCGATCTGCCGGCCCTGTCACGCTGGAGCGCCGGCCAGGATGAACCGACCTGGCAGCGCATCACGACCGGTCGTCAGGTCTATCTTGCGCGCCCGCTCCGGGAGAAAGGTCCGGGCTCGGTCAATACGATGCACACGGTCTCGATGTGCAATCTGACGGCCCCGCAACTGAACTGCAGTTCGACTGTCATCCTGGGGACAAACAGCCGCACCTTCTTCGTGTCACAGAACGCCGTCTATGTGTGGACCGATACCGGCTATGTCTGGAACGAGGCGGCGGACGTCGATGAGAACACCCCGGCCTTCCTCTATCGCCTGCCGTTCGACGGTTCGGCCCCTCAGGCGGTCCAGGTCCAGGGCAATCCCATCGACCAGTTTTCATTCAATCCCAATGCCGCCGCCGGTCGCATGGACGTGCTGGTGTCCGCAGATTCCAGTGGCGACGAAATGTGGGCCTCCGAGGTCTCGCAGGGCGATATGGCCTTGCTGCGCCTGCCCATGAGCCGGTTCGGTGACGGCACGAACCGGGCCGCTCGCAGCGACTAGCTGGCCGTGCCGGGATCGGCCCGAGACGGCTGCATCAAGGCCAACCGCGTTGGCGGGACGTGGGCGAGGGATGGCCTTTGCCGG
>CAUJHO010000023.1 GCA_963205025.1 Pseudomonadota bacterium | reverse complement strand
GCCGGTTCCCGTCGAGTTCCTGTCGATTCTGCAGATGGCGGACGAGCGGATTCGGGGCGGCGCATGAGCGCCGGCAAGCCGGTCCGCGGCGCCGCGGACGACGAGGCCTTCAAAGACGGCCTCGTGGCCTTGATCCCACATCTGCGCGCCTTTGCCCGTACCCTGACGGGGGATCCGACGGCCGCCGACGATCTGGCCCAGGACGCCATGGTCAAGGCCTGGGACGCGCGCAACAGCTTCAAGCTCGGGACCAATATGAAGGCCTGGACCTTCATGATCCTGAGGAACCAGTTCTATTCGGACAAGCGTCGGTCGTGGCGCCAGACCCAGCTGGATCAGGAAGCGGCCGAGCGCACTCTGGTCGCGGTCGATGATCCGTCTGCCCCGCTGGCGCTGGACGAGCTGCGCCGGGCGCTCAATACCCTGCCGGACGAACAGCGCGAGGCGCTGGTCCTGGTCGGGGCCGGGGGCTTTGCCTATGAGGAGGCCGCCGCCATCTGCGAATGCGCCGTCGGTACGGTGAAGAGCCGGGTCAGCCGGGCCCGCCGCGCGCTTCAGGCGGCCCTGGACAGCGGTGCCTATAGCGAGGACGGGCGCGCCGCCGGCGAGGCCATGGGGGCCATCCTGGCCGAGGCCGACCGGCTGTCCGGCTCCCACTGACCGTGCGGCGCTGGCGCAAACGGCGTCTGGATGCGAGCTTCAAGGGCATCCGGCTGCGCCTGGCCGTGGCCCTGGCGATCGCGCTCGCGCCGGTCCTGGTACTCAGCGCCATCCAGTCCCGTACCGCCTTCCGTGCCGAGGAAGAGCGGATCGAGCGCGACCTGCTCCGGGCCTCGGCCAACAGCGCCCACGCCGCCCAGGTTCGGATCGACCACGCCGTTGCGGCCTTGCAGGCGCTGCGAGTCAGCCCCGTCAGCCCGGATTGTACCGCCCGATTGACGGCCCTGGTCGAGGACGACGGCCTCTATTCCGGCCTGGCCCGTATCGACCGATCCGGTCGCTTCCAGTGTGCCAGCCCGATGCCGAGCGTCCGCACGGTCGCGGGCCGGCCCTGGTTCGACGCCCTGCGTGACGGCCGGCCGGTGGCCTTCAGCACGGCTCCCGGGGCCTCCATATCCGAGACCCCTGCAGTGGTGGCCGCCGTACGCCGTGAGACCGCTACCGGCCGTTTCGACGGGGCTGTGGCCGCCCTTGTTCCGATCGCCGATCTTCAACTGGACGTCCTTGGCCAGGGCGACACGCCGGCGGCCGACGTCGCCCTGGTTGACGGGGCGGGCCGCGTGCTGGCGACAACCGATGTCGAGGCCTTTCCGGCGGCCGGTATCGTGCCCGGTGATCTGACGGACCGGTTGGTGAGGACCCAGGACCAGCGCGGCGAGGCCCGGGTGATGACGGCGACCTCCTTTGCCGGGGATGATCTGTTTGTGGTCGCCAGCGAACCCAGCCAGGGCCTGTTCCGCTGGGCGATCACCAATGCTGTGGCGGTCATCGTCCTGCCGCTGCTGGCCTGGCTGGCCGCCCTGATCAGCGTCATGGTGGTGACCGAGCGCGTCATCGTCCGTTGGCTCAGCTACCTCGAGCGGATCGCGGCCATTCATGCGCGGGGCCGCCATTCGGTGCGTCCGATCCATGCGGTGAAGGCCCCCGACGAGATCCGCACCCTCGCGGCCGCCATGGACGAAATGGTGCTCGCCATCGCCGCGCGCGATGCATCCCTGCGCGAATCCCTGGATGAGAAGGACGCGCTGATGCGTGAGATCCATCATCGGGTGAAGAACAATCTGCAGGTCATCACCAGCCTGCTGAACATGCAGCAGCGGGCCCTGACCGACGCCGCCGCCCGGGCCGCCATGAGCGATACCCGCCAACGGATTACGGCCCTGGCCCTGATCTACCGGTCGCTCTACCAGTCCGGGACCCTGAAGCGGGTGGATGTCGCCGTCTTCCTGCGAGACCTGGTGGCGCAGCTGCTGGCAGCCGAGTCCCGGCCCGGCCGGACCATCGACTGCTCCGTGCAGGCTGATCCCCTGGTCGTCGATCCCGACAAGCTGGCCCCGATGGCCCTGTGGGCGGTCGAGGCCATCTCCAACGCCCAGAAGCACGCTTTTGCGGGGCGCGAGGGGCGGCTGGCCATCCGCTTCACCTCGGGGCCGGAAGACAGCGTTCTGGAGGTCGAGGATGATGGTCCGGGGATCAGCCCGGCCGAGCCGGTCTCGGGCCTGGGTCGGACGCTGATGACCGCCTTCTCACGCCAGCTTCGTGGCGAGACGCAGATTCTCGAGAGTCCGGGCGGCGGAGTCCTGGCCCGGCTCATCTTCCCGACGCCGGAGGTGTCGCTCGAGATGCTGACGGATTCATCCGGTCGGCGCAGCCAACGTGTCGCCTGAGCCGATGGGGTTAGGCTTAACCGGTTCGCCTGCGAGGTGAACCCGCTGGTCGAAACCCCGCCCGGATTAAGATTCCAGTAACGAATTGGCGGTGGCCGGGTTAGGGTTTGCGCCATGTCGATGCGCACGCCCGTTCTGGTATTTGCCGGCCTTTTCGTCGCGACCCTGGTGCTGGTCAGTTGCGAGGCCCCGGCTGCGGATGAGGCACTGACCAGCCCGCCGCCGGACGATATGGCCATCACCGGCCAGCGTTGGGAAACCCTGGCCAGCCATGAAGGAAATGCCCTGGTCCTGTTGGGCGAAGGCGACCGCCAGATCTTTCACATGGCCTGTCTGAACGGTGACCGTGAACTGCAGATCATCGCCTCGGACTTTACCGTCATCGGGTCCGAAGAGCGTATGACCATGAGCGTCGACAATGACGCCTATGGCTTCGTGGCCGACACCGAATGGACCGGCGGCGGGGTCATGGCGCGCAACGCCATCGAGCCGCAGTTTCTGGACATGCTGTCGCGCACGACCGACCTCTCAGTGCTCTACGGCACCCAGCAGGGCGGGCCGTGGCCAGCCCCCTCGGTTGAGCAACGGGCGACCTTCATCGCCGGCTGCACCGAGATCGCAAACGCGGCGGCAGCCTAGGGCCGCATCGCTACGCCTGGGTATAGGTGGTCTTGATCTTGGTATAGAATTCGCGGGCGTAGGGTCCCTGCTCGCGCGGGCCGAAGGACGAGCCCTTGGTGCCGCCGAACGGCGCGTTCAGATCGACGCCGGCAGTCGGCAGATTGACCATCACCATCCCGGCCTGAAGCTCGCGCTTGAAGCGTTCCGCCTGTTTCAGGGAGGTGGTGAAGACCCCCGCCGACAGGCCGAATTCGGTATCGTTGGCGATCTCGAGCGCCTGGTCGGCGTCATTGGCGGCAATGACCGAGGCGACCGGGCCGAAGATCTCTTCGCGGGCGATGCGCATATTGTTGTCGACATCGGCAAACAGGGCCGGGGCGATGTAGAAGCCGTCGGTGTCCAGTTTCAGCCGCTCGCCACCGCCAATCAGGCGGGCGCCTTCCGCCTTGCCGATTTCGACATAGTCGAGGTCCTGGTTGAGCTGGGCCGCCGAGACAGCCGGGCCGATGTTGGTCTTGGGATCCAGCGCATGGCCGACGACCAGGGCCTGGCGCCGGGCCTCCATCTTGTCGAGGAAGGCGGCATAGACCGACCGCTCGACGATAATCCGCGACGAGGCGGTGCAGCGCTGGCCGGTGGCGAAGAAGGCCCCGTTGCTGGCGGCGTCGGCGGCGGCGTCCAGATCGGCATCGGCCAGGATCACCAGCGGATTCTTGCCGCCCATTTCCAGCTGGAACCGCTTGAGGCCGCGCGCGCAGGCCTCGGCCACCCTGGCCCCTACTCCGGTCGAGCCGGTGAAGGAGACGGCGTCGACGCCGGCGTGGTTCATCATCGCCTCACCGACCACCGAGCCGCGCCCCATGATCAGGTTGAAGACCCCGGCGGGCGCGCCGCAGTCGCGGAGGGTGTCGGCCAGGGCCCAGGCCGAGGCCGGGACCAGATCGGCCGGCTTCATCACCACGGTGTTGCCATAGGCCAGGGCGGGGGCCGCCTTCCAGGCGGGGATGGCGATGGGAAAGTTCCAGGGCGTGATCAGGCCGACGACGCCGACCGGCTCACGCCGGGCCTCGACGCTGACGGTCGGGCGGGCGCCGGGAATGATGTCGCCGCCGCCGCGCAGGGCCTCACCGGCGAAAAACTTGAAGACGCGGGCGGCGCGTTCGACCTCGCCCTTACCCTCGGCGAGGGTCTTGCCCTCCTCACGCGACAGAAGCTCGCCCAGTTCGTCCTTGCGGGCCATCAGCCGGTCGCCGACGCGGTCCAGCAAGTCGGCGCGGTCCTGATGCACGCGGGACCAGGCGGGAAGCGCGGCGCGGGCGGCCTGGACGGCGTGATCGACATTGGCGGCGGTGCCTTGGGCGAACTCACCGATGACGTCCGAGACGTCGGACGGATTTCGGTTCTCGGACCAGTCCGAGCCCTCGATCCATTCCCCATTGATCAGATTGGCTTTGCGCGTGGTCATGTCCGGCCTCCGTGTTCGGCCCCCGATGTAGAGAGGCGCGCGATGGAAAGCCAGTGGCCGATCAGACCAGCCAGCCGTCCAGGGCCGCCGTCAGCTCCGGCAGCCTGTCCGCGCCATAGGCGTCGGGCGTGCCGACGCCCCAGACCGGGGCCGGCCAGGCCCCGTCGTCGCGGCGACGGCCGATGACGTGGATATGAAGCTGGGCCGTAATGTTGCCGAGCGTGGCGATGTTGAGCTTGTCGACGGGCCGGTCCAGAAGTTCGCCGAGATTTCGGACCGCCTGGGAGGCGATGACGATCTCCTCCATCAGCCGAGCGCGGTCGTGGGCGCCTAGGTCGGTCAGTTCCACCGCATAGGGCACGCGCGGCAACAGGATCAGCCAGGGATAGCGAGCGTCGTCCTGGAGGCGGACCTGGCACAGGGACAGGTCCTTGATCGCCCACGAGCCAGGTTCGAAGGCGGGGTCGGGAGACCAGCTCATTCCGAGGCGGCTGGGCCCATGACGAAGGCGTTCAGCTTGTTGCCGTCAGGATCGCGGAAATAGGCGGCGTAGAAGCCGTCGCCGCGCGGGCCGGGCGGGCCGGCGTCGGTACCGCCATTGGCCAGGGCGATCTCATAGACGGTGCGGACCTGGGCCGGGCTGTCACATTCCAGCGCCACCATGACGCCGTTGCCGACTGTTGCGGCCTCTTGATCGAAGGGCTTGGTCAGGCCGATGCCGGCCCCGCCGCCGGCCGTGCCCCAGGAAATGGCCCCTGGCCATTCCATGAAGCGCGCCTGGCCCAGCGCCCCGCACACCGCATCATAGAAGGCGGCTCCGCGCTGAAGATCATTGGTGCCGAGCGTGACGTAACCGATCATTTGGGCCTCCATTGGGATCGCGCGACATTGGCACAGGCCCGCCTGGAGCGGTATAGCCCGCCCCATGCCCTTTACCGCCACCGTCCTGACAATGTTTCCCGAGGCCTTTCCCGGCCCGCTGGGCGTTTCGTTGATCGGCACGGCGTGGCGGGAGAAGGCGCTGTGGGACCTCGAAACCCTTGACATTCGGGCGTTCAGCGACGATAGGCGCGGCTTCCTGGACGACACCCCTGCGGGGGGCGGCCCAGGAGCTGTGCTGAAGGCGGACGTGGTGGCCCGGGCTCTCGATAGCCTTCAAGGCCCGCCCCGGCCGCTTTTGTACATGAGCGCCAGGGGAAGGCCCCTGACCCAGGCGCGGGTGAAAGACTGGGCGTCAGGCGACGGCATAGTCGTTCTGTGCGGCCGGTTCGAGGGGGTGGACCAACGGGTGCTCGACGCCCGCGGGTTCGAGGAGGTCTCCGTCGGAGACGCGGTTCTCGCCGGTGGCGAGGCGGCGGCGATGGTGGTGATCGAGGCGTGTGTGCGGCTGCTCCCGGGGGTCCTGGGCGAGGCGGCATCCACGCAGGAAGAAAGCTTCGAGGACGGCCTCCTTGAGCATCCGCAGTACACGCGACCGCGGACGTTTGAGGGCCTCGACATCCCTGAGGTCCTGTTGTCAGGCGATCACAAGCGGATCGCGCGCTGGCGTCAGGAGCAACGGGAAGCGGCTACGCGGGAACGGCGTCCAGACCTCTGGGCCGCCCACCTCGCCAACTTACAGCTAAAGGGCCAATGAAGCCCAAGGAGATAGACGAATGAACATCATCGAGACCCTGCGCAAGGAAGAGGCCGATCGCCTGGCCGCCAAGCGCAAGACCCCGTCGTTCCGCCCCGGCGACACCCTGCGCGTCAACGTCCGCATCAAGGAAGGCGAGCGCGAGCGCGTCCAGGCCTTTGAAGGCGTCTGCATCGCCCGCTCGGGTGCCGGCCTGATGGAGAGCTTCACCGTCCGCAAGATCAGCTTCGGCGAGGGCGTCGAGCGGGTCTTCCCGGTGCTGAGCCCCATGATCGAATCC
This sequence comes from Pseudomonadota bacterium, assembly GCA_963205025.1. GTDB lineage: Bacteria > Pseudomonadota > Alphaproteobacteria > Caulobacterales > Caulobacteraceae > Brevundimonas. The sequence continues at coordinate 1,469 of CAUJHO010000023.1, read as the reverse complement.
ATCGAGGTCAAGCGCCACGGTGCCGTGCGCCGGGCCAAGCTCTATTATCTGCGCGACCGTCGCGGCAAGTCGGCCCGTATCGCCGAGCGCCAGGTCCGCAACACCGAAATCGAAGCCACCGTCGCCGAGGTTCCGGCTCCGGAAGCCGCCGAGACGACCGAAGGCTAGGATCCAATCCTCCCCGAATACCGAAAAGGCCCCGGCAGCGTCCGGGGCCTTTTTTGTTGCACGCATTGGGGGATGGGGGCCAGTCGCAGCCCCTATTGAATATAGCTTTGAGTTTCCCACATGGGAAACATAATAAAAAGAATGGAACCTCTGACGCGGCCCTGGGTCACCAATGACCCCTTCCTGTTTTGTGGCCGGGTCATCAATGAATACCCCGCCTCCGATGGCGACCAGGGCGTACGCGACGCCGACCTGGGCGGTCGCCCGCTCGGGAGCGATTTCTCCGGTGCCGGCGGCTTCAACATGTACCACGGTGAGCGGGTGCCCGGCTTTCCGGCCCATCCCCATCGTGGCTTTGAAACGGTGACGATCGTGCCGTCAGGCGTGGTCGATCATGCCGACTCGCTGGGCGCGACCGCCCGCTATGGCGACGGCGATGTGCAGTGGCTGACGGCCGGCAAGGGCGTCATGCACGCCGAGATGTTCCCGCTGCGGGACACGGATGGCCCAAACCCGCTGGACCTCTATCAGATCTGGCTGAACCTGCCGGCCAAGGACAAGATGGTGGAGCCGGACTTCGTCATGCTGTGGGATGGTGCGATCCCGCGCCATGTCACGCGCGGCGACGACGGCGCGACAGCCACGGTGAAGGTGATTGCCGGGGCCTATCGACCGGTCGAAGGGGGCGATGTGCTGACGCCGCCGGCGGCCACGCCCAACTCCTGGGCGTCGAACCCCGAGGCCGAACTGGCCATCTGGCAGGTGACGCTCGATCCCGGTGCCCGTCTGACCTTGCCGGCCGCGCAGCGGCATGAAGCCCAGCGCACGCTCTTTTTTGAACGCGGCGAGGAGATGGACGTCGAGGGTCAGCGCGTGCCGGTCGACAGCCGGATCGAAGTCGTCGCCGACCAGCCTTTGCGCCTACGCAACACCGGGGCAACGCCGGTGGCCTTCACGGTGCTTCAGGCTGTGCCGATTGACGAACCCGTGGTGCGGCACGGCCCCTTCGTCATGAACAGCCAGGCCGAGATCGCCCAGGCCATGCGGGATTTTCAGGACACGCAGTTCGGCGGCTGGCCCTGGCGTGAGGGCGGGCCGGTTCACCCCGTGGAAACGACCCGTTTCGCCAAATATCCCGGTCGCAAGGACATCGACCTTCCGCCGCCCAGCTGACGGCGTCGGTCAGGTCCCGAAGACCGAAAAGGCCCCGGAGTGATCCGGGGCCTTTTTTGGTTGCGGTCCCTGGGTTGCGAGGGAACGGTCGAGATAATCTTTCCGCTCATCCCCGCGAAAGCGGGGAC
>CAUJHO010000022.1 GCA_963205025.1 Pseudomonadota bacterium | reverse complement strand
CCCCCCGGGCGCTGCCCCGGGGTGCGTGGGTGGCCGGGGGGGCGGCCCGCCCGATGGACGGGCCGCGACCGTCCTGACCATAGAAGCGGGGATTGGTCATGCGGACATCGGATTGCTGGGCCGCCTGGTTGGCCAGGTCGGCGATCATGGTCTGGGCGATGACCCAGGCCACGGTGCTCAGGACCATGACGATCAGCGCCACCGGCAGGGCGCGCCGGAAGAAATGGATCATGCGCGAGCGCTTGCGCCACGCCTCCATTGCCTCGACGACCCGGCGGGCGTCTTCGCGTCGCACCGTATCCAGATCCGGCGGGACACCTTGAAGCAGCGACGGAGCGGGGCCGGACGGCTGGATCATGAGTGGGCGAAGACATCCATCTCGTCCCAGCCGGCCAGGTCGAGTGCCGAACGGGTCGAGACAAAGTTGAAACAGGCCTGGGCCAGGCCGGTGCGCCCTTCGCGCGCCAGCATCTCGTCCAGGCGATCGCGGATCCTGTGCAGATAAAGAACGTCCGAGGCCGCATAGGCCAGCTGATCCTTCGTCAGGTCGGCGGCGCCCCAATCCGAGCTCTGCTGGGCCTTGGACAGCTCCACCCCGGCCAGTTCGCGCGCCACATCCTTCAGGCCGTGGCGGTCGGTATAGGTGCGCGCCAGCTTGGACGCGATCTTGGTGCAGTAGATCGGAGCCGTGTCGAGGCCGAGGTAGAGCTGGAACATGGCGACATCGAAGCGGGCATAGTGGAACAGCTTCAGGACCGTCGGGTCGGTTAAAAGCCGCTTGAGATTGGGACAGTCATAGTCCGGTCGGTTCAGACGGACGACATGGGCGTCACCGTCGCCGGACGACAACTGAACCACACACAGCGGGTCGCGCCGGTACCGCAGGCCCATGGTTTCGGAATCGACGGCGACGATCGGGCCGAGATCCAGGCCGTCGGGCAGGTCGCCAAGATGAAGGTGCGTCGCCAAGAAGAACTCGCGGGTTGAATTGCGGGGACCATATACGCGAACGGCGTCGGTCCAAAGAACCGACGCCGTCTGTGGGCGATCGCCCGAAGAATTGGTGCCCAGGAGAGGACTCGAACCTCCACGACCTTTCGGCCACTGGCACCTGAAGCCAGCGCGTCTACCAATTCCGCCACCTGGGCCCGACCCCGAAGGGCCGAAGGCGCGGACACATATGCGAAGCGGATATGCGGGTCAACGGGTCTGTTCGGTTTCTCGACATTGCCGTGTACGGAGGTCTCGGCTATCCCGACGCCGACACCCTCAAGCCGAGAGATATTCCGTCATGGCGCGCTCTGATTCCCTCGTCACGGTCTTTGGCGGATCTGGCTTCCTCGGCAGCCAGGTCGTGCGCGCCCTGCTCAAGGACGGCCACCGCGTCCGTATCGCCGTTCGCAACCCCAACCTTGCCTTCGAGAGCCAGACGCAAGGCCGGGTTGGCCAGATCCAGCGGGTCGCCTGCGACGTCCGCGACGCGGCCCAGGTCGCTGCGGCGCTGGATCACGCCACCGCTGCCGTCAATCTGGTGGGCGTCCTGTATGAAAGCCCCTGGCAGTCGTTCGCCGATCTGCACGCCACGGCGCCGGCCACCATCGCGCGGCTCTGTGCCAAGGCCGGTATTGACCGGCTGGTTCATGTCTCGGCCATCGGGGCCGATTCCTTTTCGCCTGTGCGCTATGCTCGCACCAAGGGCGAGGGAGAGGCCGGTGCCCGTGCGGCCCTGGCGTCGACGACCATGATCCGCCCGTCAGTCGTATTTGGCCGCGATGATGACCTGTTGAACCGCTTCGGCCGCCTGGCGGCGATGTCGCCGGTTCTGCCGATGCCCGGCGGCGGCGACACCCGCTTCCAGCCCGTCTATGTCGGTGATGTCGCCGAGGCGATCACACGGACCCTGGCCGATCCGTCGACGGCGGGCCGGACCTATGAGCTGGGCGGGCCCGAAATCCTCAGCCTGCGCCAGATTCTGGAGCTGGTGAACGCCGAGACGCGACGTGATCGCGGCCTGTTGCCCTTGCCGTGGCCGGTCGCGAGTGCCGTCGGCCTGATGTCGGAGCCGCTAAGCTGGGTCGGGCTGGCACCGCCGCTGACGCGCGATCAGGTCGCTATGATGAAGACGGACAACGTCGTGTCCGAGCGGGCGGCCGGTCTTTCGGACCTCGGCATCGAGGCCACCGGCCTTGAAGCCATCGCCCCGGCCTATCTGTGGCGCTATCGCGACGGCGGCCAGTTTGCGGACATGGCTCCGGCCTGACCCGGCGGATGGATCCGGCGGGCCTGGCGGGTCGATCCTGGGGCGACCCTGCGCGTTCCGCCGATCTGATTTTCATTCACGCCAATGGCTTCAACGGCCTGACCTATCGCGGCCTGCTTGAGCCGCTAAAGGGCGACTGGCGCGTCCAGGCCCCCGATCTCAGGGGTCATGGCCGCACGACTCTGCCGACCCGACCCGAGAATCGGGCCAACTGGAACGACATGCGTGGCGATCTGGTGGCGCTGCTCGAGTCGCTCGAGGGGCCGCCGGTGGTTCTCGCCGGTCACTCGATGGGGGCGACTCTGGCTCTGCTGGCCGCAGCCCGGGTGCCGGACCGCGTCCGGTCCCTGGTCATGCTCGATCCGGTGATCCTGACCCGGACCGCGTCGACGGCGATGCGGCTCCCCGGCGGCTGGAAGCTGGCGCGGCGTCACCCCTGGGCCGTGGCGGCGCTGCGCCGGCGGCACCGCTTCCCCGATCGCGAGGCCGCCTTCCAATCCTATCGCGGCCGGGGCTCGTTCAAGGGCTGGCCCGACGCGGTCCTGGCCGACTATGTCGAGGACGGGTTCCGACCCACGCCGGACGGAGAGGTTGAACTGGCCTGTGCTCCCGCGTGGGAATCCTCGAACTATTCGGCCCAGTCCAACGACCCCTGGGGGGCTCTGGGCCGCGTGGGGCGGCCTGTTCATATCCTCAAGGCCGGCCAGGGCTCGACCTGCTCGGTGACGGCGCGGGATGCCGGCCGCCATCCTGGCCTGGTCGTCGAGACGCTCGAGGACGGTACCCATTTCTTCCCGATGATGATGCCCGACGCCGCGCGCGCCGTCCTCATCCAGGCCCTTGAGGCTAGAGCCAGCGCCGCTTCTTGAAATACCAGAGGGGCAGGACCGCAGAAATCACCATGGCCACCAGCGCCGCCGGATAGCCCCAGGCCTGGGCCAGCTCGGGCATGTGTTGGAAATTCATGCCGTAGATGGAGGCGATCAGGGTCGGGGGCATAAAGGCCACCGCCGCCACGGAGAAGATCTTGATGATGCCGGACTGTTCAATGTTGATCAGGCCGAGGGCGGCATTGAGCTGGAAGTCAACGGCCTGGGCGATCATGCCGATATGGGCCTGGAGCGAATGGATATCGCGCGACATCGCGCGCAGGTGTTCGCGGGTCTCGGGCCGGTCGGCCAGATCGTCGTCAAGCTGGATGAAGGCCACGGCGCGACCGAGGCCCGACAGGCTGTTGGTGATGCGTGCCGAGGCGTGCTGGGCGGTGCCTAGCCGCTTGATGGCTTCGGCATAACGGGTGTGTCCGGGGTCCACGAAGATGTCGTCCGAGACGGATTCGACCTCGCCGGAAATACGCTCGAGCACATCGGCCATGCGATCGATGACCGCTTCGAACAGATGCACCAGCACTCGGAAGGGGCCGGTGCACAGGTCCGGCTCACGGTCAAACCGGTCGCCGACCAGGGTGAAGGCGCGCGGCTCTGAATAGCGCACCGTGACAAGCGGCTGGTTCGACAGAATGAAGGTGACCGGCCGGGTTTCGGGCAACAGGGCGTCGGTATGGTGTAGCAGGTCGACGGTGATGAACAGGGCGTCGCCCAGGCGATAGAGGCGGCTGGTGGCCTCGATCTCAGCCATGTCCTCGAGCGTCGGCACCGGAAAGCCCAGGCAGGCCTCGATGACCAGTTCCTCGCGGCGGCTTGGCTCAGCCAGGTCGATCCAGACCACACCGGGCGGCAGGACCCAGCCGTCGGGCGGGTCCTGAACGATCACGGGCGAGGGTTCATTGGCTTTGAAGAGTCGGATCATGATCGCCCCGGAACAGGATCGGGACCCGACATCAGCCGCCCGGATTTGTAAAGCCTCTCAGGCTCAGGGCTGGCCGGCGGCGCTGTCGAGGGCGGCGATCTGGTAGCCCGTCGCCTGCATGCCCTGGGCCTGGGCCGCGATACGCTGCATCTGGCCTTCATCGCTCTGGTAGATGAAGCCATAGGTCGGATAGACGCTGACACCCAGGTCGTTGGACGGGTTGTGCCAGACGCGAACCCGGCTCCAGTCGTTGCTCTCCGACACATCCACGACGGTGACGTCGCGCTCGATACGGCCGCGCGAACCGCCCCAGTTGGCATGGCTGATTCGCATGACCCGCTCGGTCAGGACCTGGCTGACAACGGCGACATGCCCTCGCGTTGAGGCTCCGTGCGGCTGAAAGACCAGCACGGCACCGGCCTCCGGGGCGCGACCGGTCCGAAGGCCCTGGCGCTGGGCCGAGGCCCACCAGGTCCAGGCATCGCCGAAAATAGAGATGCCGGAGAACTCCCGCGCGAAGCGGACGCACTGGTAGTAGGGTTCGCTGGCCAGGGCGGTCGAGGCCGGCCCCAGGGCGCTGAGCGATACCGCCGCCGCAAGGATGGCGGCTCCCAGGCGCTTGAACATGAATGGCCCCGACGTCGTTTGTTCCGAGCCTAGCTCTAGCGGTCAGGGCTTAAGATGAGGAACGTGTCAGGTCGCCGCAGGCTGAATTTGGCTGCGACCTTTCGACGCGCGCCGCTCGGCCCAGCGCCGCATGGCCGTCCGCGCGGGCCGCTCGATGAGGTGGTGGGCCAGTCCCGCCAGCGGCACGATCGCCAGGACCGCCGGCACCCACATCCACCACGGCAGGTGTTCCGAGCCGCCGTTCAGACGCGCCAGGCCGTTGATGGCCACCAGCTTCCACGGCACACAGACCATATAGACCGCATAGCTGACCTCTCCGAGCCAGACGCCGGTGCGTGATTCCAGCACCCCGCCCCGGCCCGACAATCCGGCCAGGGCCAGGATCAGCACCCCGAACAGGGCGACGGTCACACCGTCCCAGACCTGAAGGGCGGCACAGACCAGGATCAGGCCGGTCGTCACCAGGGCCATGGCCCCCGGACGCTTCAGGCCGCCGGCCCGCCAGGCCAGATAGGCGGCACAGCCGTAGGCGAAGCAGGGCACGATCCTGAGCGCACCCCAATGGATGGTGGCCTGGGTCAGGGGGAAGCCGGCCAGGGTCTCGAACACCGCATAGGTCGCCATCAGTCCGACCGTCGCCAGCACCAGGGCCAGGCTGGGCCGCTGGCGCAGGCGCCAGGCTGCCCAGGCAAAGACAGGGAAACACAGATAGGCGAACCACTCCGCCGAGATCGACCACGAGGGATGGTTCCAGGCCGCCTCCGGGGCCAGGCCCCAGGCCTGGGTCAGGGTCAGGTTGGCCGGCAGGGACGCCCACGACAGAATGCTGTCGTCGATTGAAATGCCGACAGTTGCAGCCGCCGCGCCGAGCAGGCCGACCCCGATCAGGGTGGCCAGATGCAGGGGATAGACCCGCGCCAGCCGCGCCCACAGGAAGCTGCCGTACTTGAAACCGCCGGTGCCGGCGGCCTCCAGATAGACGTGACACAGGATGAAGCCCGACAGGACGAAGAACAGCTCCACACCCAGATAACCCTGGGCCACGATGCCCGGCGTCCAGCCGGTGGCGGCCCCGAGGTCGAGCTTGGGCCAGTAGTGGAACATCACCACCCAGAAGGCGGCCAGAAACCGCATCGAGGTGAGAGGCTTGAGATTTTCCGGCGTCATGGCGGGATTTGACCGTTCGTGGACCTGAACCGTCAGCCTAGAGCCAGGGCAATGAGGAACCGTTAAGCCGCCGACATTGACCGCAAGGGGCGGGACGCGGGTGGCGATCCGATCCGTCATACGGGTTTCCAGAGACCTGGAGACTTCGACTATGCTGGACCTGATGGACGCGCCGATTTCCGATGACGACCGCTTTGACGCCCTGGTGCGCCGCGACGCGAGCCAGCGCGACGCCTTCGTCGTGGGGGTGAGGACCACCGGTATCTATTGCCGAGCCGGCTGCCCGGCACGCACGCCCAAACGGGCAAATCTGGACTTCTTCGATACGGCGGATCAGGCCCGGACGGCCGGGTATCGCGCCTGCCTGCGGTGTCGGCCCGACGATACGGCCCGGCCGGGGGTCGAGGCGGTCGAGGCGGCCTGCCGTCTGATCGAGGCCGCAGAAACCGCGCCGACGCTGGACAGGCTGGCGCGTTCGGTCGGTCTGTCGCCGCACCATTTCCATCGTCTGTTCAAGGCGCGCACGGGGGTGACGCCGGCGGCCTATGCGGCCCAGGTCCGAGACGACCGCGCCAAGGCCGCTCTGTCGAACGGGGTCGCCGTGACCCAGGCCATCTATGATTCCGGCTTCGGCGCGCCCAGTCGCTTCTACGATTCCGCCGACAAGCGTTTCGGCATGACCCCCTCGGCCTGGAGGAAGGCCGGCCTGGGTGAACGGATTCGGGTCACGGTTGCACCCTGTTCGCTGGGACAGGTGCTGGTGGCCATAACGGACAGGGGGGTGTCGTCGATCGAACTGGGCGACATGGCCGAGACCATGCTGGAGCGTTTCAGGCTGCGTTTCGCCCAGGCGCAGGTCACGACGAACGACGCCGAGTTGAACCAGCGGCTGCGGCGGGTGATTGAACTGATCGATGATCCCAGGGATCCTGGCCTGGACCTGCCTCTGGACGTTCGCGGCACGGCCTTCCAGCAGAAAGTCTGGCAGGCGCTGCGGACCATCCCGGCCGGTGAGACCTGGACCTATGGCGACCTGGCCACAGCCATCGGCAGGCCGGGGGCTGCCCGCGCGGTCGGCGCGGCGTGCGGGGCCAATCCGGTCTGTGTGGTCGTGCCCTGTCACCGGGTGGTCGGCGCGAATGGCTCGCTGACCGGCTATGCTTGGGGGACGGATCGCAAGAAGGAACTTCTGCGCCGGGAAAACGCCTGATCCCGGCTGCGAGCGGCGGCTCGGCCCCGCCCTTCGGAACCCGCCCGAGGGCAAGCGCACGCTCCGAAGCCGGTCAAGCCTCTGAATTTCTGGCTATCGGCGGGAACGGCCGGGTCGTTTATCCCCGGTGCTGTGAAGGGTTTCAGGATGGACCTCGCGGTCTTTGACATCGCCGGCCCGATCTGGACGGTTCAGACGGTCTGGACGGTTCAGACCATGATTTTCACCTCGCCCGGACAGTCCAGACCGTCTGAACCGTCCAGACCGTCCAGATCATGTTTGAGCGGTCCGGTCGAAATCCGCCCTGGAGCCTGATCGGTTGAGGTAGATTCGCTTCGCGATTCCGTCGATGCGGTGAATCGGGCTCCAGATAAAAGCGCGGGCCGAATTCAGCTTTTTGTTGGCACCGCGAGGCGGTTCCAACAAAAACCATCATGCTCTAGAGACGGGTCATGTCCGCCCCCCAGCCCCTGACCGGCCTGTCCCAGATCGCCGACCGCTACGACGTCATCCTGTGTGACGTCTGGGGCGTCGTGCATGACGGCAAGGCCCCGTTCGAGCGTTCGGTTTCGGCGCTTCGCCGCTTCGCCGAGGCCGGCGGCACCGTCGTGCTGATCTCCAACTCGCCGCGCCCCCGAGGCAGTTTCATCGTCCAGCTGGACGAGATCGGCGTTGACCGCGCGGCCTGGTCGGCGGTGGTGACCTCTGGCGATGCGACGCGAGCCGAGCTGACGAAACGGGCACCCGGTCCGGCCTGGCGGATCGGGCCCGAGCGCGATTCCGGCATCTATGACGGCACCGGCGTTGATCTGACCGACGATCCGTCCGAGGCCGCCTTCATTTCCTGCACGGGCCTGTTCGACGACGAAGCCGATCAGCCCGAGGATTATCGGGAGATTTTCGCCGATTGCGCCCGGCGCGGCCTCGAAATGGTCTGCGCCAACCCGGACAAGGTGGTTCACCGGGGCCGCGACCTGATCTGGTGCGCCGGGGCGCTGGCGGACGTCTATGCGGCCCAGGGTGGGCCTGTGATCATGGCCGGCAAACCCTATTCGGCCATCTATGACCTGGCCCTGTCGGAGGCCGGCGAGTCGTCTGGGCGCAATCGCGACAAGGCGCGGGTCCTGGCCATCGGCGATGGCCTGCCGACCGACGTGCTGGGGGCCAACCGGCAGGGCCTGGACTGTCTGTTTGTGGCCGGCGGCATTCATGGCGATGAGCTGATGACCGCCGAAGGCGGGCTTGACCCGGCCAAGGCCGAGGCGCTTCTGGCCCAGGCCGGAGCCCAGGCCCGCTATGTTCTCAAGGAGTTGATCTGGTGAACGCCCCCACGACCCCGGACGGGGGCTTTATTCTGGAAGAACTGTCCGTCGGCATGTCGGCGGAACTGCAGGTGCCGATCACCCATGAGCGGATCATGGCCTTTGCCGAGGCGTCGGGGGACTTCAACCCGCTGCACATCGACGAGGATTTCGCCAACGCCAGTGCCTATCGCGGGCGGGTCGCCCACGGCCTGCTGTCGGCCTCGTTCGTCTCGGCGGTGGTGGGCACCATCCTGCCGGGGCCCGGTGCCATCTATCTGGGTCAGACCCTGTCCTTCCACAAACCCGTGCGGATCGGCGATGTGGTCACCGCCCGGGTGACCGTCCAGTCGATCGATCCCTCGGCCCGCGTTATCCTGAAGACGGAATGTCTGGTCGACGGGGAGGCGGTGCTCGAAGGCGAGGCGACGATCCGCGTGCCGCGGCGTCGGCGGCGATCCTAGGTGGCCATCGAGGTTATTCACGGCTGGAAGGGCCTGGCTCCGGCTCAGCGCGGGGCCGCCGTGGCGCTCGGCAATTTCGACGGTGTCCACCGGGGCCATCTGGCCGTCCTTGACGCGGCCCGGGCCGCGGCCGAGCGGCTGGGTGTCGCGTCGGGGGTGATCAGTTTCGAGCCGCATCCCCGTCGCTACTTCCAGACCGGGGCCGAACCGTTCCGCCTGATGACGCCCGACCAGCTGGCGCGCGCGCTGGGGGCGGCGGGGATCGCGCGGCTCTACCTGCTGCCCTTCGATGCCGAGATGGCCGACCTGACCGACCGGGCGTTCGCACAGGCGGTCCTTGCCGAAGGCCTGGGCGTGGCCCATGTCGCGGCCGGCTTTGACGTCACCTTCGGCAAGGGGCGCTCGGGTTCGCCCGAGGCGCTTGCGGCCTATGGGCGCGAGCTGGGCTTTTCGGTCTCCTGCACGCCCGAAATAGTGACCGGTGATGGGGTCAAGCTGTCGTCCTCGGCGGTACGCGAGGCCCTGATGGGCGCGCGTCCGCAGCAGGCCACGGCCATTCTGGGCCGTCCCTTCGCGATTTCGGGCGAGGTCGTGCATGGCGACAAGCGGGGCCGGACCATCGGGGTGCCGACCGCCAATGTGCAGCTCGGCGATTATGTGCGGCCTGCCTATGGCGTCTATGCCACGCGCACCCGCCTGCCCGACGGCCGTGTCGTCGACGGCGTGGCCAATCTGGGCGTCCGCCCGATGTTCCAGAGCGAGGAGCCGCTGCTGGAGGTCTGGTTGTTCGACTTTGACGAAGACATCTACGGCCAGGAGATCGAGACTCAGCTGATCGCCTGGATCCGGCCGGAACTGAAGTTCGATGGGCTGGAGGCGCTCAAGGCGCGCATTGACCAGGATGCCATCGACGCGCGCATGGCCCTCGCCGCCGCTCCCGCATCGGACTAGGATAGAGCCATGACTGATCGACCGATTTCCCAGGCTGAGGCCGAGGCAGCCGTTCGCACCCTGATCCAGTGGGCGGGCGATGATCCCGCCCGCGAGGGTCTGGTCGACACGCCGGCGCGGGTGGCGCGTTCCTACCGCGAGTTGTTCGCCGGCTATGACGAATGCCCGCGCGCCTATCTGGAGCGCACCTTCGAGGAGGTGGCCGGCTATGACGAACTGGTGGTGCTGCGCGACATCCGCTTCGTCAGTTTCTGCGAGCATCATATGCTGCCGGTCGTCGGCAAGGCGCACGTCGGCTATCTGCCGACCAATCGTGTCGTCGGCATTTCCAAGCTGGCGCGCGTGGTCAAGGGATTCGGGCGTCGCCTGCAGATCCAGGAAAAGATGACCGCCGAAATCGCGAATGCCATTCAGGAGGTTCTCGAGCCCCAGGGCGTCGGCGTGGTCATCGAGGCTGAGCATTCCTGCATGACCCTGCGTGGAGTTGAGGTGCCGGGCGCCAGCCTGACAACCAGCTGCCTGCTGGGCGTCGTCCGCGACGATCCCCGCACCCGCGAGGAATTTCTCAGACTGGCACGGGGCGGATGAGATCTGACGATCAGCTTGATCGGGACCATACGCCCGCCGTCCTCATCGCCGAGGCCGACGCCGGCGATGGCGAGGCGGCACACCATCTGGCGCTGATGTCGGCGTCGGGCCTGGCTCGGCCCCAGGATTGGGCCGAAGCTCTGCGGCGGCTCGATCAGGCGGCGGCCAACGGCCATGCCCTGGCTGAGGAAACGCGCCGCTTCCTGGGCCCCGGCTTCGATCTCGAAGCCTGGTTGGCGGCCCCAGACCCTGTCGAACTGTCGACGGCCCCGCATGTGCTGGCGATCACCGGCTTTGTGCCCAGGGCCATCTGTGACTGGTTTCGTGATCGCGCGGACCCCTATCTGGATCGGTCGCCGGTCTCGGATCCCCGGACGGGCGGTCCGATGGTGCACCGTATCCGCACCAACAGCTCGGCCAGCTTCGACATTCTGGACTGCGATCTGGTGATGATGCTGGTGCGCGAGCGGATTGCGCGCACGACGGGCCACCCGACCCTGGGCATGGAGCCGGTCGAGGTGCTGCACTATGCCGTCGGCGAGACCTTCGCGCCCCACTACGACTGGCTGGACCCGGATGTGCCGGGATATGCGGCGGACCTGGCCGCTGACGGTCAGCGTGCCGTGACCTTCCTGACCTATCTGAATGACGACTACGAGGGGGGCGAGACCGAGATGGAGGCCATCGGCCTGCGTTACCGGGCTGCGGCGGGAGACGCCCTGTACTGGTCGAACATCAAGCCGAATGGCCGCATCGATCTGGCGACCCGCCATGCGGGCCTGCCACCGACGACCGGCGAGAAATGGCTCTATTCCCAATGGTTGCGAGACAAGGCTCCGGGCTATCTGTCCGGTCTCTAGATCGGCATCCGCATGATTTCCTGATAGGCGGCGATGACCTGGTCGCGCACGGCCACAACCGTCTCCAGTGAAGCCTCGGCCGAGGCGATGGCGGTGACGACATTGACCAGATCTGCCTGGCCGGCCGAATGGGCAGCGATCTGGGTCTCGGCGGATCGGGTGGCATCGGCGGCCTGACCCATGAAGCCGGCCAGCATGTCGTCGAAGCCCGGAGCGGCGACCTCGGCCGGACCCGAGGTCGGGGCGGCGGTGCCCTGGGCGGCGGAATAGGCGCGAATGGCGGTCAGGGCGTCCATGGCCTAGCGGCTCCTATCGCTTGAGGAGGTCCAGCGTGCGCTGTTCCATGGCGCGCGCGGTCTCGATGACGTTCAGATTGGCCTCGTAGGCGCGCTGGGCCTCGCGCATGTCCATGGCCTCGACCAGGGTGTCGACATTGGGTCGGCGGACATAGCCTTCGGCATCGGCGGCCGGGTGGCCCGGCTCATAGTCGAGGCGGAAGTCGCCTGGGTCCTGACGCACGCGCGCCAGTTCGACGCCGGTGGCCCCGTCGATCTCGCGTGTCTGGAAGACCGGGACCTGACGGCGATAGGGATCGCCCCCCTCGACCGGGGCGGTCGACTGGGCGTTGGCGATGTTCTCGGCGATGATCCGCATGCGCGACTGCTGGGCGCGCAGGGCCGAGGCCGCCACTGCCATTGTCGAGTTTCGGGTGCCGACAGGGTCAGACATGGATCACGTCTCCTGGCTCAGCCGCCGGGCTTGCGCGAAGCGAGGCGCAGCATGTTGAGGGATTTCTGGTAGAAGCCGATGGCGGCGTCGTATTCCATGCGACTTTCGGCCATGCGAAGCATCTGTTCTTCGACCACGACGGAGTTGCCGTCCGGCGTCGTCTCGGAATCCGGGCTGGCTTCGGCGATGAAGCGACTGGGCGGGCCAGAAGGCGACGGCAGATGGGTGGCCGAGGTGCGCGCCATCTCGACGCCGCGGGCCCGGCTGAGGCTTTCGGAAAAGTCCGCCGGCCGCGCCAGGTCGCGCGCGGCATAGCCGGGCGTATCGGCATTGGCGACGTTCTGGGCGACCACGCGCTGACGCTCGGCCAGCCAGCCCAGCCGACCGCGCAAATTGGAGAACAGGGGGATGTCGTCGATGCCCATGGCGGGCCTTTCTTCAACTGCCGGGCATAAAATGCCGCCGCCATGGTTAACCAGACCTTTCGGCAAGACGGCGTTAACCATGTTGGAGGAGTTTGATCCCCGCCCGTTCGGGGCGCGCAGGGCCTGTCCGCCACATGAATTTCCTCAATTTCGCCTGGGCGGTTTTCAGCCTCGCCATCACCCTGGGCCTGATCGGCCTGGTCGCGGTAGGCCTGCGGCGCTACGCCCCGCAGTGGCTGGAGAAGCTCCAGGCGGATCGCGGCGAGCGCCGGCTCAAGGTGACAGAGACCCTGGTGCTGGATCCGGCGCGCCGCCTTGTCCTGGTACAGATCGATGACGAGGAGCGCCTGATTCTCCTGGGCGAAGGCCGCGAACTGACCGGACCCGAGCCAGCCGTGTCCAGGCCGTTGCCCCAGCGACGCGATCCGCGCGTGCAGGAGGCCTGAGGCATGGGCCGCTGGTTCGCCACGCCAACCCGGGATGAGCTGTTGCGGGCGGCGCGCCTGTCGCTGATCGTCACCCTGTTCTGTCTGGCATGGCCGGTGGCGGCTTTGGCCCAGGACCTGGTGACCCAGTCGGGCCAGGGGTCGTCAGTCAATATTGATCTTGGAACCGGAGCCGGCCTGACCGAACGGGTCGTGCAACTGATCGGCCTGATGACGGTGCTGTCGCTGGCCCCGTCCATCGTCATCATGACGACCAGCTTCGTGCGGATCGTTGTGGTCCTGAGCCTGCTGCGCACGGCGCTGGGGCTCCAGCAGTCCCCGCCCAATGCCGTCCTGGTGTCGCTGGCCCTTTTCCTGTCGGCGATCGTCATGGCACCGACCTGGACGGCGGCCTATGATTCCGGCATCCGGCCGCTGCTGGATCAGCAGATTGAACTGCCGCAGGCGTTCGACCTGGCGTCCGAGCCGGTCAAGACCTTCATGCTGGAACAGGTCGGCGAGGATGATCTGGCCCTGTTCACCCGCCTGTCCAATGTCGAGGCCGGCACTACCGCCCAGGACCTGCCGCTCAGGGTCGTGACCCCGGCCTTTATGATCTCGGAGCTGAAACGCGCTTTCGAGATCGGGTTTCTGCTGTTCGTGCCGTTCCTGGTCATCGACCTCGTGGTGGCCTCGGTCCTGATGTCGATGGGCATGATGATGCTGCCGCCCGTCATTGTGTCCCTGCCGTTCAAGCTGATCTTCTTCGTTCTGGTCGACGGCTGGCGGCAGGTCGCGGGATCGCTGGTGGAAAGTTTCCAGCGAGGTCTCGGCGGCGGATAGCCGTCGCCCGGACCAGGGGCTAGGTTGGCGGCATGATCCGTCTCAATGTCGACCACCCCCTGTCCCCGGGCGTTCTGGTGCCCTTGCCGGCTGAACAGGGCCGCTATCTGACCACGGTGATGCGCCGCAGCGTCGGCGATGCGGTTCTGCTGTTCAATGGGCGCGACGGTGAATGGAAGGCCGAGATCACCGAGGCCGGCAAACGATCCTGCGTCCTGGTGGCTCTGGAACGGACGCGCGAGCAGGGCCGACCGGCGGACCTCGAACTGATTGTCGCCCTGGTCAAGCGCACGCGGCTGGAAACCATCATCGAAAAGGCCGCCGAACTGGGCGTCGGGCGCGTGCGTCTGGCGGTCACCCGCTTCACCCAGGCCGACCACACGCGGGTGGATCGTCTGGCCGCCATCGCGATCGAGGCCTCCGAACAGACCGGTCGCCTGGATGTGCCCGAGATCGTCTCGCCCGCCCCGCTCGATCAGATCCTGGACAGCTGGCCGGCGGATCGACGGCTGATGTTCTGTGATGAGGGCGGCGAGGTTCGCCCCGCGCTCGAGGCCCTGTCCGAATTCCCGACCGGTTCGGTGTGGTCGATCCTGATCGGGCCCGAAGGCGGGTTTTCCACCGAAGAACGCGACCGGCTTCGCAGCCTTGAGTTCGTGACGCCGGTTGGGCTGGGTCCCCGAATTCTGCGCGCCGACACCGCTGCGTTCGCGGCCTTGAGCCTGTGGCAGGCGAAACTTGGCGACTGGCGCTCTTGAGCCGGACGCCGGAAGGTCCCATCTAGCCGCCAAACAGGGGCCGGACATGACCGAACCGCTTTCGCGCAACCAGCTGATCTCGGCCCTGGCCAAGGGCATGAAGCCGCGCGACGAATGGCGCATCGGGGCTGAGCATGAGAAGTTCATGTTCGCCTGGTCGGACCTGCATCGCCCCGCCTATGGGGGTCCTGACGGTATCCGCGCCATGCTGGACGGGCTGACGAGATTCGGCTGGCGGCCGGTCCTGGAGCGCGACCAGGTCATTGCCCTAGAGCGCGAAAACACCGAGGGGCTCACCTCCTCGATCAGCCTGGAGCCCGGCGGTCAGTTCGAACTGTCCGGTGCTCCCCTGAAGACGGTTCACGACATCTGCGACGAGACCGGCCGACATCTGGTCGAGGTCAAGATGGTGGCCGACGAGCTCGGCCTGGGGTGTCTGGGCCTGGGGTTCGACCCCCTGTGGCGGCGCGATCAGATCCCGATCATGCCCAAGGGCCGCTATGACATCATGCGGGCCTATATGCCCAAGGTGGGGACGCTCGGCCTGGACATGATGCTGAGGACCTGCACCATCCAGTCCAACCTCGATTTCGACAGCGAGGCGGACATGGTGCTGAAATTCCGCACCTCCTTGGCGCTTCAACCCATCGCCACAGCCCTGTTTGCCAACAGCCCCTTCACCGAGGGCAAGCCCAACGGCTTTCTGTCGGCCCGTGCCAATGTCTGGACGGACACCGACCCGGACCGCACCGGCATGATCGACTTCGTCTTCCAGGACGGCTTCGGATTCGAGCGCTACGTCGACTATGCGCTGGATACGCCGATGTATTTCGTCAAGCGCGACGACCGCTACATCGACGCCTCGGGCCAGTCCTTCCGCGATTTCCTCGAGGGGCGCCTGCCGGCTCTGCCGGGCGAATATCCGACGATGAAGGACTGGGTCGATCACCTGACCACCCTGTTCCCCGAGGTGCGGCTGAAATCCTATCTGGAGATGCGCGGAGCCGACGGCGGGCCGTGGAGCCGGATCTGCGCGCTCCAGGCGCTGTGGGCCGGCCTGCTGTACGACGGGCCGTGCCTGTCGGCCGCCTGGGATGTGGTCAAGGACTGGGACATCGAGGATCACGAGCGCCTGCGCCGCGATGTCACCCGGCAGGGCCTGAAGGCCGAGGTCGCCGGGCGCTCCTTGCGCGATGTCGCGCGCGAGGTCGTCGCCATCGCCAAGATGGGGCTCAAACACCGGGCGCGGTTCTCTGGAGGCATGGTCGATGAGCGCGGCTATCTGTCAGAGCTGGAAGACATCGCCGACAGCGGCGTGACACCGGCCGAACGCTTGCTCGATCTCTATCACGGTGATTGGCAGGGCGATGTCAGCCGTGTCTATCGGGATTTCGCCTATTGAGGCTTGAATGCTCCGCGCGACAGGCGGACCCTGGCTGAAACAAGAAGGTGCCTGTCATGCCCAGATTGGAGACCCTCACCGTTTTGGGCCTGGTCGCTGCCGGCCTGGTGGGTTGCAACCCGCCGGCGGACCCCCCGGCCGATCCCGCAACGCCGGCCTCCGTCGCTGCGGAGCCGTCAGCCGGGCCGTCGCGGCCGTCGGCCTATGAGGCCCGGGCCCTGGGAATATCATTGGCTTTGCCGGTGGATCGTTCCGTCGGCGAATGCACCGGCGACTGGCAGAGCGACAGGCCGTGCCTGACGGTGCTCGGGCCGGTCCAGGGTCAACAGGTCGTGCTGTTCAGCCTGCAGGCCTATGAGGGCGCCCTGGAAGCCGTCGCCCGCGACCAGGCCGGTTTTGAGCCTGGCCCGGACGGGCGCTGGATGACCACCTTCGGTCGCTTCCAGCCGAACGAGGTGGAGCGGATCACCGGTCCGGGCTGGACCGGGATGCGGGCCACGACGACCTGCGGCATCAGCGACGCCGAAACCGGCTTTCATGCGGCCGGTGGCGAATGCCTGAGCCAGGTCGTCAGCAATGGCGAGCAATCGATCCTGGTCCAGACCGACGGCAGGCACGGTCTGGACGACGACACCGCCGCGATCCTGTCCTCCATCCGCTTTATGGCTGTACCCTAGGGGGCCTCCTGAGGTGTGGTTGCCGTTTGTCGGGCTCCCTCGCCGGGCATTGCGTTGAGCCGCCGCAACGCGGCGATCAGGGTGGAGTCGGCTCCTGAGGCGTGTCGTCGCCGTCGATCCGGTAATAGTCACCCTTGTCGGCGGTGAAGATGTGGGCCGCGAGAGTCGTTCCCGTGGGGCGCTCAAAGACGCCCATGGCGACAGCCAGGCTGGCGCGGGCCGGCGGGTCCCAGAACAGAACCGAGCCGCAGGTGCCGCAGAAACCCCGCCGGACCCTGGGTGACGACTGAAACCAGCGAACGTGATCGGCCCCCTCGACGGTAAGGTTGTCCCGGGCGACATCGGTCGAGGCCCAGACATGGCCGGACCAGCGTCGGCACTGGCTGCAATGACAGGCATCCGGCCCCGGCAACTCGCCGCGAACCGCGATGCGGACCGCGCCGCACAGACAGGATCCCGTGTGCATTCTCGCCTCCAAGATTGACAAACCTTGCCATGGGACGGATCGTCTAGCCATGGCCACGATGAACATCTCACTGCCCGACCAGATGAAAAAGTGGGTCGAGGACCAGACAAGGGACGGGCGCTATGCCAACTCGTCCGATGTGGTGCGCGACCTGATCCGGCGCGAGCAGATCCGGGCCGAGAAGATCGCCCATATGCAAAGGCTGGTGGATGAGGCGCGAGCTTCGGGCACGAGTGACAAATCGCCCCGGCAGATCTTCGAAGAGGTGAGGGCTGAGTTTGAGCGCCGTAAGGGCGCCGCGTGAGCCGATATTGGCTGACCGGCGCGGCCGAGGCCGATCTCACCGCGATATTCTGGCAAGGTCTCGAGCGGTTCGGTGCGATCCAGACAGAGCGTTACCTGTCTGAACTCGAAGCTCAGTTCGACCTTATCGCCGATTTTCCGCAGATCGCCAGGCTGAGGGAGGAACTGATGGATCCCGTAAGGGCGCATCCTCTCGCGGCGCACATCATCGTATATGAGATTGAGGCCAACGGGATCGCTATCCTGCGTGTCCGCGCCGCGGCGGAAGACTGGACGCAGCCGTCATCGGGGGACGAACCATGACCCATCCCATCCGTGTCGGCGTCGGCGGCTGGACCTATGAGCCGTGGCGCGGCGTCTTCTATCCCGACAAGCTGAGCCAGAAGAAGGAGCTGGCCCATATGGCCGGGCGGCTGAGCTCCATCGAGATCAACGGCACCTACTATTCCAGCTTCAAGCCCGACACCTGGATGAAATGGCGTGACGAAACGCCCGATGACTTCGTCTTTGCGGTCAAGGCCAGCCGGTTCACGACCAACAGGAAGGTGCTGGTCGACGGGGCCGGGTCGATGGAGATCTTCCTCAACCAGGGCCTGACCTTGCTGGGCCCCAAGCTGGGGCCGATCAACTGGCAGTTCATGGCCACCAAGAAATTCGATCCGGCCGATTTCGAGGGCTTTCTCAAGCTGTTGCCGCAAGAGCTGGACGGCGTGCCCCTCAGACACGCGCTGGAGGTCAGAAACCCCAGCTTCGACTGTCCGGCCTTTTACGATCTGGCGGCGAAATACGGCTGTGCCATCGTCTATGCCGAAGACGATGAAGCCCCCGAATGGCCCCGCATCGACCAGCCCACGGCCGATTTTCGCTACGCTCGGCTGATGACCAGCCGCGAGGATGAGCCAACCGGCATGACGTCCGCCGAGCTTGACGCCGTCGCCACCCGCGCCCGGGCCTGGGCCGAAGGCGGCGAGGTGTTTTCCTATTTCATCTCGGGGGCCAAGGTCCGCAATCCGGCCGCTGCCGAGGCGTTGATCGAGAGGCTGAAATAGGCCTTGCCAAGGGCGGTGCGCTCGACCTCAATGCCCGTGGAGGTGGTTCATGCGTTCTCTCTGTGGTGCCCTTTGCGGCGCGCTGACGCTGCTGGTGGCCCCATCCGCCATTGCCCAACCGCTCGAGTCCTGGCGGATCTTCCAGGCGGAGAGCACGCCGGTCTACGTTCGGGACGACGACAGCGGGGGCTGGGACTATGTCCTCTGGCGGGCCTTCAACGCCACCGAGGATGCCGATGCCGCTATCGGCCGGTTTGCGGCCGCCTTCGATCTGGAGCCGGCAATCGCCCGGCGCTACGCCGAGATCATCGTCCATAGCGCGATCATTAACGCCTGCCGGACGCAAGGAGGACACCTGCTTTCAGATTCGACCTGGGAGGAGGACGAGGCCTTTTCAGACATGGACTTGGCCGCTGAAGCCGCCGCCGCCGCGGCGGCTGCGATGATGGCCGCTGAGGCGGCCGATGCCGCCTACAGTGCGGACGGCTGGGGCGATGCCTGGGGCGGGGAGCCGAGTGCGGCTTGCCAGGCGGTTCAATCTCTCGATCTCTTGGCCGACGCCAGGGACACGATTCTGGCAGAGCCGACGGGCGAGCTGCTCTACATCCTTTTGAGGGATACCGAAGGCCGCGGCTTTTCTGGAGCGTCAGCCGATCTCGTCTCAATGCATCCCAATCGGCAATACGTCCTTCGCCGCCTTTATGAATGGGGCGGCTCCTGGCAGGTCCAGATGGCGTTGGTCGCAATGCACCCGGACAGCGAGGAGGCCTTGGCCGTGGCCGGCTCCGGCCTGGCTAGAGATGTGCCGCTGTCCGGCCAGGCAGCGGGATGGATGGAGGCGATTATCGAAACGGCCGGCAACCGCGCGGTTGATGAAGGCGCGCAGCTTGCCTATCAGCGCGCGCTCCTGCTGAGAGGCTTGGAGGTCGGCCTTGAGGCTTATTCGGCGGAAATATACCTGTCCGCATCGCCGTCCATGCGGGTCCGGCTGATCTCGAGGCCGGGAGACTGTCAGGAAGACGCCTGTGATGGGACCGAGCAAGTCGATCACTCGACAGCGGCGAGCCTGGCCGCAGCGCTGCTTCTGACCGGGCATCGGCAAGAGGCGTTGCAGGTGCTGGACATCGATCTGGCGCAAGACCCTCGCCAGGACGGACCCCCCAGTCGACAGCTTGCAGCCCTGAACGAGGCGGCGCGCCCGACGCTGTCTCCTGCTGAGATGTTTGAGCCCTTCGTTCTCGGTGACCCTGACGAGGCGCAAAGCGAGGATGACCATTCGTTTGAAGGCACACGCGGCTGGCTGTTTGCGCTGCACAATCCCCTCCAGAAGCGGGCGCTGGTCGAGCGCTTTGAGGTGGCCGGCTATAGTGAGATCGCCGATCACCTTCGCACGGCCGTTCCCTATGATCGGGAATCCATGCCCGGCCAGGCCGAGGTCCTGGCTGAACTCGCCCGGGCTCTCGGGCCTGATGCCCAGGCCGCGCGCACCGTCTGGGCGGCCCGGCTTGACGGCGCGCGGAGGCCGAGCCCGGGTGCCCCGCTTGGCCAGACCGTTGGAACACCGGCTCTGAATCCGATCTGGACGGAATCGCGCATCGCATCGGCAACCCCGGTGCCCGGCCCCACTCTGGACGGGGACTATCCCGAACCGCCAAACCCACCCTTCAGCCTGCCGGATTATGTCTCGCCCTATGGCGTGATCCGGGCCGAGGAGGTTGAGGGGGAACGGGTCGTCCTGTTCCAGTCGAGTGAGTATGATTTGCCGGGTGAGATTCCGGCCTACGGGCTCTGGCTCGTGCGAACCGAAAACGGCGTCTGGCGGGACCCGAGCTACCTGGGCCTGCAGACCCTGTTTCCCTATGTCCCGGTCCCGGCGTCATCGATCCCGCTGATACAGGAGGGGCGGCTGACGATGGAGGTGCAGGTGCGCGAGATCGATCCCGCCACAATCACATTTCCGCCAGTCGGATTGGGCTTTCTGCGCCAGGAAGATGGGCTGTTGCTGTCCGCCAGCCTTGCCGATATCGAACGCGACGCCCAACGCTGACCGGTTGACCGATATTGCCGAGGTCCGCCTGGGACTGGACCCTTCGATGGCGGACACGGACGGCGACGGAATGGCCGACGGCCTTGATCCGCTTCCGGGCGTCGCCCTGGACCCCCGGGCCAATCCGGGCCGCACGGCCCTGGCGCGGGCGATCCTGGAACAAATGGTCGGCCACGACGCGGGCGCCATCCTGGTGGTGCCCGAGCCAGGCCACGATCCGCTGGCCATCCTGGCCGGGCCACCGCAGCAGGGCCGCTGGCTCACTGTCTTCATGGTTGGAGATCCGCAGGACTATGCGGCCCTGGTCACGCCCTTTCGCCTGATCGTGCGCACCCAGCAAGCCTACGATGTAGCCAAAGCCGGCGGGCCGCCCTTCTTCCCTCCGTCGGTAATGGTCTATTCGTCCCTGGATGACCGGATTCACCTTGTCATCTGGTCGGCGGGATGGGTCGGCGGCACATTGGTGATCCGCTGTCCGGATCTCGGTGCGCAATGTCAGGTCGAGGAAATCTCAAACTGGATCACCTGAGCGATCCCCGGGCCGATCAGTGCACGGACACCGGAGCCAGTTCATAGGCGCGGGCGGCGGCGAAGGCCTCCTCGCGATTGTTCAGAACCGCCAGTGGCTCGCCGTCCGGGGAATAGACCCCATAGACGATCTGGTCGGGGCGGGCCTGGATGCCGGGTGCGGGTGTCAGGACGGCATCAAGTCCGAGCTCATCGGCCCGCACGGCGCGCACATAGACCAGGCTGGGGGCACCGAGGTCGGCGAAGGCCTTGCTGGAAATATCGTTGATCATTCAAGTCATTCCTTGACCCGTCGACATCGGCGCGCGCGGTTCCGCAGCGATCCTCGTCGAACCGGGATTTGTCAGAGAAAAGGGGCGGAAGTTGGGGCGCTATCGGGCCTGAATCGGGATTTGACGCACCGTCTGGGTCGCCGGCGGCTGGATGAGATCGACATGCAGCAGACCGTGTTCGACGCTGGCGGACTGAACCTCCATGCCGTCAGCCAGGACGAAGGCGCGGGTGAAGCCGCGCGCCGCAATGCCGCGATGCAGGAAGGCGCCCTCACCGTTGCCGGCCTCGGCTTCGCGCCGACCGGCGATGGTCAGCTGGCGACCCTCGAGTGTCACCGACAGCTGGTCGGGCGAAAATCCGGCAACGGCCAGGGAGATGCGGATGCCGTCGTCGCCGATGGCCTCGACATTGTAGGGCGGATAGCCCTCGGCGGCGATCTTGGCGGCGCGATCGATCAGCGAGCGCGTCTGTTCAAAGCCGAGCAGAAACGGACTGTCGAAGATGACAGGGCGGGACATGAGCCCTCCTTGGGAAGCGACCCGTGCTGAAAGGCCTCCGGCTGGAGCGCCTCTTGTCTCGCTAGGTGGGGCTGGGGCGCGACCTGGTCAAGCGGCGGCGACCGATTTCGGGTCACGGCCTCCCAGACAGGCCGAAGGCCCGGCGGGGGTCCGCCGGGCCTTCGATGGTGGAGCTAAGCGGAGTCGAACCGCTGACCTCTTGAATGCCATTCAAGCGCTCTACCAACTGAGCTATAGCCCCGATCGTCTCGGGTTTTTGCGGGATGGCCTCCCGCAAGGCGGCGGAACCTAGTCGGACCGGACCGCCCGATCAAGCCCCGCCGAAGGTGAAATTCGACGGGGCCGATTTCTGGGATCAGTCTTCGTCCTCGTCGTCGCCCAGACCGTCGATGTCGTCGTCGAAATCCTCGTCGTCATCGTCTTCGAGGAAGGGCACGGAATCGTCGTCGTCGTCGCTGACGTCTTCGTCGTCATCGGCGTCGCCCATGCCCGGCGCGATCTTGTCGGAATCGTCGCCGTCGTCGTCATCGTCGTCCCCGGCCGGGATTTCATTTGCGGCTTCGTCGATCTCGGGCGTGGCGGGTTCGTCTTCTTCCTCGTCCTCGTCGTCGTCCTCCGAGGTCTTGGGCTTGGCGGCCACCTGATCTTCGCTGTCTTCGTCTTCGTCGGTCTGATCGTCGTCGGGCAGGCCGGGGCGACCGCGTCCGCGACGCAGGCGGATCGCCTCTTCAGCCTCGAATTCGGTGTCGCACTTGGGACAGTGCGCCGGACGGCGGTTGAGGTCGTAAAACTTGGCCTGGCAGTTCGGGCAGATCTGCTTGGCGCCGAGCTCGGGATTGGCCACGGTCAAAGCCTTGCTGTTCATGGGGTGGGGTCAAGACCCCGGACGTTTCGGGCGGCTCCCTTGCCACCGGATTGGGCCGCTGTCAAAACCGATTTCATCCGTACCGCGTGAGAGGCCCATGGCCCTGGATCATCTGGACCGTCCAAGCCTGTCCGCGCGGCCCTCCGCAGCCCTGTCAGGACGGGTGCGCGCACCCGGTGACAAGTCGATCTCGCACCGGGCCCTGATCCTCGCCGCCCTGGCCCAGGGGGAGAGCCGGATCGAGGGCCTGCTCGAGAGCGACGATGTGCTGGCGACCCGCGCTGCGGTGGCGGCCCTGGGGGCGCAAACCCAGAATCTGGCCCCGGGAATCTGCCGGGTGACGGGCCGAGGCGGCTTGCAACAGCCCGAAGCCATCATCGACTGCGGCAACTCCGGCACAGCGGCGCGGCTCCTGATGGGGGCGGTGGCCGGTTGGCCCATCGAGGTCGCTTTCGACGGGGACGCCAGCCTGCGCGGTCGTCCGATGGGGCGGGTGGCTGAGCCCCTGATCCAGATGGGCGCACGGGTGACGGGTGAGCGATTGCCGCTCAGGGTGGACGGGGGACCGCTGACGGCCATCGACTGGATCTCCAGAAC
The DNA here is from genome assembly GCA_963205025.1 of Pseudomonadota bacterium. Lineage (GTDB taxonomy): Bacteria > Pseudomonadota > Alphaproteobacteria > Caulobacterales > Caulobacteraceae > Brevundimonas. The sequence goes on along the minus strand of CAUJHO010000022.1, from coordinate 28,845 downwards.
CGCCTCGGCCCAGGTCAAGTCGGCCATCCTGCTGGCGGGCTTGAGAGCCGAGGGCACGACCTCGGTGACCGAGCCGGCGGCCAGTCGCGATCACACCGAACGGATGTTGCCCCTGTTCGGGGTCGAGGTCCGGCGGGCGGGCCTCACAGCCTCCGTCGAGGGAGGACAGGCCCTGAGGCCGACGGATCTGACGGTTCCGGGTGATCCGTCCTCGGCAGCCTTCCCCTTGGCGGCGGCCCTGATCGTGCCGGGCTCCGAAGTGACGGTCGAGGGCGTCATGCTCAACCCCGCCCGTACCGGCCTGTTCGACACCCTGATCGAGATGGGGGCGGATCTGACGATCACCCACCGCCGTGAACAGGGCGGCGAGACGGTCGGGGACATCACCGCGCGCGCCTCGTCCTTGCGCGGCGTGGAGGTGCCGCCTGAGCGCGCCGCCGCGATGATCGACGAATATCCGATCCTGGCGGCGCTGGCGGCGACCGCCGAGGGGACGACCGTGATGCGGGGCCTGAAGGAGCTGCGGATCAAGGAAAGCGACCGGATCGCCCTGATGGCGCGCGGCCTGGCGGCGTGTGGTGTGGCTGTCGAGGAAGAGGCTGAAGGCCTGATCGTCGCCGGCGGTCGGGTCGCCGGAGGTGCCAAGGTCGAAACAGCCCACGATCATCGCATCGCCATGAGCCACCTGGTGCTGGGCCTGGCGGCGGAGCGGCCGATCACCGTCAACCACCCCGAGATGATCGCCACCAGCTTTCCGGGCTTCGTCGAGATGATGCAGGGGCTGGGCGCGGAGATCGCCCCATGAAGCTGGTCACGGCGCTGTGTGCGACGGTGGCGGGCGGGGTGATGTGGCGCGGCCTGAGCGGGGCCATACAACACGGCGAGATCATCGCCTTCTCGCGCCGCCGCGTCATCGACATGGTTTCGATGGCCGATGACCCCTTGCGCTTCAACCTCAGCCTGATCGCCCACGCCGCCATCATGGTGGCGGCGATCTTCATCACCTTTCGGGCCCTGACCGAGCGCCCGTCGAACCGGATCGACCGTCGACGATGATGGCCGCTTGGCAAGCAGAGCCTCGGGCCGCTAAGGGCGAAGGGTGAAACCTGATCTCGTCATCGCCGTCGATGGCCCGGCCGCCTCGGGCAAGGGCACGGTTGCGGCCCGGCTCGCGGCCCACTACGGCCTGCCCTATCTGGACACCGGCCTGCTCTATCGGGCGGTCGGCCTGGCCGTTCTGGACAGGGGCGGCGATCTGGATGATCCCGACCAGGCTGCGGTCGAGGCTGAGGCCCTGGATCTGGCGGCGCTGGATAGTCCTGCCCTGATCGGGCGCGCCGCCGGCGATGCCGCCAGCCGCGTCGCCTTCCACCCGTCGGTGCGAGCCGCCCTGCTCAAACTCCAGAAGGACTTTGCAGCCCAGCCGGGCGGCGCGGTTCTGGACGGGCGCGACATCGGCACCGTCATCGCGCCGACTGCCGATGTGAAGATCTACGTCACCGCCGACCCGGACGTCCGGGCGCGCCGCCGCTGGCGGCAGCTCACCGGTCGCGGCGAGGTCGTGGCCTTTGAGGACATCCTGGCCGACATTCGTGAACGCGACGCCCGCGACGCCGGTCGTGATGCCGCGCCGATGGTGGCGGCAGAGGATGCGGTCTTGCTGGATACGACTGACTTGGGTATAGACGCCGCCTTCGAGGCGGCCTGCCGCATCGTCGAAGAGGCGCGAGTCCCCGGGGGCTAAATCAGACGCGCTTCCGCTCGACGGCCGCAGGCGTTCGGGATTCTGTCCCAGCCCGGATTTTTCAAACCCCAAACCTGTCGAACGGGCGAATCCGTGTGCCAAGCCGGCGCGCCTTCGCCCCTGGAGCCACCTCAAACATGACTGATACCCTCAACCCCACCCGCGACGATTTCGCCGCCCTGCTCGACGAGCAGCTGACCGGCCGCGACTTCAACGAAGGCCAGGTCGTCCACGGCCTCGTCGTCGGCGTCGAAAAGGACTTCGTGATCGTCGATGTCGGTCTGAAGACCGAAGGCCGCATCTCGCTGCGTGAATTCACCGGCGGCATGGAAGGCGCGACCGCTCCCAAGGTCGGCGACACCGTCGAGGTCTATCTGGAGCGCGTCGAGAATGCGATGGGTGAGGCGGTCATCAGCCGCGACAAGGCCAAGCGCGAAGAGGCCTGGAACCGTCTGGAAGGCGTCTTCGCCTCCGAAGAGCCGGTCATGGGCACCATCGTCGGCCGCGTGAAGGGTGGCTTCACCGTCGATCTGGGCGGGGCCTCGGCCTTCCTGCCGGGCTCGCAGGTGGACATCCGCCCGGTCCGCGACGTCGGCCCGCTGATGGGCAAGGAACAGCCGTTCCAGATCCTGAAGATGGACCGCCCGCGCGGCAATATCGTCGTCTCGCGCCGCGCCATCCTGGAAGAGGCCCGCGCCGAGCAGCGCACCGAGCTGGTCAGCCAGCTGGCCGAGGGTGAAGTCCGCGACGGCGTCGTCAAGAACATCACCGACTACGGGGCCTTCGTGGACCTGGGCGGTATCGACGGCCTGCTGCACGTCACTGACATGAGCTGGAAGCGCGTCTCGCACCCGTCGCAGGTCCTGGCCGTCGGCGACACCGTCAAGGTCCAGATCGTCAAGATCAACCCGGACACCCAGCGCATCTCGCTGGGCATGAAGCAGCTGCAGACCGATCCGTGGGATGGTGTCGAAGCCAAGTATCCGGCCGGTGCCAAGATGACCGGTCGCATCACCAACATCACGGACTACGGCGCGTTTGTTGAGCTGGAAGCCGGGGTCGAGGGCCTGGTTCACGTCTCGGAAATGTCCTGGACCAAGAAGAACGTCCATCCGGGCAAGATCGTTTCCACCTCGCAGGAAGTGGACGTCATCGTCCTGGACGTCGACGCCTCCAAGCGTCGCATCTCGCTGGGCCTCAAGCAGGCCCAGGCCAATCCGTGGGACGCCTTCCTGGAAGCGCACCCGGTCGGCTCGGTTGTCGAGGGCGAGGTCAAGAACGCCACCGAATTCGGTCTGTTCCTGGGCCTGGACAACGACATCGACGGCATGGTGCACCTGTCGGACATCGACTGGAACGCGCCGGGCGAAGAGGCTATCCAGCGTTACCGCAAGGGCGAAATGGTCAAGGCCAAGGTCCTGGATGTGGACGTCGAGAAGGAGCGCGTCTCGCTCGGCATCAAGCAACTGGGCGGCGATCCGCTGGAAGGCGACAGCTTCACCCGCGGCCAGACCGTGACTGTGACGGTCACTGAGATCACCTCGGGCGGGATCGAGGTCAAGTTCGGTGACGACGACGCACCGGCGACCGCCTTCATCCGCAAGTCGGATCTGTCGCGCGATCGCGCCGACCAGCGCCCCGAGCGTTTTGCCGTCGGCGACCGCGTCGATGCCCTGGTCACCGCCGTGGACCGCGCCACGCGCCGCATCTCGGTGTCGATCAAGGCTCTGGAGATGAAGGACGAGAAGGAAGCCGTCGAGCAGTACGGATCGCAGGATTCCGGCGCTTCGCTGGGCGACATCCTGGGTGCCGCTCTGAAGGAAAAGGCCGACAAGGCCTGATCCAGCGGTGATCCGCTGATCTGAAATGCCCCGTCCGGCTTTGCCGGGCGGGGTTTTTTCTGGGGTTCGTAACAGAGAATCCCTCTTTTTCGCCTGCCCGGTGAAGGCTAGGGTGCGCCGCTTGATCCGGGGGAGGATCATCAGAGGGGCCGCAAGCGCGGTCGGAATGACATGATCAAGTCTGAGCTGATCGACCGTCTGGCCGCAGAGAACCCGCACCTGACCCAGAAGGACGTCGAAAAGATCGTCGGCGTCATCCTGGATCAGATGACCGACGCCCTGGCCGAAGGCGGGCGGATCGAATTGCGCGGTTTCGGTGCCTTTTCGGTCCGCAGCCGCCCGGCCCGCCAGGGACGTAATCCCCGCACCGGCGCGTCCGTGCAGGTTCCAGCCAAGGCGGTGCCGTTCTTCAAGAGCGGCAAGGAGTTGCGCGAACGGCTGAATGCCGACTAACCTTCCCCCTGCAACAGCAAGGGGGCCGGCGCGCCATGGGCGTCTTTACCGAATTTCGTGAGTTTATTTCCCGGGGCAATGTCATCGACCTTGCCGTCGGTGTGGTGATCGGGGCGGCCTTCGGCAAGATCGTCACCAGCCTGGTCGACCAGATCGTCATGCCGCCCATCGGCTGGCTGATCGGTGGCGTCGACTTCACGGCCCTCAAGATCGCCCTGCCGGAAAATCCGACCAACCCCGGAGCGGAGCCGGTCTTCATCGAATACGGCGCTTTCCTGAACACGATCATTCAGTTCGTGATCGTGTCCTTCGTCATCTTCATGGTGGTCAAGGGGATCAACAAGCTGCGCCGTCAGCAGGCGGCAGAGCCGGACGCGACCCCCGAGGCCCCGACCCCGACCGAAGCCCTGCTCACCGAAATCCGCGACGAGCTGCGCGCCCGCAAATAGGCCTCAGGCCGCCAGGCCGGCGGCCTGGATCAGGGGCCTGAGCTTCGGCAGGGCCTCTGGATCGGAGGCCAGGGCCTGTCGTGTCTGGGAACCGCGCAACAGGCGCAGGGCCTCGGTGCGGGCGCGGTCGGCCGCCGGTCCGCTGGGACAGGCCTGGCCAGCCGCCATGCGGAGCAGCAGGGTCAGCCTCTGGAGAAGGGGGGCTGAGGCCCGCGCGATCTGGGTCGAGACCCGACCTTCGGCCTCGATGGCGTCGCCGACCCGGGACAGGGCATCGAAGACCTCGGCCTGGTCCTTTTCGGCCAGGCCGCAGCCGCGGACGCGGGCCTGCAGCTCAGCCAGGCTCATCAGGCGGGCCCCGGCCCCCAGGTCGGTGTCGCGCAAGCTGCGCTCAAAGCGCAGGGCGGTGACACAGGCCACCAGCCAGCGCGAGGCGCTGCGCCTGGCCCCAGGTCCGGTGACATTTTCACACAGTCGAACCAGCAGCTCGGCCTCAGCCAGCGGGTTCGGGGCCGCGCCGACGTAGGCCTCCACGAAATCGGCCGCGACCAGGGCCTTGGAGCGCTCGGCGAAGGCCAGTTGAGCCTCCTCGAGCGTCAGGAATTTGCCGGCGGCGGCGGTCAGGATCATGGCCATGGCCCGCAGGACGTCGATTTCGCCCGATGGACTGGCCGGCCGCAGCCGCCGCGGCCCCATCAGCTCACGCAGGACCCGGCGCGACAGGGCCGAGGCCAGGACACGGTACTGACCCTTGGCCATATGCTGGCCCAGTCGAACGGCCGGCCCTTCCAGATCGGGAACGACGGCGGCGACGCGGGCATCGGTCCGGGCCACCACGGCGGCCTCGGCGGGCACCGCGAGCCTGACCAGGGCGGCCATCTGGCCGCCGAGGTCCAGCTCAGGCCCCAGCACCTCGGCGCGCGCCGAGCGCAGGGCGAGGATTTCGCCGGCGGCCTGTTCGATGACGACATGCACCAGGGCGGCGGCGTCGGCGTCCTCGGGTGCCGTGTCAGCCAGATCCATCAGAACCTCGAACTTGCCACGCCAGCCACGGGCCCGGGCCATGGCCTGGGCGACGGCACCGCTCAGCAGGAAGGCCCGCTCGGGGTCGCCCACGAGGCGGCGCGCCACATCGGCGACCGGTACGGCCGACAGGTCGGCAAAGCGCTGGCCGCGTCCGGCCCGCAGCAGCCGGTCAACCGCCTGCTCGATCAGTCGCTGATAGTGGCGGATGATCTCATGCACGGGCTGGCCGGTGGCCTGGCTTTCGGGAACGGCCACCTTCTGGATCGCGTGCTGAAGCGCCAGACCCGACGCATCAAGCTGTTCGACCAGGTCGGGGCGATGCAGCAATTCGAACGGGGTCACGCCCTGGCGCGCCAGCCAGTCGTCGAGGACGCGGCTGATTAGGTCACGAGCATGGGACGTATAGAGGTCGGCCGGCGCGGTGCAGACCATCAGAGAGCGGTCATCCCGCACGGACTTGGGGCGCGGGGGCTCGGGCGCACCCTTGGTGACCAGGGTGAGGCTCTGAAACTCCATGGTCTGGACGTCCAGGGTTTCCTTGGTCACGCGGACTGAAACAGCGCGTTTGTCGGCCAGCAGCTCATCGGCCAGCTGCAGGGCCTGATCCCGGGATTCAATAGCTGTCTGCAGCGTCCAGCCGGCAACGGCCGTCCTGCGTGCGAAGACTTCGTAGTGAACGGGCCCGGCCATGCGACCACACTGGCACGGGCGGCCTTAAGGAGCGGTAATCACCGTTTCTCGTTGGGTTGAGGGTGCCTAGAAGGCGCTCTCGCCGGTGATGGCCCGGCCCAGGATCAGGGCGTGGACGTCGTGGGCCCCTTCGTAGGTATTCACCGTTTCCAGGTTCATGGCGTGGCGCATGACATGCATCTCACCGGTGATGCCGGCCCCGCCGTGCATGTCGCGCGCGACGCGGGCGATGTCCAACGCCTTGCCGCAATTGTTGCGCTTCATCAGGCTGATGGCCTCAGGAACCCAGGCCCCCGTGTCGATCAGACGACCGAGCGCATAGGCGCCTTCCAATCCCAGGAAGATCTCGGTCTGCATGTCGGCCAGCTTCTTCTGGACCAGCTGGCGGCTCGACAGTGGCCGGCCGAACAGCATGCGGTCGGCGACATAGTCGCGGCTGGCATGGAAGCAGAACTCGGCCGCCCCCATGGCCCCCCAGGCGATGCCGTAGCGGGCCTTGTTCAGGCAGGAGAACGGCCCCCGCAGGCCCTTGACGCCGGGCAGCAGGTTCTCTTCCGGCACGAAGACGTCGTTCAGGCCGATGTCGCCGGTGATCGAGGCGCGAAGGCTGAGCTTGTCGCCGATCTTGTCGGTGGTGAAGCCCTCAAAGCCGCGCTCGACGATGAAGCCGCGGATGACGCCGTCGAGCTTGGCCCAGACCACAGCCAGGTCGGAGATCGGCGAGTTGGTGATCCAGTATTTGGCCCCATTCAGCTTGTAGCCGTTGGGCACGGCCTCGGCCTTGGTCTTCATCGAGGCCGGGTCCGAGCCGCCGTCGGCTTCGGTCAGGCCGAAACAGCCGATCAACTCACCCGCCGCCATGCGTGGCAAGAAGCGGCTCTTCTGTTCCTCGGAACCGAAGGCATAGATCGGATACATGGCCAGGGACGACTGCACCGACATGGCCGAGCGATAACCGCTGTCGATCGCCTCGATCTCGCGCGCGATCAGGCCGTAGGCGACATGGCTGGCACCCGAGCCGCCGTATTCCTCAGGCAGGGTCGCTCCCAGAAAGCCCATCTCGCCCATTTCGGTCATGATCGAACGGTCGAAGGTCTCGTCGCGGAAGGCCGCCACGATGCGCGGCAACAGCTGCTCGCGGGCATAGGCGCGGGCGGCGTCGCGGATCATGCCTTCGTCGTCGGTCAGACGACCGTCCATGTCGAACGGGTCTTCCCAGCGGAAGGTCTTGGCGGGCGGGACGGCTCCATCGTGGGACATGGCGAGATCTCTGGCTTCGGGGTGGAGAGCCACCCGCTCTGTGAATTGCGGGCGTGATACGGCAGTATGGGACAAAGCACTAGCGGCCAGGGCGATCCGTCTCCATGCGCGACCAGTTCAAGCGCCTTTTTGTCGACCATCCGCGCGAGGTCGAGGAAACCTATCTGGAGCATATGGCGGCCTCGGGCCGGTTTGGCTTCAAGCTGCTCAGGTTGTCGGCCTGTGCCTTCTGCCATGCCCTCGTGCCGGGCGTGTTCAAGACAACCGTGTCCGACGAGATCAAGGCGACGGCCCGCACCATGGGCAAGCGCGCCGACGAGGCCCGCGAGTGCCGGATGCGGGACGCCGGGGTCTGGGACCCGGGGCTGTAGCGCGGCCCGGCATTTCGCATCTGCCGATGACGCGCTAGAGGCAGGGCATGACCCAGACCCAAGGCCCCCTTTCCGGCGTTACCGTCCTCGACCTGTCGCGCGTTCTGGCCGGGCCGTGGGCGACCCAGGTGCTGGCGGATCTGGGAGCCGAGGTGATCAAGGTCGAGCGTCCCGGGGCCGGGGACGACACCCGCCAGTGGGGCCCACCGTTCACGACCCAGGCCAATGGCGCGCGCGGCGACGCGGCCTATTATCTCGCCGCCAACCGCAACAAACGCTCGATCACGGTCGACATGGCCAAGCCCGAGGGGGCGGACCTGCTGCGCCGGCTGGCGGCCCGGGCCGATGTGGTGGTCGAGAACTTCAAGACCGGCGGCCTGACCAAATATGGCCTCGACTATGCCGGCTTGAGCGCCGTCAATCCGAAGCTGGTCTATGCCTCGATCACCGGCTTCGGCCAGGACGGGCCGCTCAAGGACAAGGCCGGCTACGACTATATGATCCAGGCCATGGGCGGGCTGATGTCGATTACCGGCCAGCCGGACGGCAGCCCCGGCGCCGAGCCGATGAAGGTCGGGGTGGCGGTGGTCGATCTGTTCACCGGCCTGTATGCGTCCAACGCCGTTCTGGCGGCCCTGCTGCATGCGCGCGCGACCGGCCAGGGCCAGCACATCGACGTCGCCCTGTTCGATGTCCAGGCGGCCATGCTGGCCAATCAGGCGACCAACTTCTTCGTGTCGGGCAAGGCCCCGGGCCGCATGGGCAATGCCCACCCCAATCTGGCTCCTTACCAGCCCTTTGCGACGGCGGACGGGGCGGTCGTGATCGCGGTCGGCAATGACGGCCAGTTCAGGAACCTGTGCCGGGCTATCGGGGCCGCTGATCTGGGTGAGGACAGCCGCTTTGTCACCAATGCGCTCAGGGTCGAGAATCGGGTCGAGCTGATCACGGCCCTGGCGCCGTTCCTGACCCTGCAGGGCACGGACGCCTGGATCGGGGCCCTGGAGGCGGCCGGCGTGCCCTGTGGTCCGATCAACACCGTGGACCGGGTTTTCGCCGAGCCTCAGGCTAGGCATCGCGGCCTGGTGGTCGATCAGGCGCGGGCCGACCTGGCCGAGACGGTCCAGACCGTCGCCAGTCCGATCCGGCTGTCGCAGACACCCGTGTCCTATCGCCATGCGCCGCCGGCCCTGGGGGCGGATACCGAGACGGTGCTGGGCGAGGCCCTGGGCCTGTCCGCCGATGAGATCGCGACCCTGCGCCAGGCCGGTGTGGTATGAGGCCGCATTCGGGCACCGGAAACGTGCGGTATTCGGAGCCTCGGGTGCCCTGAATCCAGTCAGGACAATCAGATCCGGGCCGCGACGCCGGCGAGTCTAGCTGCCCTGCCCGGACGGACGGCGCCTTTTCAGAAATTCGAAGACACAGAGGCTGAAACTGTCAGTTATCACCGCCGGTGACGGGGATGGTCAGGTCTCGGGCCGGGCGAAGACGCCAAAGGCTGCGACCACCCGGCGATACACATCCTGTTTGAAGGGCGCCGCCACATCGATGACGCGCTCGAGCGTCTCCCAGCGCCACTGATCGAACTCCGGCTCGCCATCAGCGAACAGGTTGATTTCGGCCTCAGCGCCGGTGAAGCGAAAGGCGAACCAGATCTGCTTCTGGCCGAGCCACCCGCGCCGCCCCAGGCGCTTGTCGCGGGCAATCACGCCGGGCGGGAAATCATAGGTGATCCAGTCCTCGGTGCGGGCGAGGTAGTCGGCCGAGGTAATGCCGGTCTCTTCCGCGAGCTCGCGCCGGGCGGCGGCTTCGAGGTCTTCGCCGTCATCGACGCCGCCCTGTGGCCATTGCCAGCGCCGCGCATGGGCCACGTCGCCGCGCCGACCGATCCAGGTCAGGCCCTCGGCATTGAACAGGACGATGCCGACGTTCGGACGGTGTGAAGGAAAGGCGTCGGAGACGTTCACGAAGCGCGACGTACGCCGGACCGCGCCGCCAGCGACGAGGCCGGGGCCAGCTGGATGCCGCGTTCGTTCAGCCCCTGCGTCCAGCGCACCGCTGTGGCGACCGTGACGGCAAAGCCGTAGCCGGTGCCGAGCGCCTGACCATTGGCGCGGGCGGTGGCTTCCAGGCCGTTCAGGGCCGCCAGGATGGAGGCGGCATCCTGGGCCTCGTCGATGATGCGATTGGCGCTGGCGCGGGCATAGGCCCCCTGACGACTGCGTGCCTGGCCGTCGTCGATGAAGGCCAGGCCGCGCGAGCGCAGGCGCTGCATGAACGGCGTCATGGAGGCGTCCGAGGCAAAGAAGGCCGTCCCGAGGTAGTTGGAGACGCCGTAGTAGCCGGTGGCGCGGCCCAGCAGCCAGTTCATCCGGCGATCCAGCTCGTCGATGTCTGAGCCGGCCAGCAGCGTATAGGGGCCGGTATCGTTCTGCGGATAGTCCTCGGGCTCCATCGGCAGCTCCAGCAGGACCTCATGGCCATCGGCGCGGGCCAGGTCGATCCAGCCCTGGAGGCCCTCGGCATAGGCCGAGAAGCTCAGGGTCACCTCCGGCGGCAGAGCCTCGATGGCGGCGCGGGTGGCGGGGGTGTTCAGACCCAGGCCGCCGACGATCAGGGCCACGCGCGGGCGTCCGTCGGGGCTGAAGGGGCGGGCATAGGCCGAGAAGGCGGTGCGTCCATCCGAGGCGATGACCGGCAACGGCCCATTGGGACCGGGCTGGCTCAGACCGGCGATCGGGGCGGCGGCCAGCGGAGCGGCCGGGGCCTGGCGCACGACCGGCCCGGTCAGGACCTGGGCCGAGCCGGGCAGGGTGATGACGGCCTCGCCGCCGGGGGCATCGACATTGCCCGGTGCGGTCAGGTCCTGATAGGCCCCCAGCGTATCGACGCCGAAGACTTCGGCCCCGCTGATCTGGGGGCGTTGGACCGGGGCGGGGCGTTCGACATCGGCCCGGGCGGTGGGGGTGCCGGCGCGCGGGTCCCCGATCACGACGATCAACAGGCCGGCCGCCCCGACGAAGGCGAGGGCGGCGGTGGCGACGGCGACCGGTGGCTTCCTGAACTGGGCCAGAAGCGCACGCGGATTCAGCCGCATACGCGGCGCGGGGGGCGTTCCGGCAGAGGTGGCCAGGGCGGACTGACGGCGGGCGAACATAATGGCCCGGAATCTGGGGCCGCCATGGTTAACAAAGGCTGATGAGAGCGGCCCTAGGCAGCGGGGGCCGACAGTTTCATCAGGATCAGGCCACCGACGATCAGGGCGGCGGCGCTGATCCGCATCAGGCTGAGCGGCTCATTGAGGACCCAGGCCCCGACAATAAAGGCCCCGACCGCCCCGATGCCGGTCCAGACGGCATAGGCCGTGCCCAGCGGCAAGGTCCGCATCGACAATGACAGCAGCGCGAAGCTGATGATCATGGCGACCAGGGTGATGAGGCTGGGCCACAGCCGGGTGAACCCTTCGGACTGCTTCATGTAGAAGGCCCAAACGACCTCCAGCACGCCGGCGATGAACAGATAGATCCAGGCCATGGGTCGGCCCTCCTTGCAAAGGGCCGGGCCGTCCCGGACTTGGCCCGCGACATGCGGGGCGAGGACGTGGCCTCGTCTTGTCGGCGGCTATCTAGGGCAAGCGGCGCGCAGGTCAAGCCGCCGGAGTCAGATCGGCCTCGGTGAAGGGGTGCACCCCAAGCGCATCCCGGCCATCGCGGATCGCCATCTGCAGGCGGAAGGCCTGGGCGATATTCAGGGCGCGGTCCAGAAATAGGTCGGCCACGGCGGGTGGGCACAGATCGCGCACGGTGGTGCGAAACAGGCTGAGCCAGCGGTGGAAATGGGCGTCGTTCAACTCGGGCAGGGCCAGGTGCTTGGGCATGGGCCGACCGTGGTAGCGCCCGGTTCGCATCAGCACCGACGACCAGAAATCGCACATGGTCTCAAGGTGGTGCGGCCAGGCTTCCGGCGGGATGCGGGCGTCGAAGACCGGGGCCAGCTCGGCGTCGGCGCGCACCTGATCATAGAAGCCGAAGACGACCTGGCGGATCAGACCTTCATCGAGGCCGTCGGGGATATAGGGCGGGAGCGTCGGCATGGCAGGCATATCGGCCTGTCCGGGCGCGTCTTCAACCCGCGCGCGGCCCAAACAGGATGATTGCGGCCCCGACCAGGCAGACGACGGCCCCGATCAGGTCCCAGCGATCGGGCGTGCGGTGCTCGACCAGCCACAGCCAGGCCACCGAAGCCGCAATATAGACCCCGCCGTAGGCGGCAAAGGCCCGGCCGGCGGCGCTGGCCTCAACGCGGGTGAGCAACAGGGCGAACAGGATCAGCAGGGCCGTGCCCGGTAAGGCCCACCACGCCGACTTTCCAAGCCGGAGCCAGGCCCAGAAGGCGAAACAGCCCCCGATTTCGGCGGCGGCGGCCAGGAGATAGATGAGCGCCGTCACTCCTGATCGAGGATCTGATCGAAGGCCCAGGTCGCGGCCTGGAACTTGTCGCGGCAGCCGGGATGGCAGAAGCCGACAACATGGCCGCGATAGACCGTCAGCGCCTCAGCCGAAACCGGCAGGCCCGACCAGGGACAGGTCTGGTTGATGCAGTCCTCGAGACGAGGCGCGGCGGCGTCGGTCATCTTACCTCCGTCATGCCCGGGCTCGTCCCGGGGTTCCATGATCACCGGCTGAGCCCGTCGAGGCGACGTTTGAGGTGATGGGCCGCCGGGACAGGCCTGACGGTGACACCAGAGGGTGTCAGGCCTCGGCGGTTTCCGAGGCCTCTTCGGCCAGGATGGTCAGGCCGGCGGCGGTGACATCGGCAAAGCCGCCCTTGACCGTGAAGGTCCGACGGTTCGAGCCGCTGTGGACCGTGACCGGGCCTTCGCGCAGGGCCGTCATGAACGGCGCATGGTTCGGCAGGACGCCGAAGTCGCCTTCGATGCCGGGCGCGTCGACCTGGTCGACCTCGCCTGCGAAGACTTCGCGCTCGGGGGCGACGAGGGAGAAGTGGAGTTTGTCAGTCATTATGCCTGTTCCTGCTGCTCGGGGTCGACGCGCGTGACGGTCGCGTCGAGCACGGTCGGTCCCTGTTCATTTTCACGCCGCCGCTGCCGGATTTCGATCTGAAGCGGCTGACCTTGAACTTGATAAACGATGCGGCTCTCCCGCCCTTCCGTCGATTCGGCGACTACCTGAAGCGAAGGAATTGCCTGGATTTGTTGATCAACGAATCCGATTCGTTCGCTTCCGAGGCCGGAGAGAACCTCGCAGTAGCTTGGCTCTGGATCGAGAGAGATATGAACCTCGGGAGACTGCCGTTCAGAGGGGCGGGCCGAGTAGAGCCGGGCACCTTCGGTCCCGACGTACAACTCCCAAGGCGGCTCGGTCGGATCGAGCGTATTCTCAACCAGAGGCTCACCTCCGAGTTGCTCGATGCACCATCCAAACAACGCCTGTTCGTAGATTTCATCCGCATGGAGCGGAACGGTTTCAGCCGGCTGCGAACAGCCAGCCAAAAGGACTGCGGGCAAGGCCAGGCCTGCCCACAGCCGCCCCATTACGCCTCGGCCGCCATCTTCTCGGCCTTGGCGACTACCTCGTCGAAGTTGCCGACCATGTAGAAGGCGGCTTCCGGATAGGCGTCGCCTTCGCCGTCGCAGATGCGACGGAAGGACGAGATGGTGTCTTCCAGCGACACGAACTTGCCGGGCGAGTTGGTGAACTGCTCGGCCACGAAGAAGGGCTGCGACAGGAAGCGCTGGATCTTGCGGGCGCGGGCCACGACCAGCTTGTCGTCTTCCGACAGCTCGTCCATGCCCAGAATGGCGATGATGTCCTTCAGAGACTTGTACTGCTGGAGGATTTCCTGAACGCGACGGGCGACGGCATAGTGTTCGTCACCGATGACGAGCGGGTCCATGATCCGCGAGGTCGAGTCCAGCGGGTCCACCGCCGGGAAGATGGCCTGGGCGGCGATGTCGCGGCTCAGCACGGTGGTGGCGTCCAGGTGGGCGAACGAAGCGGCCGGAGCCGGGTCGGTCAGGTCGTCGGCCGGAACGTAGATGGCCTGGACCGAGGTGATCGAGCCCTTCTTGGTGGAGGTGATGCGCTCCTGAAGGTTGCCCATCTCGGTGGCCAGGGTCGGCTGATAGCCCACCGCCGACGGGATGCGGCCCAGAAGCGCCGACACTTCCGAGCCGGCCTGGGTGAAGCGGAAGATGTTGTCGACAAACAGCAGCACGTCCTTGCCTTCCTCGTCGCGGAAATATTCCGCGATGGACAGGCCGGTCAGGGCGACGCGGGCGCGGGCACCGGGGGGCTCGTTCATCTGGCCATAGACCAGGGCGCACTTGGAGCCTTCGGTCGAGCCGTTGTTCTTGGCCGGGTCCACGTTCACGTTGGACTCGATCATCTCGTGGTACAGGTCGTTGCCTTCGCGGGTGCGTTCACCGACGCCGGCCAGCACGGAGTAGCCGCCATAGGCCTTGGCGATGTTGTTGATCAGCTCCTGCATGGTCACGGTCTTGCCGACGCCGGCACCGCCGAACAGGCCGATCTTGCCGCCCTTGGTGTAGGGGCACATCAGGTCCACGACCTTGATGCCGGTGACCAGGATTTCCGCCGAGGTGGACTGTTCCTCGAACGACGGGGCTTCCTTGTGGATCGGACGATGCAGGTCGGTCTTGATCGGGCCGGCCTCGTCGATCGGGTCACCGACGACGTTCATGATGCGGCCCAGCGTGCCCGGGCCAACCGGGGCCTGGATCGACGAACCGGTATCGGTGACCGGCTGACCGCGGGTCAGGCCCTCGGTAGTGTCCATGGCGATGGTGCGAACGGTGTTCTCACCCAGGTGCTGGGCGACTTCCAGAACCAGGCGGAACTCTTCGCCCGTGCGCTGGTCGGTGTTGGTGGTTTCCAGAGCGTTCAGGATCGCCGGCAGCTGGCCGTCGAACTCAACGTCGACGACGGCGCCGATGACCTGGGAGATACGACCGGTCGCGCCGGCCTTGGGCGCGGCCTTCTTCGGGGCGGCGGTCTTGGCGGCAGCGGCCTTGGGCGCAGCCGGCTTCTTGGCGGCGGCGGGCTTCTTGGCGGCGGTCTTGGGGGCGGTGGCCATGGTGTTCAGGTCCGTTTTATCGTGCGGGCGGGTCGTCAGAGGGCTTCGGCACCGGAGATGATTTCAATCAGCTCCTTGGTGATCTGTGCCTGGCGTTGACGGTTATATTGAAGGGTCATGCTGGCGATCATGTCGCCCGCATTGCGGGTGGCGGAATCCATGGCGCTCATTTGCGCGCCAAAGAAGCCGGCCTGGTTCTCATAGAGCGCCGCCAGGATCTGGACGGCGATGTTGCGCGGCAGAAGCGTCTCGAGGATGGCCTCTTCCGAGGGCTCATAGTCATAGGCCGCGCCGTTCAGATCGACCGGCTCGGAGCCGTCATCGACCACGGCCGGGACCAGCTGCTTGGCGGTCGGCACCTGCGAGATGACCGACTTGAAGCGGCTGTAGAACAGGGTCACGACATCGGCGTTGCCGGCTTCGAATTCGGCCAGGACACGATCGGCAACCGGCTGCGCGGCGGCCAGTGACAGCACCTTGTGATCCGACAGCAGATACCGGTCGATGATCTTGTCACCGAAAAGACGACGCAGCTGGTCGTTGGCCTTGCGGCCCACGGTGATGATCGAGACGTCCTTGCCCTCGTTGATGAGGAACTGGATGCGCTCACGCGCGGCGCGCACGATCGACGAGTTGAAGCCGCCGGCCAGGCCCTTGTCGGCCGTGGCGACGACGATCAGGTGCTTGTTCTCGTGGCCGGTCCCGGCCAGGAGCTTGGGCGCCCCGTCGCCGGAGACGCCACGCGCCAGATTGGCGATGACGGCCGACATGCGCGCGGCATAGGGGCGCGCGTTCTCGGCCTGCTCGGTCGCCCGCTTCAGCTTGGCGGCGGCGACCATCTGCATGGCCTTCGTGATCTTCTGCGTGGCTTTCACGCTTCCGATCCGATTGCGCATTTCCTTCAGGCTGGCCATGGCGGACTACCGGTCTCCGATCAGGCCGCGAAGGTCGAGGTGAAGGATGCCAGCACCGACTTCAGCTCACCTTCGAGATTGTCGTCCAGCGCCTTCTTGGTGCGGATGCCGTCCAGGAGCTTGGCGTGCTTGCCGCGCAGCAGGGCCAGGAACTCGGCCTCGAAGCGACCGACCGCCGAGGTCGGGATGCCGTCGAGGTAGCCACGGGTGCCGGCGTAGATCACGCAGACCTGCTCTTCGACCTTGAGCGGGGCGTACTGGGGCTGCTTGAGCAGTTCCGTCAGGCGTTCGCCACGGGCCAGCAGCTTTTGGGTGGAGGCGTCCAGGTCTGAGCCGAACTTGGCGAAGGCGGCCATTTCCCGGTATTGGGCCAGCTCGCCCTTAATGGGGCCGGCGACCTGTTTCATGGCCTTGATCTGGGCCGAGGAGCCCACGCGCGACACCGAGATGCCGACGTTCACCGCCGGGCGGATGCCCTGGTAGAACAGGTCCGATTCCAGGAAGATCTGGCCGTCCGTGATCGAGATCACATTGGTCGGGATGTAGGCCGAGACGTCGTTGGCCTGGGTTTCGATGACCGGCAGGGCGGTCAGCGAGCCGGAGCCATTGTCTTCGTTCAGCTTGGCGGCGCGTTCCAGCAGGCGCGAATGCAGATAGAAGACGTCGCCCGGATAGGCTTCGCGGCCCGGCGGACGGCGCAGCAAGAGCGACATCTGGCGATAGGCCACGGCCTGCTTGGACAGGTCGTCATAGATGATCAGGCCGTGCATGCCGTTGTCACGGAACCACTCGCCCATGGCGCAGCCGGCGAACGGGGCCAGGAACTGCAGCGGGGCCGGTTCCGACGCCGTGGCGGCCACGACGATGGAATATTCCATCGCGCCGGCCTCCTCGAGCGTCTTGACGATCTGGGCGACGGTCGAACGCTTTTGGCCGACGGCGACGTAGATGCAGTAGAGCTTTTCGCTCTCTGCGGCACCGTCGCCGTTGATCGACTTCTGGTTCAGGATGGTGTCGATGGCCACGGCGGTCTTGCCGACCTGGCGGTCACCGATGATCAGCTCGCGCTGGCCCCGACCGATCGGGATCAGGGTGTCGATGGCCTTCAGGCCGGTCTGCATCGGCTCATGCACCGACTTGCGGGGAATGATGCCCGGAGCCTTGACGTCGACGCGGCGGCGCTCGGTCGCCTTGATCGGGCCCTTGCCGTCGATCGGCTCACCCAGCGGGTTGACGACGCGACCGAGCAGGCCCTTGCCGACCGGCACGTCCACGATTTCGCCGAGACGACGGACTTCGTCGCCTTCCATGATCTGGGCGTCCGAGCCGAAGATCACGACCCCGACGTTGTCGCGTTCCAGATTCAGGGCCATGCCCTTCACGCCAGCCTTGGGGAAGGAGACCATCTCACCGGCCTGGACCTGATCCAGGCCGTGGACGCGGGCGATGCCGTCGCCCACCGACAGGACCTGGCCGACGTCGGAGACATCGGCCTCGTCGCCGAAGCCGGCGATCTGTTGCTTGAGGATGGCCGAGATTTCGGCGGCGCGGATATCCATGGTCTTTACGCTCTCTTGAGGGCGAATTTCAGGGTGTCGAGTTTGGTCTTAAGCGAGGCGTCGAACAGTTTCGAGCCCACCTTGACCTTGAGGCCGCCGAGGATCGACGGATCGACCCGGGCCTCGAGTTCAGGGTCCTGACCCAGCGCGGTACGCAGGGCGGATTTGATGTTCTTCAGTTGTGCCGCCGACAGCGGCTGGGCCGAAATGACCTCGGCCCCGACGACGCCGGTCTTTCTGGCCCACAGGGCCTCATAACCGGCGATGACGCCCGGCAGGGCGGCGGCGCGGTCATTCTGGGTCAGCAGGCCCAGGAATTTGGCCGTGAGCATGTTGAAGCCGGACTTGGCCGCGATGGCGACCAGGGCCTTGCCCTTGTCCTCGGCCGAATAGATCGGCGAGGTCACGGCCCGGCGCAGCTCGGCACTGTCGGCCAGCATGGCCTTGAGACTCTTCAGATCGCTGCGGACCTGATCGATCGACCCCGCCTCGTCGGCGAGTTCAAACAGGGCGCGCGCATAGCGTTCCGAGACTTCGTTGGCTTTGAAATCGTCCGCCACTTCGGGTCCGCCTAGAGGGTCAGCGTTTGGGTCACAGCCGGCGGCGAGGATTCGCCTCCGTCAAGGGCTTGAAATGCTTGAAAAAGCACAGGACGGGACAAGTCCGAATGGACCGCCCCGTCCGAAGCCGGGCGCCTGATAGCACCGAAGTTTCAAAGGAGCAACCGGATCGACAGCAATCCGTTGCCTTGGGGCGGCCACCTCCGTAACAAGACGCAATCTCGTGAACTCAAGGACCGACGATGGACGCCATCCTCCCGCTTTTCTCCGACCCCGCCGCCTGGGCCGCCCTGATCGCCCTGGTGGTGATGGAGGTCGTGCTGGGGATCGACAATCTGATCTTCATTTCGATCCTGTCGAACAAGCTGCCGGAGGACCAGCGCCAGCGGGTGCGGCGCATCGGTATCGGCCTGGCCCTGGTCATGCGCCTGGCCCTGCTGTCGATCATCGCCTGGCTGGTCGGTCTGACCCAGCCGGTGTTCGAGATCTGGGGCAATGAATTCTCCTGGAAGGACCTGATCCTGATCGCCGGCGGCCTGTTCCTGGTGTGGAAGGCTACCAAGGAAATCCACCATTCGGTCGATCCCGTCCCCAGCGAGCATCACGACCTGCTCGACAAGAAGGATGTCGTCATCTCGAATGCCGGCGCGGCGATCGTCCAGATCATCCTGCTGGACCTCGTCTTCTCCATCGATTCGATCCTGACGGCGGTGGGCATGACCGAGCACCTGCCGATCATGGTGATCGCAGTCATCGTTTCGGTGACGGTGATGCTGCTGGCGGCCGACCCGCTGGCCAATTTCATCAACAAGAACCCGACGGTGGTGATGCTGGCGCTGGGCTTCCTGTTGATGATCGGCATGGTGTTGATCGCTGATGGCTTCGGCTTCCATGTGCCCAAGGGCTACATCTATGCGGCCATGGCCTTCTCGGCCGGGGTTGAGGCCCTCAACATGGCGGCGCGCAAGCGCCAGGCGAAAGCTGCCGCCGACAAGGCCGGGTCCTGATGGCTGACGGAGCGCCCCGCCGGCCGCGCGATCCCGCTGAGGTCCGGCACGACTGGACCCCGGCGGAGGTCGAGGCCCTGTTCGAGCGGCCGTTCATGGAGCTGGTGTTCGAAGCGGCGGCGGTTCATCGCCGGCGCTTCGACCCGTCCGAGATCCAGAGGGCCCAGCTGTTGTCGGTCAAGACCGGCGGCTGTGCCGAGAACTGCGGCTATTGCAGCCAGTCCGCCAGTTTCGACACGGGCCTGAAGGCGTCGAAATTGATGGACGCCGAGGCCGTCATCGCCGAGGCGCGGGCCGCACGCGACGGTGGGGCCGACCGCTTCTGCATGGGTGCGGCCTGGCGCGAGCTGAAGGACCGGGACCTGCCGAAGCTGGCCACCATGATCTCGGGCGTAAAGGCGCTGGGGCTGGAAACCTGTGCGACGCTGGGGATGCTGACGCCTGCCCAGGCGGCCGAACTCAAGGCTGCGGGGCTGGACTACTACAATCACAACCTGGACACCGGCCCGGAATTCTACGGCCAGGTGGTGACGACCCGGACCTATCAGGACCGGCTCGATACGCTGGAATATGTGCGGGACGCCGGCCTGAAGACCTGCTGCGGCGGCATCGTCGGCATGGGCGAGACCCGCAAAGACCGGGCCGGCCTCCTGCATGCCCTGGCGACCCTGCCCAAACATCCCGACAGCTTGCCGGTCAATGCCCTGGTACCGGTGACCGGAACGCCGCTGGGCGACCGGATCAGCCGCGACGGCGAGATCGACCCGATCGAGTTCGTGCGGACGGTGGCGGTCGCACGACTGGTCTGTCCGGCCTCGGTCGTGCGCCTGTCAGCCGGGCGCGAGGGAATGAGCCGCGAGCTCCAGGCCCTTTGTTTCCTGGCCGGGGCCAACTCCATCTTCGTCGGCGGGAAACTTCTGACGACGCCCAATCCGGAGGAGGACGAGGATTTCGCGCTGTTTCGGGACCTGGACCTTCGCCCGATGGTGGCGGCGCGGTCGGAAGGCTGAACCCATGATCCGCAGGTTCCGGCCCGGGGCGCTTGTTGTGGCGGTTTTGCTGGCGGGCGGATGCGGCTCGGTCGCGGCCCAGACGCCGTCGTCCGAGCCGATCGTGTCGGCCCAGCCCGCCTTGCCGCCGCATCCGCCGGTGGATCTGTTCGAGGTCGTCAACATCTATCCGCATGACCCGACGGCCTTCACCCAGGGCCTGATCCATGTCGGTGGACGAATGTTCGAGAGCACGGGTCAGTTTCCCTCGACGGTGCGCGAGGTCCGGCTGGAGGATGGCGAGGTGCTGGTCCGTACCGAGTTGGAGCCCGCGCTGTTCGGCGAGGGCCTGACCGAGTTGAACGGGCGGCTCTACAGCCTGACATGGCAGGGGGGGCGGGGCTTCATCTGGAACCCGGACGACCTCAGCGCGCCCGTCGGGGAGTTCCGCTATGCGGGGGAAGGCTGGGGCCTGACCACCGATGGGACGTCCCTGATCCTGTCCGACGGCACGCCGGTCATCCGGTTCCTCGATCCCGAGACCTTCGAGGTCGTCCGCCAGATGACCGTGACCTTTCGCGGCCAGGAGGTCCGCCGGCTGAATGAGCTGGAATGGGTCGACGGCCAGATCCTGGCCAATCTCTGGCAGCAGGATCTGATCGCCCGCATTGATCCGGCCACCGGCGAGGTCGTGGGGGTGATCGACCTGACGGATCTGTTGCCGCTCAATCAGGGCAGTCGCGGGCGTCACGATGTCCTGAACGGCATCGCCTGGGACGCCGAGGGCCGGCGGCTGTTCGTGACCGGCAAGCACTGGCCCTATCTGTTCGAGATCCGGTTGGTACCGGCCGAGGCCCCGACGACGTAAACCGATCCTTAGCCGCGCCGTGGTTGGATAGGGACATGAAGCGCCGCGACCTTCTCACGCTCAGCCTCGCCCTGGCCGCCGCCCCGGCGGTCGCCAAGGCCAGTGGCCCCTCGAGCAGCAGCTCGAGCCAACCGAGCTATACCCGCATGGGGTCCCTGACCGCGACCGTGGTCCGGTCGCGTGGGCGTCGCGGCGTCCTGTCGGTCGAGGCTGGGATCGATGTGCCGGATGAGAGCTTCCGGGCGGCGGCGATCCAGGCGATCCCCCGGCTTCGTGCAGCCTACAGCCAGGTGGTGCGGGCTTTCGGGGCCGCCATGATCCCCGGCGAGGTGCCGGACGCCGACCGGCTGGCGCGCGAACTGCAGGCCGTGACCAACACGACCCTGGGGCGTGCGGGCGCGACCCTGTTGCTGGGCACCATTCTGACCACCTGAAGCGCGGGCAGCGCGTCCCCGGCCCGACCGGTCGGCCTGCGTCCGGGGCCTATTGGGCCAGGGTGCCGCCGTCGATGGTGATCTCGGTTCCCGTCACGAACCTCGATTCATCCGAGGCCAGGTACAGGACCGCATAGGCGACATCGTCCGGCTCACCGATCCGCCGCATCGGAATACCGCGCATCAGCCGCTCATGGGCCTTGGCCTCGTCACCGCCCGCCAGGTTGATGAACGGATCCAGGATGGCGGTCTTGATGAAGACCGGGTGGACCGAGTTGCAGCGGACGTCGGACCCCAGCTTCGCCTCCTCAAGGGCGATGGTCTTGGAATACATCCAGACGCCGGCCTTGGTGGCACTGTAGGGACCCATCCCCGGGGCGGCGGCGAGGCCGGCGACCGAGGAGATATTGACGATCGAGCCCGGAGCGGAGGCTCGCAGGTGCGGCAGGGCGTGTTTGCAGCCGAACATGACCGATCGCAGGTTGATGTCGAACTGGCGCTGCCAGTTCTCGGCCGTGTCCTGTTCGGCAAAGATCAGGTCGCCGCCGACTCCGGCGTTGTTGACCAGAACCGACATCCCCCCGAAACGGGCGACCACCTCGGCCACCACCTCGGCCCAGCGGGCCTCGTCGGTGACGTCATGGGCCCAGGCCTCGGCCTGGCCGGGATGATCAACATTGATCGAGGCGGCGACGGCGCGGGCCGCGTCGGCATTGATGTCGGTGACGGCGACCCGCGCCCCTTCGCGCACCAGGAGGCGGGCCATGGCCTCGCCGAGGCCCTGGGCGGCGCCCGTGATCAGGGCGACCTTTCCGGCGACGCGGCCGGTCATGCAGGCACGCCCAGGCCGCTGGCGGCGGCGTCCATGAACTGGGCCAGGGCCAGGTCCAGCTCCGTCACGCCGTCGGCGTCGTGGGTCGTCAGCACGACCTCGACCCGGTTGTACACATTGAACCACTCGGGATGGTGATCCATCTGGTCGGCCTTGAGGGCCACGCGCGTCATGAAGCCGAAGGCTGCGTTGAAATCGGCAAAGACGAAGGTGCGCGAAATCGCCTCGCGCGGATCGTCGGCCCGGCCCCAGTGTGCGAGCGTCTCAAGGGCGCGCTCGGCGCCGATGCGGGATCGATCCATGCCGGTCTCCAGTCGATGGCGCGCTGGCGTAACGTGCGGCTGCGCCGCCTGCAAGCGACCGCCCGTGCCGAGGGCGGGATTCGGCGTGTTGGAACGGATCCGTCGCCGCTCTGGAATTCGAGGCCGCCGGATTGCTCCGGCGATCCGTTCTCAACGCCCGGACCGCGCCCTAGAGACGGGAACCTTGGCGCGGTCGGGCCACGCGGAAGGCATCAATGACCCCGTCCCGGTCCTTCTGACGGGTCGGCTCGTCCAGATCCTGCCAGGGGATGAGGCCGGGATGCAGCTTCTGGAGATTGTCGCGCGCACCGGGCCGCCAGCCGTTCAGAAGGCGTTCGGCGCACCAGCGGTCGTGCTCGATCTTCGCGAGGTCCTCCAGCAGGTCGCGGTCGTCGCGCGGATCGGCTCCGGCGGCGTCGGCATCGGCCAGCTTGACCGGAATGTGGGCCGCCGAGGCCCGGTTTGCGGCCCACAGGGATTCCGCCAGGATCGACCAGCGCGCACCCGACCCGGAGGCACCCAACTCGATGTAGCCGTTCTTGCCGCGGCTCTCATAGGCCCCATGCAGGCGCTGGGCCCGCAGATCCACATCCGGGAGAATGGCCTGGGCCAGGCCGGCCGAGAAGCCGGCGACGGCGGTGAAGACCCCCGGAAGGGTATCGCCCAGATCTTCGGCACCCGAAACCACCACCAGCGGGCCCTGGGCCATCCGCGAGGCCATCAGGGCGGCGGCGCAGGCGGTGCCGACATCGCTTTCCACAACCCAGGTGTCGGCATCGGCCGTCTCGGCCAGAAAGACCCCGATGGACGCCGCGCGCGAGAACCGGATTTCGAAGCCGGTCCGATCATAGATCGCCGAGAGGTCGGCGATGGCCCCCGGGGCCATGCGGGTCCAGCGATCCTCAACCTCGCCGGTCGGATCCCACAGGCTGACGCGAGGGGCCGGCCGGCCGATCCGCCATCCCAGGGAAATGGCCTGGCGGATCATGGCCTGGGAGAACGGGCCTGACCCGACCGCAGCGACGTGAAGGCCATCGCTTCGGTCCCACAGCTTCAGCGTCTCATTGGCCGCGCGCGCGGCGGCGGCGGCCAGGGAGAAGGGGCGCGGCGTCGGCCCGGAAGCCGTCGCCTCGGCGGCGGATTGGCGCATCATCTCCAGGACGTCCTCGTCCTCGATCTGGACATGGAGGTCCGAGCGGTCCGCCTCCAGCCGCTCGGCCGCGCGCCGGGCCAGGGACAGGTTGTGGGTGACGGTTTCGCCGACCACCACGACGCGGCGGGCCCGCTCCAGTCCGGCCTTGTCGGCCGCGACCGTCAGATCGTCGCGCAGCACCAGAATTCCAAGCTGGTTCAGGTCTTCGGCGTGGGCCTCGGTGATGGAGGGGTCGATCAGAACGACCGCTGCCTCCTCGCTGGATGCGGCCTCGGCGGCCTGAACGGCCTGGCGTCCCTCGCCCACGATGACCAGATGGTCGGCCCCCCAGGCCTGCATCAGGCTTTCGGCCAGGGCGTCGCCGATCTGACGGGCGACCAGGAAGATCAGGCCCAGCAAAGGGATCGCCGCCCCGAAATAGCGCGCCAGATCCAGCGTCAGGGGCACATCGCCGCCGGCGATGTCGCCCTGGGGTGTCAGCAGCCACAGGGTCAGATAGGGAAAGTCGCTGAGCTGTTCGGCGCAGAAGCCGTCACAACCGCCGCTTCGCTGGGTCCACTGATGCCAGCCGATGATCCCCAGGATCAGCCACAGCACGAACAGGGAGATGAGCAGGACCGTGCGCGGCAGCTGTGAGCGCGGATGGCCCCAGCGCACGATGCGGCCGGCCAGCCAGGCGGCGAAATTGCCCCGGCCCAGCCCCGAACCCCGCTCGCGCCTTGGCGTCTGGCTCGCCTGTTCGCTCATCCTGCCTCTCGGTTTCGACCTGGCAGAGTGGCGCAAGACCGACACGACCTGTCAAGCGAGGGGTGGCCGGCACGGCGGCGCGGCGGATCAGGGATCAAGAATGGCGCACCCGACACGATTCGAACGTGTGACCTTTGCCTTCGGAGGGCAACGCTCTATCCAGCTGAGCTACGGGTGCGTGGGCGCCTGAGCGGAGCGGCTGCTTACAGCAAGCCCGCTCAGGCTACAACCTCGTCCCGCGTCGGATCGACCTGGCTCTTGTCGCCATAGGTCAGGGCCACGAAGACATCCTCCAGATCCGGGTCTTCGGTGGTGATGTCCCGGATGCGGACACCGGCGGCGCGCACGGCGGCCAGGACCTGTTCGACGCTGGACTGGCCGGTCTTGTAGGCGACCACGAAGCCCTCCCCGCGCGGGGCGACGTCAAAGCCGGTGATCTCGGGCAGACGATCCAGCGGCACCTCGGGCGTGACCACGACATTGCGGGTGTCCAGCCGGCGCAGCAGCTGGGCCGTCGGCTCACAGGCCACCACCTCTCCGTGATTGACGATGGCGATGGTGTCACAC
The DNA here is from genome assembly GCA_963205025.1 of Pseudomonadota bacterium. Taxonomy (GTDB): domain Bacteria; phylum Pseudomonadota; class Alphaproteobacteria; order Caulobacterales; family Caulobacteraceae; genus Brevundimonas. The sequence goes on along the minus strand of CAUJHO010000022.1, from coordinate 3,960 downwards.
AGCTCCTGTGCCTCTTCGAGATAGTGGGTGGTCAGAAGGATGGTGACGCCCCGGGCGCTGAGCTCGCGGACATAGGCCCAGAGCTGGCGGCGCAGCTCGACATCGACCCCGGCGGTCGGCTCATCGAGGATCAGGACGGGCGGATTGTGAACCAGGGCCTTGGCCACCATCAGCCGGCGCTTCATGCCGCCGGACAGGGTGCGGACATAGGCATTGGCCTTGTCGGCCAGGCCGAGCGCCGCCAGCAGCTCATCGGAGCGCCGTTCTCGGGGCGGTACGCCATAGTAGCCGGCCTGGACCTCCAGCGATTCCCGCGGGGTGAAGAAGACGTCGGCACTGATCTCCTGAACCACCACGCCGAGCGCGGCGCGGGCTCCGCGCGAATCCTTGTCGATGTCACGGCCCCAGACGAGGGCCTGGCCGCCTGACTTGTTCACGATCCCGGCCAGAATGTTGATCAGGGTCGACTTGCCGGCCCCGTTCGGCCCCAGCAGGCCGAAGATGGAGCCACGCGGCACCACCAGATCAATACCCTTCAGGGCCGTCTTGGGCGGCGACTTCTTGGACCCGGCATAGGTCTTGGTCAGGCTACGCACTTCGATGGCGTTGTCGGGGAGGGGCTCGGTCATGGAGGCTTTCGACAGCTGAGGTCCCTCTAGGTAGGCCCCCGTGACCGGAACGCCAAGGTCCGGCGCGGGCAAGGAACATCGACGTTCAGGAAAGGATGCTTGACACATACAGGTCATTTGTCTAGGTCGCTTTACATTGTGATGAGGGTCCTTGACGGAGAGAACAATGACCGGGACAAAGATCATCGGGTTCGCGGCGGTGACGGCGCTGATCCTCGGCTACGGCGGCATGTTTGCGACCGTGGCGGCGGCGGCCATGGATCTGATCAGCCGCGATGTCGCTGTCATACTGGCCCTGGGCCTGGGCCTGGTCGGTGAGGGCGGTTTGTGGGTAGCGGCGGCGACTCTGGGCTGGACCCTGTTTGCCAGGCGCAAGGCGCTGCTGGAGCGGCTGATGGGTCGCAAGCGCCCCGCGGAGCAAGAGCTGGTTTGACGAGATCGGGGCGGCGCGCCTAGACAGGGTGCGTCAATCCCTTGCCGGACACCGATCCATGCCGCCGCGTCATTCGCCGACCTATTCGCCCAAGCCCGAAGAGATCAAGGTGACCACCGCGCGCGTCGCCTGTGACGGCGGCGGCGGGGCGCTCGGCCACCCGCTGGTCTATATGGATGTGGGCGACGACGGCACGGTGGAGTGCGGCTATTGCGACCGCCGCTTCGTCCTGGCCAAGCGGGGCTCGGACTATCACGACCCGGCCCCGCGCCCCGAAGTCGGCCACTAGGTTTAACGGACGACGACCGTTCATGGCCCCCCCGTTCGGGGGGCCGATCAATCCTGCCCGACGCCCCGAAAATTCGTCAACTTTCAAAGCCTTTGCGCGCGCCCAAACTGGGCGTGCGCCTGGCCCGATGTGGGCCGAGACGCGATCGGAGGGTGAGTCCAGCGAGCAACGCTATATCTAGATTCTGTGGATACGCCGGCGCCAGATGTTGCGTCGGTTAATGAAAGATTTACGATAGATGGTGTGACGGCGGCGTCGGAGGGGCGCCGACCCACAAGATGTTGAATCAATTCAGTGGAGCGGGTGCGATGGGCTGGACGGACGAACGGGTCGCCGACCTCAAGAAGCTGTGGCTCGATGGCCTGTCGGCCAGCCAGATCGCCAAACAGCTGGGCGGCGTGACGCGCAATGCGGTGATCGGCAAGGTCCATCGTCTGGGCCTGTCAGGCCGCGCCGCGCCGTCCCAGCCCTCGCGTCCGGCCTTCCGCGCCGCCCGGCCGCGCCCGGCCCAGGCCCCGAGCGCGCCGCGCCGGATCGATCCGGCTCCGCGCGCCGTGGCGACGGCGGCACCGTCGGTGCCGGCTCCGCGTCCGGCGGTCCTGGACCTGCCGGGCACGGCCACCGTCCTGACGCTGGGGGCCCATATGTGCAAATGGCCGATCGGAGATCCGTCGTCGGACGAGTTCAGCTTCTGCGGCCGCCGGTCGGACGAGGGCCAGCCCTATTGCGTCGAGCATTCGCGCGTCGCCTACCAGCCCGCCCAGAAGAAGAACGGCGGCAAGGAACTGGCCCGGTCGCTGCGCCGCTACATCTAGGATCCCGGATCGGTCGGGGCCGCATCGGCCCCGATGTCGATGCGCTCGCGTCGGGTGATCACAGCCGGCGCGAACGTTCCGAGCGGGGCCGTGGTTCGAGTCCGGGTTGACGCGGCCCCCTCGCCCTAGCCTTCCAGGCCATAGACGCCTGAGCGCTTGACCGCCTGATCCTCCAGCTCGCGCGTGGTCGGCACCTCATATTCGGCCAGCTGGATCAGGTCGCCCTTCGGAAAATAGGATCGCCTGGGATCGCCGATCAGGACCTCGGTGCCCTGCGCGCGGGCGGCCTTGAGCCAGGCGATGACGGCCTCGGCCATGGGGCGCTCATAAAAGACGTCGCCGGCACAGATCAGATCGACCGGCGGCGGATCGCGGTCCAGCAGATTGTCGGCGGTGAAATCCAGCGTCATCCCGTTGGCCTCGGCGTTCAGAGCCACGGCCGCCCGACAGAAGGGGTCGATGTCGGCGCACAGGGCCGAGGCCGCGCCCGCCTTCAGGGCGGCGATCCCGACCAGACCGGACCCGGCCGCGAAATCCAGCACGCCCCGATCGCGCACGCGGTCCGGATGATCCAGCAGATAACGCGCCAGCGCCTGGCCGCCGGCCCAGGCGAAGGCCCAGAAGGGCGGTGGCACACCCATTTCGCCCAGTTTTTCCTCGGTCAGCCGCCAGATCGGCGTGACTTCGTCGGCCAGCCACAGGGAAATCTCCGGGGCGTGGCTGACGGGCTGCAAGCGGGTATGGGCCAGGATGAAGGCCGCAGGGTCGAGGGGCGTCACGGGACCGGATCGAACCTCTGGACGAGAAAGCGGTTCCAACCCTTCTGGGTCTGGCTTTCGACGGCAAAGTCAAAGCCGGGCAGCCCGTCGTCGCGGGGCCAGGCAATCATGCGGCCGGTGCCGGCCGGAAACTTCGCCACAAAGGCGACGGCCTGGGCGTGGACGTCGCTGCCGTCGGCCAGCATGCCCTGGGAATGTTTGCCGTCATTGGTGAAGGACCAGAAGCCGAGCGGCCCCTCGGTCGTGGCCCCATAGAAGGCGGTCTCGACATAGTCGCGGTCCGGCAGGGTCCAGCTGGCCGTCAGCCGCACCCAGCCCTTGCCCCAGGGCTCATAAAGGCGGGTGACCCGTACCGTCTGGCCGTTGTGTTCGCCGGCGTGGACCCAGTGGCCGATCAGGGGCCTCATCGGCCCCAGCAGGCCGCGACCGAATTTGAACCCCATGACCGATACCTCCGGACGCCGTCCAGCGTTACCCCGCCCGGACAGCCGGGGCCAGAACCCGGATCTGGTGGCGCGTGTCCTTCATCAGGACCATGTCCGCGCGCGCCCGCGTCGGCGCGATGTGCCGGTGCAAGTTCGGGGCATTGATGCGCGCCCAGATATCGCCGGCCAGGGCCTCTGGATCGCCGCCGACCTCAGCCAGCCGATCCGCCAGACGCGGCGCCTCCCAGCGTTCCAGGGCCATGAACCGCTCGACATACCAGGCGATCAGATCGTCCTCGTCGGCCTCGAGGTAGAGGCCCAGGTCGACCGGCCCGATGCGGTCCTGCAGGGCGATCAGGCCTTCCAGGATCAGGACATCGGGCCGGGCGAAGCTGAGGTCGGTGTCAACGTCATAGGCGGCATGAGAATAGGTCGGGACCGTCAGCCGGGCCGCTCCGGCGCGTGCCTCGGCCAGAAAGTGATCGAGCCGCCCCCAGTCATAGCTGTCGGGGAAGCCCTTGCGATCCATCAGGCCCCGCGCGGCCAGCTCGGCGTTGGCCAACAGGAAGCCGACCGCGGCGACCACCTGC
>CAUJHO010000021.1 GCA_963205025.1 Pseudomonadota bacterium | reverse complement strand
GGCGCACGGCCGGCCCCTTTGGAGGCATTCATGAAGGATTAGCCGCGCGGGCGTCCGCGGCCGAGACCGGCCCGGTCGCGGTTGCTGCCGGTATCGGAATCGGTGAGGCCGGTATAGCCACGACCAGCCGGGTCGGACCCGCTTCCGGAATCCGAATCCGAACGTCCCGTGCCATTGCCGCGGCCATTGCCGGCGCGGTCAACCGGATCGGCATCCGACAGGCCGGAGGCTCCGCCGCCACCGCCACCGCGGCCGCCGCACCTGCGCCCTTGCCCGCCGGGGTCGGCATAGGTGCCACTGTCGCTGTCGCTGCATCCCGAGGAGCCGCCACCGCCGCCGACGCCATAGCCGGCGCGATCATAGGGATCGGAATCCGACAGCCCGGTCCGGCCATATCCGGCCCGGTCGCGATAGGTGCCGGTGTCGCTGTCGGTACGGCCGGTCGGCCGCTGCTGGGCCCTGGCTTCGCCGGTGATGAGGGCACTGGCCCCGCCGGCGACCGCCGCGCCTCCCAGGACGCTGGCCATGAAGGAGCGTCGATTCAGACGCTTTTTCTTCGGCGTACTCTCATCGTCGGACATGGCATCCTCCCGTGCAATTGCGACTGATTATCAGCTAAGTCTATGAAATCAGCGGGAAAGCTATCACGAAACGCGGATACGGCAAGCGACCAGGCTCCGCGCGTCAGGTGCCGTCAGAGGTCGGTCGGTCCTTCGTCGAAGACGGCGACACCGACGTCCCCGGTCGGAGTCACCCAGGCACGCTTCATGCCCTGGCTGTTGTAGGGCATGGCGATGCGGCCCTGACGGTCCACCGAAATCAGACCGCCGTCGCCACCCAGGCGTCCGATTTCGTCGATGACGGCCCGGGCTGCGTCGGCCAGGGTCGCCCCGGCGGCGACCCGCCACGAGGTCTGGGCGCAGGCGGCGGTGCGGATGAAATATTCGCCCTGGCCGGTTCCCGACGCGGCGGCGTGGCTGTCGGCCCAGGTCCCGGCGGCCGGGATGGGTGTGTCGCCAACGCGGCCCGGCATCTTGCCGAAAACGCCCGCCGTCGAGGTGGCGGCGGCCAGCCGGCCCTCCATATCCAGCACGACGCAGCCGACGGTGCCGTGGGCCAGGGTGCCGGGCGGATGATTGTCTTCGCCGGCCCCGGCGCGGGTAAACCAGCTTTCCGGGTCGGGGATCGTCTCCAGGCCCTGGCCCCGGCAGAAGGCCTCGGCCCCCTCGCCGGCGAGCATGACATGCGGCGTCGCCTCCATGACGCGGCGGGCGGCGATGATCGGACTGCGGAAGCCCTTGAGGGCCGCGACGGCCCCGGCGTTCTGGGTCGCGCCGTCCATCAGGCTGGCGTCCAGCTCATAGTCGCCGTCCAGGTTCGGACTGGCCCCGCGACCGGCGACGTAGAGGCCCGAATCCTCCAGCGCCCTGACCGTTTCGACCGCCACATCCAGGGCCGATGCCCCGGAGGCCAGACGATCCCGCGCCGCCTCGGCCAGGGCCAGCATATGCGGCCGTTCGCGGCTGTAATCGCGGCTGCGGCGCGCACCGGCACCACCATGCAGGGCCAGGGCAAATCTGGACATCGAGACCTCCTCGGACGCGGCACCCTTTACCCGTGCCTCGCGGCTGCTTAGCGTTCCACCCGATTAAAGGCGAGTGAGGGAATTGATGCGCGCAGTCCTGTCCAGGGTAGCCGGAGGGCCTGACAGCCTCGTTCTGGAGGAGGTCAGCGACCCCGTTCCGGGCAAGGGCGAGGTTGTGATCGAGGTCAGGGCCGTCGGCATCAACTTCCCCGACACCCTGATCATCGAGGACCGGTATCAGTTCCGCCCGCCGCGTCCGTTTGCGCCCGGCGGTGAAATCGCCGGTGTCGTCGAGGCGGTCGGCGAAGGTGTCACGAGCCTGCGCCGCGGCGATCGGGTTGCGGCCATGACCGGCTGGGGCGGGCTGGCTGAGCGCGTGGCAGTCCATGCGGGGCGCTGTCTGAAGATTCCCAGGGAGATGCCGTTCGACGAGGCTGCCGGCTTCATCATGACCTATGGCACCGTCTATTACGCCCTGAAGGATCGGGCCCGGCTGCGGCCTGGCGAGACGCTGTTCGTGCCGGGTGCGGCCGGGGGCATCGGCTCGGCGGCGGTCGAACTGGGCAAGGCCATGGGCGCGCGCGTCGTGGCGGCCGCCTCCACCAACGAAAAGGTCGAATTTGCCCTGGAGCTCGGCGCCGATAACGGCCTGATCTATCCGGCAGGTCCGCTGGACAAGGCCGGTCAGAAAGAGCTGTCCGGCGAAATCAAGCTGGCCTGTGGCCGTGACGGGGCGGATGTGGTGCTGGATGGGGTCGGCGGTGACTATGCCGAGCCGGCCCTGCGCGCCATGGACTGGAACGGCCGGTTTCTGGTGGTGGGCTTCCCGGCCGGCATCCCGAGCTTCCCTCTGAACCTGACCTTGCTGAAGTCGGTGTCGGTAATCGGCGTCTTCTGGGGCGCGCACGCCGAGCGTGAGCCGACGCTGCACCAGGCCAATATGGCGGATCTTCTGGCTCTTTACGCCGAGGGCAAGATCAAGCCGCGCATCTCGCGACGCTTCCCCTTCGCGCAGGCCGCCCAGGCCATCGCCGCACTCGGCGACCGGGCAGCGCTGGGCAAGATCGTGGTCGTGATGGACTGAGCGCCACAAACCCTGGCGGGCCGCCTGGTTCAGTCGTCGGCATTCAGCCGGTCGAGCGCCGTCTGGGCGGCCTGGCGGTGGCGGTCCTTCAGATTGGCCTGCAACAGGGCCATGATCCCGGCGATGACCGCCGCATCGTCGGTGAAGCCCACCCCGGCCAGGACATCGGGAATGGCGTCTGTCGGCAGGACGAAATAGGCCAGGGCCGCCAGCATCATGCCCTTGGCCGCCGTTGGCGTGGCCGGGTCGCGCGCGCAGTACCAGACCGACACCACCTCGCGTGCGAATGGGATTTTCGCTGCCGTGCGCGCCAGCTTGGGCCAGAATCCACGCGCCACGCGCGTCTCGTTCATCCGCACGACGGCCGGAACCAGAGCCCGGCTCGGATCCAGGGCCTCCTCGACGGTCGTCGGGCCTTCGGTGTTGGCCTTGTCCGCCATGACCGCTACCTCCTCGCGCTCATCAATCAGCCCTTGGGGCACATATAGGGACTCTTGGCATGAAACTCGATGGTTCGATCTCGGCAGTCGTCACCGGAGGCGCTTCGGGCCTGGGCGAGGGAACGGCACGGGCCCTGGCGGCCCAGGGCGTCAAGGTCGCCATCTTCGACATGCAGGCCGACAAGGGTGAGGCGGTCGCTGCCGACATCGGCGGCGTCTTCTGCAGCGTCGACGTCACGGACGATGCCTCCGTCGCCGCCGGCTTTGAAAAGGCCCGCGCGGCCCACGGCCAGGAGCGCTTCTGCGTCAACTGCGCCGGCATCGCCACCGGCATGAAGACCGTCAGCCGCAAGAAGGACACCGGCGAAATCAAGGCCCACGACATGGCCCAGTTCGAGCGCACGGTGCGGGTCAATCTGTTCGGCACCTACCGCGTGCTTTCGCAGTCGGCGGCGGGCATGGTGACCCTGGACCGGATGGACGATGGAGAACGTGGCGTCATCATCAATACGGCGTCTGTCGCCGCTCAGGACGGCCAGATCGGCCAGGCGGCCTATGCGGCCTCCAAGGGCGGCGTCTATGCCATGACCCTGCCGATCGCGCGCGACCTGGCCCAGGAGGGCGTGCGGATCAACACCATCCTTCCCGGTATCATGTGGACGCCGATGATGGCCGGCATGGATCAGAAGATCCAGGACGCCCTGGCCGCCATGATCCCCTTCCCCAGCCGTCTGGGCACACCGGCCGACTATGCCTCCCTGGCGCTGGAGCTGGTTCGCAACGTCTATATCAACGGCGAGTGCATCCGCCTGGACGGCGCGATCCGGCTGGCGCCGCGCTGACGGCGGTCGGGGGCTCGCCATTGTCCAAGGTGACGATCAGTCCTGAGTATGATGGCGGGTCCATCCGGGCCGCGAAGGAAGTCCTGAGATCACTCGGCGCGAACAGGCTTCGCGGCGGCGACACCTCATGAATCTGCGGCGGGCTTCAAAGAAGAAGCCCGCCCCACCGCCGCGATGCTTCGCGGCGGCGACACCTCATGAATCTGCGGCGGGCTTCAAAGAAGAAGCCCGCCGCGGGGATTAACGCGGCGGGCTCTGCTCTTCATCAGGAGCGGGCGTTTCCTCCCCGAAACGCCGGAGGCGGCGAACCACCTCACACATTGACGAAACGCCAGTTTGATCAGGCTGTCAATCCGAGGCCGACCTCAGGAAAGCGACGATCCATACCTGATCAATGATCAGCTATGCGCCGTCGATAATGCCCTTCACGACCGCGATCATCTGGTCGCGCGGGACGGTCTGCTGGCCGGGCCGTTCGGCCTTCCAGGTGTCGAGATCGGCCCCGGCCGCCAGTTCGCGGCCGAGATCCAGATCCTTGATGGTGACGGTGCCGGTCTTGATTTCGTCCTCGCCCATCAGGATGGCGGCGGGGGCCTGGCGCCGGTCGGCATATTTCATCTGGGCCTTCATGCCGGATCGACCGAGATAGACTTCAGCCGGAATTCCGGCGGCCCGCAACTCGGTCGCGACGGCGAAATAGGCCGGCATCGAGGCTTCGTCGAAGGCGATGACCACGACCGGGCCGCGTACCTGGGCGGCCTCGCCGTGGATGGCCTGAAGCGCCACGGCCAGACGGCTGACCCCGAAGGAGAAGCCCGTCGCGGGCGTCCGCTCGCCGGTAAAGCGGGCCACCAGATCGTCATAACGACCGCCACCGCCGACCGAACCGAGGCGCAGGGATTCGACCGGGCCCTGCAGGACCAGCTCGGCCTCGAAAACGGCGCCCGTATAGTATTCCAGGCCGCGCACGACCGAGGGGTCGAACCGGGCCTGATCTTCCGAAACGCCCAGTCCGGTCAGGGCCGCGTCGATGCGCGCCAGCTCGTCCAGCCCCTGATCGCCCTCGGCCGAGCCGCCGACGACGCCGGCCAGCACATCCAGCGCCGACGCCCGCCCGGCCGTCGCCGCCGTCAGGAAGGTCATCACCGCCCCGATCTGTTCGCCGGTCAGTTCGGATCCGCGGGTGAAGGCACCACTGTCGTCCAGCCGGCCCTTGCCGAGCAGGTCGCGCACGCCGCCCGCACCCAGCCGGTCCAGCTTGTCGATCGCGCGCAGCACCGACAGACGTTGGCCGCCGTCCGAGACGCCGGCCCGGTCCAGAAGGCCGTTCAGCAGCTTGCGGGTATTGATCTTGACGACCGCCCCCCCGTTCGGGACCCCCGCCGCCGTCAGTCCCTCGACGGCCATGGCGATGATCTCGGCATCGGCCTCGGGACGGTCCGAGCCGACGGTGTCGGCGTCGCACTGAAGGAATTCGCGGAACCGGCCCGGCCCCGGCTTTTCGTTGCGCCAGACCGGCCCGAAGGCATAGCGGCGATAGGGCTTGGCCAGGGTCTGCCAGTGCTCGGCGGCGAACCGGGCCAGCGGGGCCGTCAGGTCATAGCGCAGGGCGAGCCACTGATCGTCGTCGTCCTGAAAGGCGAAGACGCCTTCGTTCGGCCGGTCGGCATCCGGCAGAAACTTGCCCAGGGCATCGGCGAACTCGAACGCCGGCGTGTCGAGCGGCTCGAAGCCCCAGCGTTCGTAGAGGCCGGCCACGGCGGTGACGATGCGCCGCTCGGCGACCAGATCGCGACCGCGCCGGTCGATCAGGCCGCGCGCCTTGCGGGCCTCGGGGCGAGTTTCCTGGGGATCAGACATGGGCCGCGCTTAGCGCGCCCGGCCCCGATCCGCAATCAGGCGACGGCCTCCCGCCGCAGGGGCAGCAGCCGTCCGTAGGTCAGCGAGCGCCAGATCCACTCGATTGGCCCCATGCGGAAGAAGGTCAGCCACATCGGCGACCAGAGCAGCTGGAGGATCCAGACCACGATGATGAGGCCCCAGATGTCGGGCCATCCGACCTGGCCGTACCAGCCCAGGCCGCGACCCCCATAGGCCAGGGTGGTCATGATCAGCGTCTGGGTCAGATAGTTGGTGAAGGCCATGCGCCCGACCGCGATGAGGGGCATCAGGACCAGCCGCAGGCCAAATCGGATCATCAGGATCAGTACGCTGGCGTATCCGAGCGACACCAGCGGCACCAGGAAGGTGGCATAGGGCCGTAGCGAGGTCTGGATGAAGTCAAAACCGCCGGCCTCGATGGCCGTGGATTCGCCCCAGATCAGATAGAGGCAGCCGGCGGACACCGCCACAGACACCAGATAGACCCAGGCCGGGGCGCGACCGGTCAGGAAGCCGGCCTTGAACAGGCCCAGGCCGATCATCATCAGACTGGCCGTGACCGGGATCATGGCAATGGCCACGAAGGGCACCACGCCGACCCAATGCCAGAACTGATGGACCGTGACCGACCAGGCGTCCCCGGTCATGGCGCTGACGGCTTCCGCAAGCTCCTGGGGCGTCATCGCAGAGCCCTGCTGGCGCACCGCTTCCTCGAGTTCGGCGGGCGGCATGAAGGTCATGCCGTAGATCGTCCCGAAATAGACCCCGCACAGGACCAGATAGAGCAGGGTGCCGACGATCAGCAGGGTCCGGGCGCGCCATGACCGCACCAGCATCACCAGGAAGCCGGTCAGGGCATAGAGCAGCAGGATGTCCCCGTACCAGAAGGCGATTCCGTGGATCAGCCCGATCAGCCCCAACCAGAACAGGCGAGATCGCAGCAGGCTGCCGCGCGCCTTGTCGCTGCGCTCGCCGCCGACCAGGAAGATCGAAACGCCGAACAGCATGGAGAACAGGGTCCGCATCTTGTCGCGGAAGAAGACGTCATGGATCAACCAGCCGGTGACGGCGTCGGCGTCCCAGCCCGGCTGCAGCGTTGGCAGGGCCAGCACGCCGTGCGGCCAGAAGAAGGTCATGGCATTGACCGCCAGAATGCCCAGGACTGCCAGGCCGCGTACGGCGTCGAGGCTGACGATCCGGTCGGCCCTGGCCACCGGTGACAGCATCGCGGCGGGTGTTCTGGTCTCGCTCATCGTCGCCCCTTCGAGGTGGATCAGGTGCTGTCGCCGACGGCGTCGCCCTGTTGATCTTTCAGAATGTGGTAGGGCGTGCGCATCGGTTCAGGCACGCGGGTAAAGGCGATCAAACTGACCATCAAGCCGGCCCAGCTGGCAAAGGCGGCCCCGACCAGCCCCGTCACCGGCAACAGGCCGATGCCATAGATGAAGAAGGTGGTTTCGGCCACACCCAGACCCTGGGCCGGACCGGTCACGCGCAGCCAGCCGCCGATCATCAGCAGGACGACCATCAGGGTCTGGGCGGCAACCGCCAGCACCGCTCCGAACAGGGTGAAACGCCAGATCACGCCCAGGCGCGTCGTCGGGGTGCGAGCCCTTTGCCACTCACGACGCAGCAGCCACAGGCCGATAGCGGTGCCGACGGCCACGCAGATCAGTCCCAGAAGGCGCCAGTCCATGTTCAGGCCCAGGCTGAACGACTGCGGCGGCCAGGCCAGCAGGGTGATGAGGATCGGCGGCCAGGCCAGGCTGGCCAGCCACGCCACCGGTGCCCACACGACCGGGCTTTCGCGCCACTGGATCAGGGCCGTGCCGGGCAGGCGCTTGTCGCT
>CAUJHO010000020.1 GCA_963205025.1 Pseudomonadota bacterium | reverse complement strand
AGCCCGCGAGGCGCTCGATGATCAGGACCCCATCGCGCTGATTGACGGCCTTGAGGCGGCGGCGGTGTCAGACGCCCTTGTGCGCCTGCGCCAGGCGGCCAGCATCGCCTATGCCATTGATGTCCAGCGCGCCTTGCGGATCTATGCCAAGGTGGCCGCGCTCGACCCCACAGATGTCTGGACCCACATCTTTCTCAGTCGGCTGTATCGCGCTGCCGGCAATCTGACCGCCGCCCGCGCATCGGCCGAGGCCGCCCTGGCCGCCGCCACAGAGCCGCGCGACAACAGCTGTGCGATCGATGAACTTGGTAGTATCGCCCGAGCCGAGGGCGACCTGGCCGGGGCGCGGCGGGCCTATGAGGCCGGGCTGGCGATTGCTCAGGACCTTTCCGGGCGCGACCCCGGCAATACTGAGTGGCTGAGAGACCTGTCGGTCAGCCATGACAGGCTTGGCGACATCGCCGTGGCCGAGGGCGACCTGGCCGGGGCGCGGCGGGCCTATGAGGCCGGGCTGACAATTGCTCAGGACCTTTCCGGGCGCGACCCCGGCAACACCGCGTGGCTGAGAGACCTGTCGATCAGCCATAACAAGCTTGGCGACATCGCCGTGGCCGAGGGCGACCTGGCCGGGGCGCGGCGGGCCTATGAGGCCGGGCTGACAATTGCTCAGGACCTTTCCGGGCGCGATCCCGGCAACACCGAGTGGCTGAGAGATCGGGCCGTTTCGAATGCCAAGCTGGCGCAGGTGGCCGAGGCGCTGGGGGATCGGGCGGGTGGGCGGGCCGGGTTCCTGGAGGCGGAGCGCCAGTTCCGCGCCATCCTGGACATCAGCCCCACCCATGCGGAAACCCGGCGAATGGCAGAGTTGGCAGCGTCGGAAGCGGCGCGGTTGGCGGACGGGGACGAATAGCGGGCCGAGGGCTTGTCCCGGCTCTGCGCCGCGAAGCGGCTGGGCCGGGATGACAAGCTAGATTTCGTTGTACCCCACGCCCGTCAGATACAGGCCCTGGGGCGGGGCGACGGGGCCGCAGGCGGTACGGTCGCGGGCGTCCAGCGCCGCCTTGACGTCGGCACGGGTCCAGCGGCCGGTGCCGACCTCGACCAGGGTGCCGGTCATCGAGCGGACCTGACGGTGCAGGAACGAGCGCGAGGCAAAGGTCAGATGCACTTCTTCTCCCACCCGCGCGACGGCGGCGTGGTCCAGGGTCTTCATCGGCGACTTGGCCTGACACTGGAGGTCGCGGAAGGTGGTGAAGTCGTGATGGCCGATCAGCACCTGGGCGGCGGCGTGCATGGCCTCGACATCCAGCGGCTTTTTCACATGCCAGACCAGGCCGCGGTCCAGCGCCGGCGGGGCCGGACGGTTGAGGATGCGATAGAGGTAGCGGCGCTCGGTCGCCGAAAAGCGGGCGTGCCAGTCGCCCTCGGCGATCTGGGCCTCCAGCACCGAGACGGCCTCGCCGACCAGATGGGCGTTGATGGCATTGAGCACCGTGCGGGCCGGCCAGTCCTTTTCCAGGTCGGCGTGGACGACCTGGCCGGTGGCGTGGACGCCGGTGTCGGTGCGGCCCGCCGCCTGCAGCCGGATGCGCTCACCCGAAAACTTGAAGATCGCCGTCTCGAGCGCCGCCTGCACCGAAGGCAGGCCGGGGCCTTGCGCCTGATAGCCGTGATAGGGGCCGCCGTCATATTCGATCGTCAGGCGATAGCGCGGCATCAGCCGACGACCCGGCCTGCGGGAACGGGAAAGCCGCGTACGAACTCTTCGGCCGACTGTCGGCCCTTGCCCTCGCGCTGGACGGTCAGAAGCTGCACCGCGCCGTCGCCGCAGGCGATCTTCAGCTGGACATCCAGGGCCTCGCCCGGCGTGCCGGACCCCTCGGCCAGGCGCGACATCAGGGCCTTGCAGCGCACGCCCTCGATCTCGAACCACGCCCCCGGAAACGGCGACAGGCCCCGGATGTGGCAGTCGATCTCGGCGGCCGGACGGGTCCAGTCGATGCGCGCTTCGGCGGGTCTGATCTTCCTGGCATAGGTCGGCTCGCCGGACTGAGGCGTCTCGACCACCGCGCCGCGCCAGACGGCCCCGAGCGCACGCGGCAACAGGCCCGCGCCCAGCCGCGACAGCCGTTCGGACAGGCTGGCGGCGGTGTCGTCGGCGGTGATCGGCGTCGCCTCGGAGAGCAAGACATCGCCTTCGTCCAGCCCGGCGGTCATCCGCATGACCTGGACCCCGGTGACGCGGTCTCCGGCCATGATGGCGCGCTGGATCGGGGCGGCCCCGCGCCAGCGCGGCAACAGGCTGGCGTGGACGTTGAAACAGCCCAGACGCGGGGCGTCGAGCACCGCCGGCAGCAGGATCTGGCCATAGGCCACGACCACGGCGGCATCGAGGTCGAGCGCCTCAAAGGCGGCGATGGCCTCGGGGTCCTTCATCGAGGCGGGGGTGCGAACCTCAAGGCCCAATCCTTCGGCAAAGGCGTGGACGGGCGAGGGCTGCAGCTGCTGGCCGCGTCCGCGCGGTTTCGGCGGCTGGGAATAGACGGCCACGATCTCGTGCCCGGACGAGACAAGCTCGGCCAGGGACGGCACGGCGAAGTCGGGGGTTCCCATGAAGGCGAGACGCATGGTCGCGCCCTCTAGCGGACGGACCGGATCAATACCAGCGGGTCGAGACCCCGCCGCCCTCGTCCCACTCGCCGCCGGCGTCCAGCGTCTCGTCGAAATCGAGCAGGCGGTCGATCAGGATGCCGGCCACGACGCCGGCCAGGGCGAAGACCAGAATGGCCCCGACGCCCACGGCCCCGGCGGTTTCGGCGCGCGTCAGGCGACGGCGGGCGGGAAGACGAAAGCGCCGGCCCATCACGCGGCCGCCTTGGCGCGCATGACCTTCTTGACCTTGGTCACGGCGCGGTCGCGCCGCAGGCGCGAAAGATGATCAATGAACAAGACACCCTCCAGGTGATCCATCTCGTGCTGGATACAGGTGGCGAACAGGCCGTCGGCCTCTTCTTCCACCGGCTTGCCGTCATAGTCCAGATAGGTCAGGCGCACCCGCACCGGGCGCTCGACCTCGTCGAAATACTCGGGGACCGACAGGCAGCCCTCCTCATAGACGCTGACCTCTTCGGAGCGCCAGGTGATCTCGGGATTCACGAAGTGACGCGGCTGGGGGTCTTCGCCCTCACGCGCCAGGTCCATGACGATGACGCGGACCGGCTCGCCGATCTGGACGGCCGCCAGGCCGATGCCGGGGGCGTCGTACATGGTGTCCAGCATGTCATCCATGAGGGCGCGCAGAGCGTCGTCGACGGCCTCCACGGGCCTGGAGATCGTCTTGAGCACCGCCGTATCGGCGGGCGTGTCACAGGTCAGGATGCGCCGGATAGCCATGCCGATCAGGTAGGCGCAGGTCCTGTCAGGGTCAAGGCGAAGCGCGCGCAGGAAGACTTGTGAAAGACCTCTGTTCGCGCAAAGGTCGGAGCGGGGGCGCGGTGGAGGCCATTCGATGGGACTGTTCGATTTTCTGAGCGGCAGCAAATCAGCGCGCGACGGCGTGTCGAGAGTGCCGGTCGAGGAGTTGCGTGCGCGGCTGGTGGCGCACAATCGCCCGACATCGCCCTGGCAGGTCCGCGACGGGGCACCCGAAGGCGTCGATCTGGTCGCGGAATGGCGGATCGTGGACGCCAGCTGGTACGAGATCTTCGCCCGTGCGGGCCTGGAAAAGGTCTTCCAGGTCCTGATGAAGTTCGATGCCGAAAAGGGCGAGGTGCGCGCCGTCGACCGGGAATGGACGGTCGAATGGTCGGCCGGCGTGCCGAGCCTCAGCCTGGCGGCGTCGGGCTTTCGCGGCCAGAAGGCCGAGGTCAGCTTCGGCACGGCCTATGCCTTCCGCGAAGAGGACCTCAGCTACGGCAAGGTCTATGAGTACCGGTTCAACACCGCCGAGATCAAAGGGCCGCTGAAAGAAACGGTCCTGGCCGCCGGCTGGGGCTGGAAGGGCGTGGCCTTTTCCAAGCTATAAGGGGCGGGTGACCGACCTCAACCTCGCCGCCTACGCCCGTATGGGGATCGCCAACCCGGTGTCGGAGGAGGCAATCCTGGCCCTGCTGGATCAGACCGACCTCAAGCCCGGCGAGCGCGGGGCCGAGCTGGGCTGTGGCAACGCCGAGGTGGCGCGGCTGCTGGCGCGGCGCGGACTGACGGTGCTGGCGGTGGACCGGGGCGAGGCCATGGCCGACCTGGCGCGGGCACGGGTGGTCGAGGCGGGCCTGTCCGACCGCATCGAGGTGGTCGCCGCCGAGGCCGGGGCGGCGGCAGAGGCCGCTGGGCCGTTCCGGCTGATCGCCGCCCTGGGCACGACCCAGTTGGGGGATTTCGGGCAGTTGTCCCGCTGGCTCGAACCGGGCGGGTGGCTGCTCTGGGGCGACATCTTCTGGCACCAGGCCCCGACCGTACCCGTGCCGGGCCTGGACTATGACACCGACGCCGGCTGGCGGCGGCGCGGGGCCGAGGCGGGCCTGCGGCTGGTCGATGCGCGGATCTCGCCCGAGGCCGAATGGGAGGCCTATGTCGCGGCCCTGACGGCGGCGACGGCGGCCTGGGTCGAGGCCAACCCGGACGATCCGGCGCGGTCCCAGATTGCGGCGCGGGCGGCGGCCCTGGTGGCGCTCTACGGCCCGGCCAGCCGCGCGACCCTTGGGTTCGGCCTGTATCTCTTTCGGCGACCGTGACCCCGGCAGGGCCGTGCCGGTGCCCTCAGCACGCCTGGCCGGCGGCCCAGCCGGACGACCAGGCCCACTGGAAATTATAGCCGCCAAGCCAGCCGGTGATGTCCACCGCCTCGCCGACGCAGAACAGGCCCGGCACGGTTCGGGCCTGCATCGTCCCCTGATCGAGCTGGTCGGTGGCGATGCCGCCCAGGGTCACCTCGGCGGTGCGATAGCCTTCGGAGCCGACCGGCTTGACGCTCCAGCGGTTGACCGCCCCGCCCAGGGTCGCCAGCGTCGCATCCTTCTGGTCGCCGAGCCGCCCCTCGACCCCGGCCCGCTGGCAGATCCAGTCGGCCAGCCGGCGCGGCACCACCTGGCCCAGGGCCGTTGCCGCCGCCTGTTTGCCCTGCGCCTGTTTCATCGCCTTCAGCTCGGCAAAGACGTCCACGCCGGGGGCCAGATCGGCCGTGATCGCCTCGCCCTCGCGCCAGTAGGAACTGATCTGCAGGATCGACGGCCCCGACAGCCCCCGGTGGGTGAACAGCAGGCCCTCGCGGAACCGCGCGCCGCCGCCGGAGACCACCGCATCCACCGACAGGCCCGACAGCGCCCTGGTCTCCTCCAGCAACCCCGCCTCGAAGGTCAGGGGCACCAGGCCGGGGCGGGTGTCGGTCACCCGCAACCCGAAGGCCCGCGCCGTCTCATAGGCCCAGCCGGTCGCCCCCATCCTGGGGATCGACTTGCCGCCGGTCGCCAGCACCAGCGAGGCCGCGTGAACCGCCGCCCCGTCCGATAGGCGCACCTGATAGGCGTCGCCCGCGCGCGTCACCCCGGCCACCCCGACGCCCAGCCGCAAGGACACGCCGGCCCCGGCCATCTGGTCGGTCAGCATGGCGACGATCTGCCGGGCCGAGCCGTCGCAGAACAGCTGGCCCAGGGTCTTTTCGTGCCAGGCGATGCCGGCCTGATCGACGCGGGCGATGAAGTCACGCTGGCTGAACCGCTTCAGGGCCGAGGTGGCAAAGCGCGGGTTTTCACCCAGCATGGCCCCGACCCCGGCCCCCAGGTTGGTGAAGTTGCAGCGGCCGCCGCCCGAGATGCGGATCTTTTCGCCCGGAGCCTGGGCATGGTCGACGACCAGCACGCGCCGCCCGCGCCGCCCGGCCTCGACGGCGCACATCATGCCGGCGGCCCCGGCCCCGACGATCAGGACGTCAAAACTCTGGCTCATGCGTCGTGATAGCGGGTCGAGGTCGCGGGGCGAAGCCGGCATCTTCATCCCAGCCGCCGGATGCGGGGCCATAGCGGCGGCTCGCCCAGCATCAGCGCCGTGATCGCCCAGACCAGGGCGTCGGCCCGGTCCTGACCCGGCCCCAGGGCATCGAAGTCCATCAGGGCTTCCTCCAGCGCCTCCAGTCCGGACCCGGCATGGATCACCCGCCCCTGTTCGTACAGGGCCGCCACCGGCTCGGCCCGGGCCCGCTTGCCGATCCGGGCGCGCACACCCTTGAGCTTCATGCGCGCGCCGACCGCCCGCAACAGGCCGGTGACCAGTTCGCCACCCTGGTTGACCTCGGCCACAATGGTCTGGGCCCCATAGTCGTCGGCGGCCTGGACCACGGCGCGGCCCCAGGCGTCGGGCGACACCCCCGCCACCGTCCGGTCGGCCAGGACATAGGCGCGGTCGCCGATCTGGCCGGCCACCACAATGCCGCAGGCGTGACCCTGACGGGTGACGCTGGGGTCGACGCCCACGACCACCTGGTCATAGCCGCCCGGCGGTGCCCCCCGACAGGCCGTCAGCATCGGGGCCGACCACAGCGACAGGCCGTCATCGACGATCTGCCCCTCGATCTCCTGGGCCTCCAGCCGGGTGCCGCCATAGAGCCGCCGCAGGCCCGCGACGAAGCCCGCTGCCAGATGTTCGGCATTGGCCTGGGTTCCCGCCCGCGTCACGGCACAGCCCGGCTCGGCCATCAGCCCCTTGAGCGCCCGCGTCGGGCGCGGCGTCGTCGTCACCATCAGGCGCGGTTTCCAGTCCTGGCCTCCGAGCCTCAACCCCAGCCGCGCCATGGCCAGGGCCTCGTCGCCGATCCAGGCACAGAATTCGTCGGCCCAGGCGGCATGGAACTGAGGCCCCCTGAGGCTGTCGGCATCCTCGGCTGAAAAGGTCTGGGCCTCGCAGCCGCCGGGAAACACCAGCCGGCGGCGCGACGGATGGAAGGTCGGCCCCTTCCACGACCCGTCCGGCTGTCGCCAGCGCGGCAGGCTGAGGATGCCACTGGGCCCGTCGATCATCACCTCGCGCACATCGTGCAGGGTCGCGCCGATCAGGGCGAGACGCCCGCCGTCCCTGAGAGCCTCAGCCTGGTCGGCGATCCACGACGCCCCTGCCAGGGTCTTGCCGGCCCCGCGCCCCCCGAGCACGAGCCAGGTCGACCAGGTGCCGCCGTCGTCCGCCTTGTCCGGCGGCGTCTGGTGCGGATGCAGGATGAGGGGGGCGGGCGGCGGTCCGGTCGGTGCAGGATCCGGGGCCGGCGGGTCGTCGTCAGCCGGGTCCGGCGCGGCGTCGGCGTCATCATCGGGCCCGGGGGCCTCATGGTAATGGCGCAGTTCGGCACCGGTGATGCCCAGCTGCTGGGCCACCATGCTGCGGATGCTCCAGAGCCGCTTGACCTCTGCCGCATCGCCGGCGGCCAGACGGTCCCAGATCTGGCGGTCAAGCTTCACAATGGTGCCCAACCGGTCCGATGGATCTACTTCAAAGCCCTGCACTCGCCGCGCCCCGCTTGCTGACCAGAGCCATCAGTGTGGGGCCATCGTCCGGGACGGGGATGGAGGCCCCGTCGACGGGGGCTGGATGCCCGCTTTGTCATCGCCTGTCGTCTGTCCGCCCGGCCGGGCCGACGGGAAATCGTGCCCGGTCCTGGCGCTTGCCGGCCACAGCCACCCTTACCAACCTTTCACTCGCCCGGCGTTTGGGGCGGCGCTAGGGTCCGCGCCAGATTTTGAGGCTGGGAGGCCCCGACCATGATCGACCGTCGCCATCTGATGATGACTGCTGCTGCCGGGAGCGCCCTGGCGGTGTCCGGGTGTGGGGTGCTGCCGAGCCAGCCGGAGACGGTGACGCCGACGGTGCCGCCGCTGGCGGGGTCGGACCCCGAGGTGGTGGCCGCCGCCAATGCCATCTACGACCGCGCCTTCCAGATGGCCCTGGCCGACAGCGCCGAGGGCCTGACCTCGCTGGGCCTGGATCGCCAGCCCCAGTTCGCCTGGGCGCGCTCGCAGCTGGATAACCGCACGGTCGCGCACTTCAACGAACAGGCTGACCGCAGCCGGGCCCTGATGAACGAGCTGAAGGCGCTGGACCGGTCGCGGCTGAGCGGCATGGACGCGGTCAACTATGACACCATCGTCTTCGTCGGCGATACGTCCGAAGAGGGCCGCCGGTTCAACTACGGCGCGCGCGGCTTCCCCCAGGCCTATGTCGTCAACCAGCTGTCGTCGGCCTACACCAGCATCCCCGACTTCCTCGACAGCCAGGCGACGGTCGAGACGGCCGAGGACATGGCCGCCTTCCTCAGCCGCGTCGGGGCCTATGGCACGGCCCTGGATCAGGAGACGGAGCGGGCCGTCGACGACGCCTCGCGCGGGGCCGCCCCGACTGACTTCATGATCGACAAGGCGCTGCTGCAGCTGCGCGGCGCGCGCAATACGCCCGCCGCCGAGGCGGTGCTGGCGGTGGCGGCGACGCGTAAATCGACCGAGGCCGGCCTGCCCGACGCCGGACCGGAGGCCGCGCGCCTCATCGAGGCAAGTGTCTATCCGGCGCTGGATCGCCAGATCGCGGCGCTGGAGGCCATGCGCCCGAGCGCGACCCACGAGGCGGGTGTGTGGCGGTTGCCGGACGGCGAGGCCTATTACGACTGGGGCCTGAAGACCTTCACCACCACGACCATGACCGGCGAAGAAATCCACCGCATGGGTCTGGAACAGGTGGCCGAGATTGAGGGGCGGATGGACGCCCTGATGCGTGAAAACGGCCTGACGCAGGGTACGACCGGTGAGCGGCTGACCGCCATGGGCCGCGATCCGCGCTTCCTCTATCCCAACACCGACGCCGGCAAGGAACAGCTGCTGGCCGACCTGAACCGCCAGATCCAGGTGGTGACGCCGCGGCTGACGCCCCTGTTCGGCCAGCACCCGCGCGCGGCGGTCGAGGTGCGGCGCGTGCCGCCGTCGATCGAGGCGGGGGCGCCGGGCGGCTATTACAATGCACCGACGCTGGATGGGTCGCGACCGGGCGCCTATTACATCAACCTGAGGGACACGGGAGAGAACCCGAGCTGGACCCTGCCGACCCTGACCTATCATGAAGCCAATCCGGGCCATCACTGGCAGATCGCTCTGAGCCTGGAGGCCGAGGGCATTCCGATGCTGCGAAAGGTCGTGGGTTTCTCGGCCTATTCGGAGGGCTGGGCCCTGTATGCCGAACAGCTGGCCGACGAGATCGGCATGTATGCCGACGATCCGTGGGGCAAGATCGGATATCTGCAATCGTTCCTGTTCCGGGCCGTGCGCCTGGTGGTCGATTCCGGCATGCACAAGCTGCGCTGGAGCCGCGAGCAGGCCATCCGCTACATGACCGAGCACCTGGGCGAGCCGGAATCCAACTGGGTCACCGAGATCGAACGCTACTGTGTGTGGCCGGGCCAGGCCTGTTCCTACAAGGTCGGCCAGACGGTGTGGGACAATCTGAGGACCGAGGCCCGCGCCCGCATGGGCGACCGCTTCGACCTGGCCGGTTTCCACGACGCGGGCCTGCTGTCGGCGGCCATGCCGCTGGCGGTGCTGGAACGCCGTATTCGCGAGTGGTCGGCGGGGGGTTGAGGCGAATGTCTCCTCCCCATCTTTGATGGGGAGGGGGACCCCGAAGGGGTGGAGGGGCTTCTCTCCGCCGCTTCATGGGGTTCGATGAAGCGCGGACCGACAGGCTGTTAGAGCGGCGAGGCCTTATTCCCCTCCACCGCTTCGCGGTCCCCCTCCCCAACGGCTTCGCCGTTAGGGAGGAGACTCGAACCTATCCCCCGTCGCTCCAGACGGTCTTGTAGAGGTCAAAGCGCCGGTCGCGCAGGTTGCGGACGGTGCCCTGCGACTTGGCCCAGGCCAGGTCCGACAGGTCCAGGTCGGCGACGGTGATGGTCTCGACGTTTTCGGAGGCCTCGGCGGCGATGCCGTCGCGCGCGAAGGGGAAGTCGCACGGGGTCAGGATGCAGGACTGGGCGTATTGCACATCCATGTTCTCGACATTGGGCAGGTTGCCGACATTGCCCGACAGGGCGACGTAGCACTGGTTCTCGATGGCCCGGGCCTGAGAGCAATAGCGCACCCTCAGATAGCCCTGGCGGTTGTCGGTACAGAACGGCACGAACAGCATCCGCGCGCCCTCATCGACCAGGCGCCGCGCCAGTTCCGGGAACTCGGAATCGTAGCAGATCAGCACCCCGATCGGGCCACAGTCGGTGTCGATGGCATGGACCCTGTCGCCGCCCTTGATGTTCCACCAGTGGCGCTCGTTGGGGGTCGGGTGGATCTTCTCCTGGGCGTGGACCGAGCCGTCGCGCAGGAAGACATAGGCCACATTCTGGATGTCGCCGTCGTCGGTGCGGGTGGGGTGCGAACCGCCGATGATGTTGATGTTGTAGGACACCGCCATGTTTCGCAGGGCCTCGACGAAGCGCGGCGTGTAGCGGGTCAGGGCCTCGATGGATTCCGCCGGGGTCAGGCGCTTGCGTTCCAGCGCCAGCAGCTGAAGCGTGAACAGCTCGGGGAAGATCACGAAGTCCGAACGATAGTCCGAGGTGATGTCGACGAAATATTCGATGTTGGCGATGAACTCGTCGAAGGACGAGACCTTGCGGGCCTGGAACTGGACCGTGGCGATGCGGACGTTTTCCTTGGTGGCGAAGGCCGCGCCCTTGCCGGTGGCCTCGGCATAGTAGGGGTTGCGCCAGACCATGTGGGCGGCGTGGCCCAGTGACGCCGCATCACTGGGCAGATAGCCGTTCAGAACCCCGATCGGCTCGAAGCCAGAGCGCAGGTGAAAGCCGATGACCGGATCGCTGATGCGTCGGGCGGTGACGGCGTCGAGATAGTCCTGCGGGTCGGAGAACTCCTTCTTGCGGCGAGCCAGGCCGGGCATCCGGCCGCCGAAGACGATGCCCTTCAGGTTCAGGCTTTCGCACAGGTCGCGGCGCGCGTCATAGAGCCGCTGGCCGATGCGAAGGCGGCGGCGATCCGGGTCGACGCAGACCTCCATGCCGTAGAACCAGTCGCCGGCCGGGTCGTGCCGGGCGGCATAGCCGCCGCCGGTGATGGCGCTCCAGGTGTGGGGGGCCAGGGCGGTCTTTTCGTCGATGCGGAAGCCGGCGGCATAGCCGACGATGTCGCCTTCGTATTCGACCACGAACTGGCCGTCGCGAAAGCCGGAGATCTGGCCGCGCAGCATGCCGTCGGAATAGGCGGGCATGGTCTTATAGACCTTGGCGACGAGGGCCGAGATGGCGGGGAGATCGGCCATCCGGGCATTGCGGATGGTCAGGACGGCGGGCTTCTTGGTTTCGGTCATGGGGGTGGTAACGCGCAAGCCACGCTTGGGATCAACCTAAAATCACCCCGCGCTTGCCAGGCGAGGGGTGGACCGCTCTATTCGCGGTCGGTCTCAGGAGGATTCACGCCATGCTCAATCGTCGTCATCTCTTGATGGGGGCCGCCGGGGCCGGGCTGCTGGCCGGATGCGGGACGCTGGCGGGGACACCGGGGGTGACCGGCGGCGCGACACGGGACCAGGCGCGGGCGCTGTACGATGCCCTGTCCGAGCAGGTGCTGGTGGCCTCGCCGATCGGCGCGACCGGCCTGGGGCTGGATACGGGCGCGCACGCGGCCCTGAAATCACAGATCGACAGCCGGACCTATGCCGACCGGCTGAATGTGCTGAAACCCCTGGCCGAGGGGCGCGCGGCCCTGGCCCGGATCGATGCGGGGACGCTGAGCGGACGCGACCGGTCCGACTATGACACGGTGCAATGGATGGCCGGTATGGCCGGCGAGATCGCTGCCTTCCCGTTCGGCGGCGTCGACAGCTACATGTACCCCTGTCCCTATGTCATCAGCCAGCTGACGGGCCTGTATCAGTCGGTACCCGACTTCCTCGACAACCAGCATTCGATCGCCACGGCGGCCGACGCCGAGGCCTATCTGGCGCGGCTTCAGGGCTTTGCCGAAGGCCTGGGCCATGAGGCCGAGCGCGCCCGCGCCGATGCCTCGGATTACCGGATCCTGCCGCCCGACTTCATCATGGACAAGGCCCTGACCCAGGTTCGGGCCCTGCGCGGCAACCTGGAGGCCATGCTGGTACAGCCGCTGGTCCGCAAGACCGGCGAGGCCGGGGTCGCGGGCGACTGGTCGGGGCGGGCCGGACAGATCGCCAGCGGAGCGGTGGCGGCCGCCCTGGATCAGCAGATCGACTTCCTGACCCGGCACCGGCCCCAGGCCGTCCACGACGCCGGCATCGGATCCCGGCGCGACGGCGAGCGCTATTACGACATGTGTCTGAGGTTCCAGACCTCGACGGGGCTCAGCCCGCAGGAGGCGCACCAGCTTGGGCTGGAACAGGTGGCGGCGATCCAGGCCCAGGCCCATCCCCTGCTCGTGGCAAAAGGTTATACCCAAGGGTCGGTCGGGGCGCGGCTGACGGCCTTCGGCCAGGATCCGGCCTGGCTCTATCCGAACACGGACGAGGGACGGGCCGAGCTGCTGGCCGACCTGAACCGTCAGGTCGAAGCTGTGACGGCGCGGATGCCGGAGGTGTTCGCGCGCATGCCCCGGGCACGGGTCGAGGTCAGGCGTGTGCCGCCGGCAATCGAGCTGGGGGCGCCGCGCGGCTATGCCCAGTCCGGCTCGCTGGATGGGTCGCGACCGGGGGCCTATTACATCAACCTGCATGACACGGCGATCTGGCCGAAGTGGGCGCTGCCGACCCTGACCTACCACGAGAGCCTGCCGGGCCATCACCTGCAGGGATCGCTGGCGCTGGAGGCGACCGATACGCCCCTGCTGCTCAAGGTCATGGGCTTCAACGCCTATGGCGAGGGCTGGGGCCTCTATGCCGAGCAGCTGGCGTCCGAGCTGGGGATGTATGACGCCTTCCCCGAGGGGATGCTGGGCTTCCACCAGTCGTTCCTGTACCGGGCGGCGCGCATCGTCATCGACACCGGCATCCACGCCCAGGGCTGGAGCCGCGAACAGGCGATCAGCTACATGATCGAGACGGTCGGCCTGGCCCCCGGAGCCGCCGAGAGCGAGTGCGAGCGCTACTGTGTCTGGCCAGGTCAGGCCTGTGGCTACAAGATCGGCCAGATCGAGATGGACCGGATGCGGACCCAGGCCCGCGCCCGGCTGGGCGAGCGCTTCGACATCAAGGGCTTCCACTCCACCGTGCTCGACGGCGGGGCCATGCCGCTGGATGTGCTGGGCCGGGTGATCGACCAGTGGGTGGCGAGCCGGAGCTAGGTGGGGGTCAGGCCGGGGCGCGCGTCGGGCGATAGGCCCAGGCGGTCGCGGCCAGACAGGTCAGCAAGAGGACGCTGTATTCCACGCCGTTGCGTCCGGCCCCGACGACGAACCAGCCGAAGGGCAGGTGGACCAGCACCAGGCCCAGCGCCAGCACCCCCATGTGCGCCAGACAGACCCAGAAGACCCAGCGCCGGGTCAGGATCAGCACCGGTCCGATCCACTCCAGCGCCGTGACGGCCGTGGCCCAGGCGACGCCCTGGGGAAAGCCCAGGCCGTCGAGCCAGTCGCCGAAGGGCACGACGCCGCCGGTCAGGGCGCGATAGACGCCGTGGATCAGGATCAGAAGCGCGGTGACGATCCGCACCAGCTCAAGGCCCTGGGCCGCACGGGTGGCTGGCGCGGGGGAGCCGAAGAGGGGGCCGGTCATGGGCGGGGTCCTGTGCGGCTGGGGGCCGGCAGAAAACGATCTGGCCACAGAGGCGTCAAGGGGCCGCGCCACGCCGGCCTGGGCCTGGGCACGAGGTGATGGGCGGGCGGGAGTGAACAGCGGCACCTCTCCCGTCTGCTTGCCCGCTGCGTTGCGGGCAAGCGCCGCGCGCGCGATGGACCGGCCTGGCCCGGTCCCGCGTCCCGGTGGGCCATGGCCGCCTGGCCTAGGCAGGTGTCTTCGCTAGCTTGGCTGCGACGGCGGCTTCGTGTTTGGCCCGATGGTTGGCCAGGGTCTGCCGGACCAGCCGTCGGATTCGCCACAGGCTAAGCGCGAACAGGCCCACGCCGGAAAAGATGAAGGCCTCGATGAACAGGTGATGGACGAACACGCCTGTCGTGAAAGCAGGGTTCGCCGGATTGTTGTCGAGCGGTGTGATCGTCCAGTCGAAGACTTCCATCAGATCGAAAACCCCGCCCCGAAACGTCTGATCGCCGGCAAACAGGAGCGTCTGCGTCCAGGTCGGGTTGGAGAGGGGTTCGCCGGCTGAACCCAGAAGGTGGGCCGCGCCGGGGTCAAGCCAGCTGTAGTATTGAGTCGCCGCGATCAGCATCCCGGTCGGGACAACGACCCCGGCCAGAAGGCTGGCCAGGAATGACAGGGCGGCCTTCTGGCGCAGCGGCCTGGCGCGATTGCGGATATCGGCCTGCTGTCTGTCGAAGGAGCCCCCGAGCGTGACCGTCGGCCCCAGGAAGGCTCTGGGTATCTCGACGGTTGCGTCCTTGATGTTGTCGTCCGCCCACCGGTCAGCCCGGAAGGCTCCATAGAGACTGACCGCCAACAGGGCGACGGCGGTTTCGAGCAGGTAGATGCGCTGGGCCGCGAGAGACCAAAGCGCGTCATACGCCAGGTCGAAAAGCGGCTCGACGACCGCAGCGATGCTGTGAAACGCCTCGATCCATGAGTCCATGAACGCCCCCCCGAGCTCTCAGGGCCCGAGGGTTAACCACACGGTGCCGGCGTGCCAAGGCGGCACCCGTTTGAGGCGACCCGCCGGTCATTCCGGTCCGGGCGGTGACCCGGATGCGAGGCCGCAGACCTGTGCTCAGGCCGGCTGGGCGACCGGACGGCGGGCCGGCTCAGAGCCCGGACGGGCCGGCGGCAGGGCGGCGACGGCGACCGAGCCGTCCTCTTCGGGGATGATCATCCAGCCGCGTGCGGCAAAGGCGTCACCGGCACGGCGGCGCGAGGTCCACATGGCGATCCAGGGCGAGGCCAGGAGCGGCAGCACGATCGGCGCGAAGAACATCGACAGGTCCGGGCGGAAGGCCAGGGCGATGACGAAACAGACACCCACCACCATCTGCCAGCGCATCGACTTGAAGGCATCGGCCAGGGTGAGGCCGTCGGCGTCTCGCTGTTGCACCTGCCAGCCGGCGTCCTGGCCGCGCACGATCTGGAGCACGGCGTGGGTGTTGGCGACCATCAGGATCGGCGCGAGGATGGCCGAGACGGCGACCTCGGACAGGACGCCCTTGGTCAGCTGGGTCGCGCCCCCGAAGGCGCGTAGCTCGGCCGGCCGACTGAGCACCAGGGCCGCGCCCATCACCTTGGGACCGATGAGCAGGATCGCCGCGAACAGGGACGCCAGGGTGAAGGCGGTGA
Source organism: Pseudomonadota bacterium (assembly GCA_963205025.1). Lineage (GTDB taxonomy): Bacteria > Pseudomonadota > Alphaproteobacteria > Caulobacterales > Caulobacteraceae > Brevundimonas. The sequence continues at coordinate 27,500 of CAUJHO010000020.1, read as the reverse complement.
ATTCGGGGTTCAGCACATACCACCAGCTGCCCCAGTCGATCGGATAGCCGAGCTGGATGGCCAGGCCGGTCGCCAGCGAGGCCAGCCACAGGGGCGAGGCCAGATAGGCGGCGCAGCCCAGGATCAGCTGCAGGCGGCTCATGGGATGCAGACCGGCGGCCCCGACCAGCTTGAGGTGCTGGAGGTTGCCCTGACACCAGCGGTGCTCACGGCGGATGAAGTCGGTGATGGTCGGCGGGGTTTCCTCACACGACCCGTCCAGGGCGGCGGTGACATGCACGGCCCAGCCGGCGCGGCGCAGCATGGCGGCTTCGACGACGTCGTGGCTGAGGACATTGCCGCCGAACGGCTTGACGCCCGGCAGGATCGGCAGGCCGGCGCATTCGGCGAAGGCGCGGGTGCGGATGATGGCGTTGTGGCCCCAGTAGGAGCTGTCGGACCCGGTCCACCAGGCAAGACCCGCAGCGGCGACACGGCCGTACAGGCGCACCGAAAACTGTGAGACGCGCGCGAACAGGGTCGAGGCCTTGATGATGGTCGGGGTGGTCTGGATCAGGCCGATGCGCGGATTCATCTCCATCGCATCGACGAGGCGCAGGACCGTCTCGCCGGCCATGGTCGAATCGGCGTCGAGCACGACCATCTGCTCATAGGCGGCCCCGAAGCGGCGCACCCAGTCACCCAGGTTGCCGGCCTTGTGCTCGGTGTTGGCCATGCGCCGGCGATAGAACAGGCGGCTGGCGAAGCGGGCCCGCTGGGTGACGTAAACCGCCGTCTCATGGGCGGCGGCGGCGGACTTGTTGGTGTCGGACAGGACGAAGAAGTCAAAGGCCGCCGAGGCCCCGAGCCGGGCCAGGGACGCATCCAGATGGGCCAGCCGCGCGAAGGAGGCGTCGGCGTCTTCATTATAGACCGGCATCAGGATGGCGGTGCGGCTCATCGGGATGTCGGGGCGGGCAGCGAAGGCCAGGTCCTGCTGTTCGCGGTCGGTGGCCAGGACCCACAGGCCCATGCAGGCCGAGGTGAACCAGCACGACATGGCCGTCAGCAGGCCGGCCAGACAGACCAGGCCGAAGACTTCCAGGGCGGTGAAGCTAAAGCGAGCGCAGGTGACGACCGGCGCGATCAGGGCCAGGGCCGACAGCGTCAGGGTACAGATCAGCAGGGTCCAGCGGCGGCGGGACACGGTTTCCGGCGAGGTCGGCAGGGGATCGACCGGCGCGCGCGGGGCGACCTCGAGCGACTGGCGCGGCATGGCCAGCGGGGCTTCGGCCGGCAGCCAGGGTTGCGGGTCGAAGCCCTCAACCTCGCGCGCGTCCGCGTCCACTCGGGTCGCCAAATCGACCATCACCGGATCATCCCTTCCTCAGGATCGCCGCTTTAGTTTCCGGGGAGGAACGGCGATCTGTGCTGCGATGCAGCATGTCGTCCTAATGTGCATCACGACTTCGTGAGGCGCAATCACAGAATCGTGAAAAGGGTGACTTTTTTCAGGCCGGGGTCGTGGCCGACCCGCGCTGCGCCGCCTCGGCGCGGACGGCGCGTTCGAGCATCAGGGCGGCGACACCGGCCCAGCCGATCAGAACCGTGGCATAGGCGGTTTCCCACCAGCCGACATTCAGATCATTGACGGTGCCGGGCAGGACCAGGTGTTTGGTGAACAGGGTCAGCACCGCCATCGCCGCGAAGGCACTGATCAGGAACAGCTTCAGTCGCGGCACATCGGTGCGGCGGCGCAGGCCCCACAGCATCAGGAGCGGCGCGATCTGGATGCCGAGGCCCAGGGAAATCACCATGTGGCGGGGGTCCGGCCAGGGATAGAGGCTGGAGGCCGACAGGCCATAGCCGGCCAGGATGAAGGCGGCGGCGGTCATCAGGCCGGTCAGGCGCGCGCCGGTCAGGGCCATGATGGCCCAGCCGAAGCCGATGCCCGTCAGGGCCGCCATGACGCCGGACAGGAAGACGCCGATGTTGAAGATCTGGGGGTAGCGGGCCTCGGTCCCGCCCAGTTCGGACAGGTACTGACTGGCGTGGTCAAAGCCGGGATAGGCCGCAACCGAGATCAGAAACACGATCAGGACCACGACCGGCGCGGTCGCGCCGATGACCAGCAGCCGGCGTCGGCCGGAGAAGGGCAGGGGGGGGCGGGCCGGCGCAAACGGCTTGAGCCCCCAGGCCGGACGCAGCCAGCCGACCCGTCGCACGATCTCATAGATCAGGAAGCTGCCGCCGAAGGTGATCAGGGCCAGCAGCGTCGCTTCCAGCACCGGTGCCAGGGCGGCGGGGCGGATCAGCCAGACGGCCACGGCCAGAACCGTCTGGTGCGCCAGATACAGCGGGAAGACGGCCTCGGTCAGATAGCGCAGGACCGGTCCGTCGCGGCGGCGCAGATAGCGGCTGCCATAGCCGAGAATGGCGGCGATGACGGCCCACTGATAGATCGCCTGGATGGCGAATTTCGAGGCGTCATAGATCACGTTGTTGGGGAAATATCCGGCCTGAAAGACCAGGATCGGCAGCACCGCCAGGGCCAGGCCGACGGCCCAGCGGCGGTACTGTTCCAGGGCCTGCCAGAACGGCTCGTGCCGGGCCAGGAGGAAGCCGAACAGGAAGGCGCCCAGCGACTGGGCGTGGTTGTACCAGTCGCCGACCAGGCCGTTGGTTGCCCCGAACAGCGGATAGAGGGTCAGGCGGATGACGACCAGATAGAGCAGCGGCACCCAGATCACGCGCGGCCCGGCGACCAGGGGCGCGAGCCAGCCGCGCAGACGCTCGATCAGGTCGGGCCTGAGCATCAGCACCACGATGACCAGGCTATAGACGGCGATGTAGTTGACGAACCACAGGTGGTTGACCGGCACGCCGTCCAGCAGACCTTCGGGGCCGAACTCATGGCCGAGCCAGCCGAGGTAGTCGGTGCCCCAGGCCCCATTGTCCATGGCTTCGATCCAGGACTGGATCGGCACCAGCAGCAGCACCCCCATCAGAAGCGGCGGGCCGAGACGCTCGATGCGGGCCTGCAGCACCTCGCCGGGGGTCCGGCGCGTGGTCATAAAGCTGATGGCGGCACCCGACACCAAAAACAGCAGCGTCAGCCGCCACGGCCCGGTCAGGGTCAGGAGCTGGGGCATCCAGCTGAGACGGTGCTCGGACTGGATGTGCCAGTCGTACGGCGAATAGACGAGCGCCGTATGGAACAGGATCAACAGGCCGAACGCCGCCACCCGGATCCAGTCCAGGTCGGCGCGTCGGCTCGAAGCGGCAGCGGCAGCGGCAGTCGTCGTCACGGTCGGTCGGTCGGGTCTCGGGGAGGGGAAGGCGGTTCCATGATCACGGTTTCGTGAACGCAGGTCAAATGGTCGGTGTTTCCGGCCTCAATATGGCGGGCCGGCGATGTCGCCGGCACGACCTGTCCTCCCGCCCCGGCCGCGACAGGGCGTGGGGTGTGCGGTGGCCGGATGACAAAGGGGCGTGGGAGCGCCCGCTAGTAGCTGATGGCCACGCCGACGAAGACGCCTTCGCCACGGGCATCACCCGAGACGCTGAACTGATAGCCGAGGATCAGGTCGATCCACGAGGCCGGGGCGGCATAGGGCCCTTCGCGGAACCAGTGCCGCCATGACACGCCGGGGCCGGCCCCTACCGCCGTCTCTTCGGCCAGGACGCTGTCGTAATAGCCGCGCACGGTGACGAAGGGCGTGACCACATCGCGCTCGGACGTGCGCCAGGCGTGACCGTAGCGGGCCTCGGCCACGCCCAGGGTCTGTTCGGCGTCGACCATATGGGCGAGGTCGCCCTAGAGGCGCCACGCCGGCCAGTGGCTGCGATCATAGCGCAGGTCGCTGCCGCGCTCGGCCGACCAGGCGGCGCGCAGCATCCAGTCGTCGCGGGCGAGATCGCCCAGGGCGATCATGCGGCTGGCCTCGAGAATCAGGTTGGTCTGGGAGAACGGCCGGTAGCGAACCCCGACCCAGCCCTGGGTGGTGTCGCCGCCGGTCGGGCCGCCCAGATCCGAATCCAGGGTCGAAAAGGCGCGGGCGAAGACGTCCAGGGTGCGGCCGTTGTTGTAGCCGCTGATGCGGCGATAGACCTCGCCGCCGGCCTGAAGGACCGTATCGGCCCCGACGATGCCGGACGACACCGTCGAGGTCGAGCCATAGGACACCGATGCCGTCGCGCCCCAGGTCCGCTGCAGCGTCTCGACCTCGCGGCGGATCTCGAAGCGGCGCTGCTCGTCGAAGCCGGCTTCGGTCGGCCAGGTGTCGAGGCCGCGCTGAAACCAGTAGATGGCGGTGGCGTCGTCGCCGATACGCCGGGCGCTGTAGCCGGCGTTCAGGGCCGTGGCACCGGACAGGGGCGACGCGGCCTCGGCCTGGCGGAAGGCGGTCTGGGCCTCGGCGTCGCGACCGACCGAGACGGCGATGTTGGCGGCGTCCAGCGGGGCGGGACCGGGCAGGATGCCGGCGGCCCAGTCACGGTCGAAGGCGGCTCGGGCCTCGTCGGTCCGGCCCTGTTGCACCAGTTCCATGATCTGGAGCCGCGAGGCATAGGCACGGCTGTCGGCGTCCTGCCAGGCGGCCGCCGCGTCGGTGGCCTGGTCGGCGGCGGCGGGGGTCTGGGCCAGGGCGGCGGACCCGCCTGCAACGGCGGCGATCAGGGCCAGGGGAAGACTGTAACGGATGGACATGGCGCGTTCCTCGACGAAGCGGCGGCGGGTCTAGGTGTTGGGAATCTGCTGTTGGACAAAGGCCTCGATCTCGGCGCGACGCTCGGGATCGACCTCGGCCGGCCAGTTGCTCAGGGCCAGATGGAAGTAGTTGGCGGCCCATTCGGGCAGGCCCAGACGCTGGGCGGCATAGCCGGCATTGATGGCGGCCAGGCCGGTCAGGGGGGCGGTGCGCTGGGCATCCTCGAAGGCCCACAGGGCCTGGGCGTCGCGCCCGACCGCCAGGGCGACGTTGGCGGTATCGAGCGAGGCGAAGCCCTGCAGGGTCTGCTCCGACCAGGCGGTGTCGAAGGTCTGCACGGCCTCGTCGCGGCGACCGGCTTCGAGCAGGGCCAGGATCGCCGCACGCGAGAGATAGGCGCGCGCGTCCCGATCATCCGCCAGGTCCGCCGCCGCCAGGAAGGCCTGGGCCGCCAGGTCCGGCTCGTGACTGTCCCAGGCGGCCTGGGCCAGGCGCGACTGGACCCGGTAGTCGGCCTGGTCGCGCAGGGGCACCAGCACCTCGAGCGCCTCGGAAGGCCGGTCCGCCAGGGTCAGGGAATCGGCCAGCAACAGGCGGTAGTCGAGATTGGTCGGGTCTTCCTCGACCGCCCGCAGCGCCGCCGTCACGGCGGCCTCGGCCCGGCCCGAGGCGTAGTGACCATAGGCCAGGGCCGCGGCCTGGGATGAGGGATTGATGTCCACAGAGGCGAGCGTCGGCGCATAGGACAGGACCGCAGCGGCGGCGGTCATTCCGATCAGATGGGCGGGGCCACTCATGGGCGGGCTCCTGGCTGGAGATCAAACGATGGCATGGACGCGGCCTAAGTCACAGGATGAAAATCTTCGGCCGGGGCCTGGGCGAGGGCCTGGGCGAGGGCGTCATTGACCCAGGTGGCCGACTTCTGGCGGGCCAGGGCGGCATCGACGGCGGCCCGCGACGCCAGCTTCAGGGCCACGAGGGTTTCGCCCAGATGACGTCCGTTGCGGCGTGCCACATCCAGGGCGGACTGCAGGTCGGCATGGCTGACGGTGCCGTCGCGAACCAGAAGGTCGCCGAGCCGGACGTAGCCGGCGCGCACCGAGCGCCACAGCAGGGCCTCACGCGAGGCGTCCATGTCGCCCCGACGGCGCATCTGATCCAGACGCGCCCGCACCTGGGTGAAGGGGTCCTGGGCCCAGGCGAAACGCAGGGCGAAGGCCACATCCGAAAGCGGCGCGAACAGGACCCGGACGCCCTTGACGCCGCGACGGCCGAGCAGGCGCTCCATCTCCTGGCGCAGGGCCGCCGGCATCGGCTCGGCCACGGCGACGTCGAGCGAGCCGCCCTGGCGCCGCAGGGGGACCGCGCCGAAGCGGCGGGCCTCGTCCATGGTCAGAAGGCCGCGGACCCCGGACTCGATCTGGAAGGGATCGAACATCGAGGCATAGGTCTCCAGGCGTTCGGCAAAGGCCTCGGACAGATGCTCGTCATCGGTCGCGCCGAGGTCCAGCAGCATCAGGCCCAGCGGCCGGTAGCGCGTCTTCTGGGCGGCCAGGGCGCGGTTCAGATCGTCCTCGGACAGGGCATTCCAGAAGCGCAGGGTCTCGCCGAGACGGCCCGAGCCCTGCTGCAGCTCGCTGAGCGAGGGATAGGCGTGCTGGGTCTTGTCCCAGGCGATCGGTCGGCCGGTGATCAGATGGCCGAGATACTGGCGGCTGGCCCGCCAGAAGGCCCCGAACGAAATCAGGTTCGACACCACGATGCGGATCGGCGTCAGCGGCACATGGACGAGGCCGTGGTTGATGCCGGTGAACCAGGCGCGGTGGAGGATGCGGTTGACCAGGAAGAAGAAGTTGATCGCCACGATCAGCCAGACCCAGTCGTGCTCGATCACCGGCGGCAGGTCGACGACCTCGGGCCAGATCAGCTTCAGGCCCCAGTAGCCGAGCACCTGCAGGACGATGAAATAGCCGAACATGCCGGTCGGGGCGGTGAACAGGGCCTTGCGGTCGCGGAACAGGTAGTAGCGATTGATCAGGGACCCGAACCAGCCGAGCTGGGCCCAGCCCATGATCGAAATGCCCAGCATCCAGCGCGTCTTCTGGCGAATGCTGGTGGTGAACTTGTCGGGGAAGAACTCCTTGGTCGCCACCAGTTCGCGCGGATAGTAGGTGACCATGCCCTTGCGGAACCAGGCCTTGCGCTGGCGCTTGACGCGGGCGTGGTAGCGCACGAACTCCGACGGAAACCCCATGGCCGAGAGGCGGTGGCCGACGTCATAGTCTTCGGTCAGGCTGTCGGTGTTGAACGGCTGGCCGTTCTTCTCGCGCACCAGCGCCAGCATGGCGGCGCGGTGGAAGGCCGTCGCCACCCCCGCCGAGGGGGTCATGCGCGTCAGGGCCGTGCGGACCGGCAGGTCCTTGGTGTGGAACTCGGCGAACTCGTCCATGTAGTGACAGGCGACCAGCCGGTTCCAGGGGCGCTGCATCGACAGCACCGGCATCTGGATCATGGCGGCCTCGTCGATGAACCAGTTCACCGCCTTCAGCCCATAGGGATGCACCACATCCTCGGCGTCGTGCATGAGGAAGACGTCGAAGCGCTGGCCCGTCCGTTCCTCGTGCAGGAGGATGTTCTGGATCAGCCAGTTCAGACAGTCGGCCTTGGAGGTCGGGCCGTCATGCGGCACCTCGGCGCGGTGGACGTTGGGAAAGCGCCGGCGGATCTTCTCGACCTCGCGGCGGGTATCGGCATCATTGGCATAGACGCCCACGAAGATGTCGAAGGGGCCGTAGTCGAACGACTTGTTGGTGTTGGCCACCATGTTGGCGATGACGTCGGATTCCTGCCAGGCCGGGACCATGATGGCGATCCGCTTCTGGGGGTGCCGGTCCAGCCACTTCTGGGGCGGCGGCCGCTCCCAGAAGGTGAAGAAGCGCACGATCGCCCGGATCCAGTAGGCCAGGTCGATGATCATGTCGTCGATCGACGAGATCAGGATCAGGACCGCCGAGATCATGATCGACCACTGGATGAAGCCCCAGTAGGCCGTCAGCCACTGAACGGCGGCCTCGCCGGTGACGCCGTGGGCGGCCAGCCAGGCGGAGCCGTCAGCCCAGGCGGTCTGCGCGTCCTGGATAAGGGAGGGGTCCATGGGCTCAGACCGCCGCTCGCGTCAGGGCGACCTCGCGTTCGCTCAGCGGCGTGCTCTGGAGGATGTCGACGATCCGGCGCGCGGCGAAGCCGTCCCCGAAGGGCGACACGGCCCGGACCATTTCCTGACGCTCGGCCTCGTTGAGCAGCAGGCGCGAGGCGGTCTGGAGCACGGTGTCGCGCTCGACCCCGACCAGCCGGGCGACGCCGGCCTCGACGGCTTCCATGCGCTCGGTCGATTGGCGCAGGACCAGCACCGGCACGCCGAAGACCGGGGCCTCTTCCTGCACGCCGCCGGAGTCCGACAGAACCAGGGTGGCGCTCTTCAGGAAGGAGATGAAGGAGAGGTAATCCAAGGGGCCGATGATACGAATGCGGGACTGCTGGCCGAGATAGGCGAAGACGCGCTCGCGCAGCATCGGATTCGCGTGGGCCACGAAGACGATCTCGATATCGGGGACATGATCGCGCAGCATGACCAGGGCCGAGAGGATCCGGTCCAGGGCCCCGTCCCAGTTCTCGCGCCGGTGAACGGTCACCAGGACCCGGCGCAGGCCGTTGGTCAGGGGTTCGGGACGGACGCGGTCGCCGGTCAGCCGCACGCTGTCGATGCCGGTGTTGCCGGTGACATGGACCTTGCCCGGGCTGATGCCGGCGCGGATCAGATTGGCGGCGGCCGCCTGGGTCGGGGCGAAGTGCAGGCTGGCCAGCTGGCCGACGACGCAACGCCAGCCTTCCTCGGGGAAGGGGCGGTCCAGGTCGAAGGTCCGAAGACCGGCCTCGACATGGGCGATCGGGATGCGGCGCGCGAAGGCGGCCATGGCCCCGGCGGCGGTGGTGGAGGTGTCGCCCTGGACCAGGACGAAGTCCGGCTCGAGCTCGCCGAAGGCCTGGTCAAGCCGGTCCATGACCTCCGCGAAGCGGCCGCCGAGCGACCGGTCCGGCGAGGGCGGGGCCATGACCACATCGGGGGTCACGCCCATGACCTCGAGGGTCTGGCTGTTCAGGCTGGACTGCTGCTCGGTCGAGATCCAGATGGGCGCGAAGCCCGGGCGTTCCTGCAGCGCAGCCAGCACGGGCGCCTGTTTGATGACTTCGGGCCGGGTCCCGGCAACGATGGCGACTTTCACGTCGACCCCCTGGGGGAGACGGGCGGCGTCACCCCCCTGGCGAAACCTGTCCGTCTTGACGCGACCGTTTGACGCACCTGCGATGGATCGAAGCTGAGGGGTTCGTTGTCCAATATTCATCACAAACTCGTGATCGTCGCCCCCGCCACGCCCTATGAAGGATTTTCACGGGTTCGTGATCTCCCGGCGGGGATCGTGTCAGGAACGGTCAGTCCGCAGCCCTTGAAATGGCGCAGGTCAGACCCGGGTGAATGACAAGCTTTCCAGACCTAATGTACAGGTCGCTTGACATCGCCGGTGCGGCGTATGTAAAGGGTCGTTGTCTTCATAGCTGAGTTGGCCGGACGGGAGGAAACAATGGGCGGAGCGCATACAGCGCCATGGCAGTGGTTGATAGCCCTGGTGGTCGTTTCGGCCCTGCTGGGAGGCGTGCTGGCCGTGGCGAGCAATGCTGCTCCCGGCCTGGGCCTCGGGGCCCTGATCCTGGCGGTCGTCCTGGTGATCGCGCTGGCGGCCCTGGGGGGCTGGCTGATCTCGATCTACTGGCACCAGATCGACGAGGCCGCGCGCGAAGCCCACAAATGGGCCTGGTACTGGGGCGGCAATGTCGCGCTGCTGCCGCTGATGATGGGACTGGCGGTCCTGCTCCAGACCCCGGACGCGGCGGTTCCGCTCTGGCCCGGGCTTGAGGCCAATCCGGCCGGCTATGTGGCCACCGGCGGCATGGCCGTCATCTCGACGCTGCTGATCGGCTATGCGCTGGCATGGCTGTACTGGTGGCTGTGGAAGAGCCGCTAGATGAAGAACCGTCTCAAGGTCCTGCGCGCCGAGCGCGACTGGAGCCAGGCCGACCTGGCGGCGGCGCTGGGCGTCTCGCGCCAGACCGTCAATGCGCTGGAAACCGGACGCTATGATCCGTCCCTGCCCCTGGCCTTCAAGATTTCCCGAACCTTCGCCCTGCCGATCGAGTCGATCTTTCTCGATCCGGACGCGGCGCAATCCTGACCCCCCAACCCCGAGAGTATCCATGTCGATCATCAAACACGCTTCATCCTTCGCCGGCCGACTGGCCCGGACCGTCTGCGGGGCCGCGCTCGGCCTTGGCCTGGTGGTCGCCGCCGTGCCCGACCTGGCCCTGGCCCAGGATACGCCCCCGGCGGGACCGGCCCTGTGGGTCGTCCGCGACGCGGATTCGACGCTCTATCTGTTCGGCACGGTGCATCTGCTGCGCCCCGGCGGCGATTGGATGACCCCGCAGGTCGCCGATGCCTTCGACGCCTCGGAGGAACTGTGGCTGGAGATCGAGGATCCGACCGACCAGGCGGCCGCCGCGCCCCTGATCATGCAGCACGGCCTGTCGCCGCAGACGCCCCTTTCGAGCCGCCTGAATGCCGAGGAGCTGGCGTCGCTGGATGCCGCCGTCGCCGCCATGGGGGCGACGCGCCAGATGCTGGATCCGATGCGGCCCTGGCTGGCGGCCCTCACCCTGTCGGTCGCCCCGCTGACCCAGGCTGGCTACGACCCGGCGGCCGGGGTCGATGTGGTGCTGCGTCAGCACGCGGTGGAGTCCGGCAAGCCGGTTCACGGGCTGGAGACGATCGAACAGCAGCTGATGTTTTTCGCCGGTATGGAGCCGGAGGTCGAACTCGACTTCCTGCGCTCGACCCTGGAGAGCTTTGACGAGAGTGCCACGCTGCTGGACGCCATGGCCGGGGCCTGGGCGACCGGCGATGTCGAGGCCATGTACGGCCTGGGGGGTGACGAGATGAAGACCGACTATCCGGCCATCTACGACATGATGCTGACGCGCCGGAATGCCGACTGGGTCGGCCAGATCCAGGACGAACTGGCCGGGTCCGGCACCGTCTTCATCGCCGTGGGGGCCCTGCACCTGGCCGGACCGGACAGCGTTCAGGCCCAGTTGCAGGCCGCCGGGGTGACGGTCGAGCGCGTCCAGTAGCGCCGGCGTTTCGGCAGACGCATCAGGCGGCGGGGTGACCCGCCGCCTTTTTCGTTGCCCGCCTGCGCGTGCCGCACTAGGACAGGGCCGCTGCGGGTGTAGCTCAATGGTAGAGCAGCAGCTTCCCAAGCTGACGACGAGGGTTCGATTCCCTTCACCCGCTCCAGATCTTTCGGACGGCCCTGTCTCCCGGCGAGGCGGGGTCGTCGTCGTTTCGGGTGACGTCCGGGGCAACGAAAAGGCCCCGCCGGATCGCGCCGACGGGGCCCCTCTGTTCGTTTCAGCTTCGATGACGCGTCCTAGAAGTGGACGGTGACCTCAACGCCGCCCTGGTGGGTGCTGTAGGACTCGCCGATGCGGCCGCGATAGCCGAAGGCGATTTCAGCCGGGCCCCAGTGGGTCGACAGGCCGGCCCCGAGCAGGGCCTGGCCGCCGTCGGGGTCTTCGGCGTGGATCGCCAGCGGCAGGGCCGTGTTGCCGGCCAGGCCGATGACGGCGTCGTCGGCGTCATGGCTGAGGACGTCGCGGTAGCCGCCTTCGCCCCAGAGGCCCAGGCCGCCCATGTCGCTCTCGACGCGCAGGACGATTTCACCGGAGACGGCGTCGATGTTGCGCTCGGCGATCTGGTGCTGGGCCCCGAAGGCGTTTTCTTCGACGTAGCCGTCCACCGTGGTCGAGATCCACGACAGCCCAGCGCGCGGCACGAAGGCCAGACCGCCCATGTCGAAGACCATCCCGGCCTCGGCCTTGGCCCCGAAGGTCGAGCCGGCGGTCGAGGACTGGGCGACGACGCCCGGCGTCGCCGTCTGGCGGGCGATGTCGCTGTACTGGTCCCAGCTGTAGCCGGCGGCGGCATTGACGAAGAACGCGCCCTCGCGCCAGCCGAGATAGGCGTCCAGCGACGCCCCATCGGCGGTGTAGTTGACCAGGCCCAGATCGACATCACCGGTCCGAAGCTGCAGCGCCGCGCCGGCGCGCAGGCCCTGGGCCAGATCGCCGTCGGCCCCGATGATCAGGGTGCCGCCGGTCATGTCCCCTTCGGGGATGACGTCGCGGGCGTCGAACTCGTTCTGGTCATAGGTCAGGCCCATGTACAGACCACCCGGGCGGGTCTCGGCCGAACCGGTCCCTAGACGTCCGGTCACGGCATCCAGGCCATCGGCGCGGGCGCGCACGGCAATCTCGCCCTGGACGGCAGAGTGGGCCCCGAAGTTGCCATAGTAGAGATAGTCGGTGGCCAACGAGGCGACGAGGCGATGACCGGCGGCGGTCGGATGCACGCCGTCCCAGAAGGCGTAGGTGTCTGGGGTCGCACAAACGGCGAGGCCGTTGAAGCAGCGGGCCGTGGCGTTCGAGAAGCCGAAGCGGCCCGGCGCGCCCTGGAGCACGCTAAAGGCCCGGTTGACGTCCATGAAGATGATGTTGGTGGTCGGATGCGCCGCCGCCTGGGTTCTGAGCTGGGCGAACAGGGCGTTGTTGAAGGCGTTGGTGGCATGGGTTGCCAGGCCCTGGCCCGAGGTCCCGATGAACTGGGGCGTCGTCCCCAGATTCGGCAGGTTGGCCACCAGCACCGTCCCGGCACCGGCGGTCGAGACCTGGTTGATCAGGAAGCCCATGTCCGCCGCTGAGGCGACCGAGGTTGCCGCAATGGTCCCGAACGGATCGGCCGCAATCGACGCCGCCGGCAGGCCCTGGAAGATGTTGTTGGCCCCGCCCCACAGGGTCACCAGGTCAGTGGACCTAAACGTACCGCCGCCGCCGATGTAGTTATTGACCTGAACGCGCATTCCGGGCGGGGAGGCCGAACTGTCGGTGCGCGCGCCGCCGAAGGCTCCGTTATAGCTGCCGGTGAAGGGGCCGGTGAAGCGGCTCTGGGTCCAGCCCAGGAGTTCCGTCCAAACCGGGCCATTCGAGAATCGACCCTGGTAATAGGGCGGGGAGGGCGGGGTCGTGTTGCCAGTGACGAAGTACAGATTGCCGTTGTCCGACAGGCTGTCGCCGAAGGTGATGATCCGACCGTAGGTCTGGGCCGAAGCGGTGCCGGCCATGGCCAGGCCGAGGGCGAGCGTGGAAGCCGCCAAGGCGAGTTTGATGCGCATGAATTTCCTCCCGACCGTCGATCAGCGGTCTATGGGCGGTACTGTGCGCGCTTCGCGGCGTCAGACAAGATGCCGTAGGGGAAGGCTTGCAAAAAACCCGCCGAGTGTGGCCTTCAGGCCTGAAGCCGGTAGCCGCCGCCGTCGGTGATCAGCAGGCGGGCGCTGCCCTTGCCGGGCTCGATCTTCTGGCGAAGCCGGTAGATATGGGTTTCCAGGGTGTGGGTCGTGACCCCGGCATTGTAGCCCCAGACCTCAGCCAGCAGCTCCTCGCGGGCCACGGCCTCGCCGCGCGCGCGCAGCAGATACTTCAGGATCGAGGTTTCCTTGTCCGTCAGGCGGATGCGCTTGTCGTTCTCGTCGGTCAGGGATTTTTGCGCCGGGCGGAACTGATAGGGGCCGATGCGGAAGACGGCCTCCTCGGACTGTTCCACATTCCGCAGATGGGCGCGGATGCGCGCCAGCAGGACGGCGAAGCGGAACGGCTTGGTGACATAGTCCGTGGCACCGGCCTCGAGCCCGCCGATGGTTTCGGCCTCGCCGTCGGCCCCGGTCAGCATGACGATGGGCGCGCGCACGCCGGCCTGGCGCAGACGCCGGCAGACCTCGCGACCGTTGATGTCCGGCAGATCGACGTCCAGCAGGATCAGTTCGGCCCGGCCCTCCGAGCCCTTCCTGACGCCGTCCAGGCCGTTGTCGACCTGTTCGACCGCGAACTCGCCGGACAGTTCAAGCTGCTCGGCCAGCGCCTCGCGCAGGTCGTCGTCGTCGTCGATAATGAGGAGGGAGGTCGCCTGGGCCATGGTCCCTATGTGGACGCTTCGTTCGTCGGGTGCAAACCGGTCCTGTCGCCCCGCCCGCCGAACAGGGCCGAGCCGACGCGCACCCGTGTCGCGCCATGGCGGACGGCGGTTTCGAAGTCGTCGCTCATGCCCATGGACAGCTCGGTCAGGCCGTTGCGGCGCGCGATCTTGCCGAGCAGGGCAAAGTGCATGGCGGGCTCTTCATCAGCGGGCGGCAGGCACATCAGGCCGGCGATGGTCAGGCCGAGACCCTCGCGACAACGGGCGATGAAGGCGTCGGCCTCGCGCGGGGAAACGCCGGACTTCTGGGGCTCGTCGCCGGTGTTGACCTGGATCAGCAGTTCGGGCGCGCGGCCCGAGCGGGCGATCTCGGTGGCCAGGGCCACCGCCAGGGATTCGCGGTCGAGCGATTCGATGGCGTCGAACAGGGCGACGGCCTCGCGCACCTTGTTGGACTGCAGCGGGCCGATCAGACGAAGGTTGAGGCCGGGGATGCCGGCGCGCCGCTCGGCCCATCGCGCTTGCGCCTCCTGGACCCGGTTCTCGCCGAAGACGCGCTGGCCGGCGTCCAGCACCGGCTGAATTCGGACCCACGGCTGTTGCTTGCAGACGGCGGTCAGGGTCACATCGGCCGGGTCGCGACCGGCCGAACGGGCCGCGCGCTCGATCTTGTGGCGAATGGCCGAAAGGGCCGGGTGTGGACTGGTCATCGAATCCGCTTCTGGCGACGGCCCATGATCTAGGTTGCCGCTGGGCCGAGGCCAACCCCGGGGGGCCGGTCCTGCCGCCGCTGCTGTTTCTGACCGACCCGGAGCGGACGCCGCGTCCGTGGGACCAGGCCGAGCGCCTGCCGCGGGGGGCCGGGGTGGTGCTGCGCTGGTTCGGGCGGACCGACAGCCTGGAGGTCGGGCAGCGGCTGGCGGCGGTCTGTCGGGCGCGTGGGCTGGTGTTTCTGGTCGGTGCCGATGCCGGGCTGGCCGAGGCGCTGGCAGCCGACGGCCTGCATCTGCCGGAGCGGGATCTGGCCGCGGCCCCGCAGTCGCGACGGCGGTGTCCGACCTGGATCATCACCGCAGCAGCGCATTCACCCGAAGCCCTGGAGGCGGCGTCCCGGGCTGGACTGGATGCCGTGCTGGTGTCGCCCGTTTTCGCCAGCGCCAGTCCCTCGGCGGGCGCGGCGCTGGGGGCCGAGACGTTCCAGGCCTGGGTCGAGGCCGCCGGCATCGCTGTCTATGCGTTGGGCGGGATCACGGCCCAGACGGCCCCGGGCCTGAGCGCCAGCGGAGCCTGCGGCCTGGCGACGGTCGGCGGGGTCTGAGGCCGGCCCGCACGCGCCTCCCGATGTCCGGATCTGCCTGTCAGCCCCGTATGATCCAGTTGAGGCGGCGTAAGGCTGATGAAAGGAATTGAGATGCGTCCCATCGTCTTGGGTCTTGTCTGTCTGACGCTGGCGGCACCGGCGGCCCAGGCGCAGAAGCGACCGCGCGCCGACGACCAGGGAAATGGGCCGGACGCGAGCGAGCGGCTCACCCCTGTCGGCCCGCTCCAGGGCACCTGGCGGATCGTGCGGGCTGGAGACCCGAGCGACGGTGCCATAATGGCGATCCAACTGATCCATGAGGGCAACGTGGTGGAAGGGAGTTACGCCCTGTTCCAGCCGTTCTGCGGCGTCGAGCTGCCGTTGCCGCGGCCGTCGGCTGAAGACTGTGAGTTCACCGACACTGGCGGCGATCTTGATTCTCCGGCGCGCGTTCGACGCGGCTGGGTCCGGCTGGTGCTGCGACCCGGAGCCGACGGGGCCGCCCACACGCTGCGGATACCGAGCGGGGGCGGCGACCTGCGCACCGGCTATTATCAGTCACCCAATATGGACGCCCCGATCGAAATTGTGATCGAGCGGGCTCCCGAATAGCCCTGAGCCCACATCGAACTAGCCCTGCCGCAGATCCGGCGTGATGCCGGTCATCTCAGGCGTCGTGTCGATGCATGTCCGCGTCGGTTCGATTGCCGCGTTGCGGAATTCCTCGTCCATCAGATCGTAGTTGGAGATGGCGACCTCATCACGCAGAGCGTCATAGGCGCTCAGCGTCAGGTCATCGGCGTGGGCTAGGGTAGTGGCCCGATTGTGCCAGGCTTCCATCTGAAGCTGCGTCGCCTGGGGCAGGTCGCCGACCCGTTCGGGTGTCGCCTGGTGCATATAGAAGGACGCCTTCACATAGCCCCAGCAGCGCAGGGCCTCGAGCAGCTCGGGATTGGCGCTGGGGACGGCTTCGCTCGCCGCCGGAGCTGAGCCTCCGGCGTCCGACCCGCCCGCCTCGGAACCGGCTCCGGTTGAGGAATTGCAGGCACACAGGCCCAGGACGGCGGCGCTGAGCAACAGGTGGGGCAGGCGCTTCATGGTCGGATCTCCTCCTTGTCTGAATCCGGTAACGGGAAATGGCGCGAGGCCCGGACACGCCCGGCGCAACCGGACGTCAGATATCGACACCTCGTGACGCCCGACCGTATCGGCGATAGTCTGGCCGGGGTCCGATGGAGGGGTCAGGAACAGCAATGAGTGCGGAGCCGGTTGTCCATAGCCACGGGAAGACGCCGCCGGTGATCCAGGCGGCGGCCGACCGTCTGGCACCGGAACTGTGGGGCGAGCTGCGCCGGATCGCCCGCCGCGAACGCTATCGCGTCGGTGCCGGCGAGACGCTGCGGACCACCGCCCTGATCAGCGAAGCCTGGCTGAAGCTGCGCCGCTCCGAAGGCTGGATGGACGACGAACATTTCCTGAGGGCGGCGGCCCTGGCCATGCGTCATGTGCTGGTCGATCACGCGCGTGCGCGCATGACGGCCAAGCGTGGGTCAGGCAAGATCGACGCCCTGACCGACGACATCGAACCGTTCTGGGAAAGTGATGAGCGTCTGGTCGATCTGGACGAGGCGCTTCAGCGGCTCGGGGGCGTCAACAATCGCCTGGCCCAGGTCGTCGAGCTGAGATTCTTCGCCGGTTACAGCGAGGAACAGTCGGCGCGCATTCTGGGTGTGACGGACCGGACCGTGCGCCGCGACTGGGTCAAGGCACGGGCCTGGCTGTTTCGTGAGCTTCAGACCGAGCCACCCGAAGACGGCGTCATTCCAGACCGTATCGCGTCCTGATCTGCGCGATGGCGCGCAACTGGGACGCGGCCGCCGGTCCCAGCGCGGCCAGGTTGGTCTCGGCCAGGTCGAGCAGGGCATCGGCCTCGGCATCCTGGCCCTGGGCGGCGCGGGCCCGGCCCAGGCCGACCGCAGCAACCCCGACGCCGGGATGGTCCGGGCCGAGAGCTGCGCGCACATCGTTCAGGCCCGCCTCGGCGATGGCGGCGGCTTCGTCGGTGCGACCGACCTCGACCAGGGCCTCGCTGAGGCCGGCGGTGGCCGAGGCGAAATGCAGGCTGCCGGTCCCGGCGGTCGAGCGGGCCATGTCGGCGGCCTCCTGAAGGATGGGGACGGCCTCTTCGGCCCGGTCAAGCTGAACCAGGGTCTTGCCGAAATTGCTGAGCAGGGCGGCGGTCGCCGCCGATGGGCCATAGAATTGCCGGCGGATTTCGACGGCGCGGCGGAACAGGGGCTCGGCCTGTCCGGGGCGACCCGACAACACCTCGATGGCGGCCAGATTGTTCAGGGTGTTGAGGGCGTCGGGGCTGGTTTCCAGACCGGACGCGCGCCACACCGCCAGGGCGGACCGGAAGGACGGCATCGCCTCGTCGGGCCGGCCGGCGGCGACCAGCATCACGCCGATGTCATTATGGAAGACGCCGGTTTCGCGGTGGTCAGCCCCACTGATGGCGATGCGCTGGGGCAGGGTGTCCTGCAACAGCTGAACGGCGGCTTCGACCTGGCCGCGGTCGCGCAGGACCCGGGCTTCAACCAGACGGCTGGCCACCAGTTCCGCGCGCCAGCGGACCGGGTCCCGGTTCCAGAAAGTCTGGGCGCGGCCCAGCATGACGGTGGCTTGGTCGAGGTCACCCTGGCGCAGGGTGACCTGGGCCAGATCGTAGGCGGCCGAGGCGCGCAGGGCCGGATCGATCCGGTCGGACTCGACCAGCCGCGTCAGGATAGGAGCCGCCGCCTCATAGTCATTGAGGTAGAAATACAGCTCGCCCAGCATCTTCAGGATCGGGCCGCCCTGTTCGGGATCGGTCTGGAACTGGGCCATGACCTGGGCGGCGGCATTGTCGAGGATCTGCGACGCGTCGGCGTCGGGTCCGCCGCTGTCGGCGGCGTTGCGGAGCATGAAATAGAGGTACTGTTGCACCGCTTCGAGGCGGGCCTGTTCCTGACGGGCGATGTCGCGCTCGCGCTCGGCGCGCTCGGCCTGATGCAGGGCCAGCCCCAGGCCGCCGCTGAGGCTGGCGACGATGGCGACGCCCGCTGCGATGGGCCAGCGCCGGCGGCGGAGGAACCGCCGCACGGCATAGCCGCCCTCGCCCGAGCGGGCCTGCACCGCCTGACCGTCGAGGGCGCGCCGCAGGTCTTCGGCAAAGGCCTCGACGGTCGAATAGCGTTCGCCCGGCTCTTTTCTCAGGGCCTTGGCGAGGATGGCGTCCAGATCGCGCGCCAGGCCGCGATCACGCACGGGCGGCCGGATCAGGCTGGAAACCGGCGGCGGGATTTCGTCGGCAATGCGGCGCACGGCCACGGCGATGGCCTCGCCCTGGACCGGGATCGGCGCGCGGCCGCTGAGCAGCTCATAGAGGGTCGCGCCCAAGCCATAGACATCCGTCATCACGGAAGCGGCCTGACCCTCCAGCAACTCCGGGGCGACATATTCGACCGAGATCGGCGTCTCGGTCCGGCGCGCGTCCTGGCCGGTCATCAGCCGGGCGACGCCGAAGTCGATCAGGCGGGTGCGGCCCTCCTGGGTCACCAGGATGTTGGAGGGCTTGATATCGCGGTGGACGACCAGCTTGGCGTTGGCATGGGCGACGGCTTCGGCTGCTTGCAGGATCAGCCGCACCCGCGCGACCGGATCGAGTCGTCGCTCGCCGGCCCAGGCGTCGATCGGCGCCCCCTCGACATACTCCATGACCATATAGGGCCGATTGTCCGGCCCCAGGCCGCCGTCGAGCAGGCGCGCGACGCCGGGGTGTTCGAGGTTGGCGAGGATCTGACGTTCGGCCTGAAACCGCGCCCAATAGGCCGGCGGCAGGGCGCGCATAATCTTCAGCGCAGCGTCCTGTTCAAAGGCCCCGTCGGCGCGCTGGACGCGATAGACCTGGCCCATGCCGCCCGCGCCAATCAGGCCGGCGATGCGCCAGTCGCCGATGCGCGCGCCCTCGGTCAGGGTCGTGACCTCGGCGGTGGGGGCTTCGAGAAAGCCGTCCGACGCGGTGGCGGCCGCGATCAGACCGATGACCTCGGCCTGAAGCTCGGGCGCGTCGGCCAGGGCCGCGCGCACATGATCGAGCCTTTGGTCCGACGGCAGATCCATCGCCGCATCAAAGACCTGTTCGATCCTGGCCCAGTCCGACATTCGCACCCCCTGCGTGTCTGGGGACCCTGCCGGATGCCAGGAGTTTAGGTCAAGAACCCCGCGTATAGGTCAGATTGACCGTCGTGCCGGAGCCGCTGTCGCCTGGCGACAGGGTGACATGCACGCCGTTGGCCGGATTGTCCGCCGCCGTTGCCGTCAGGATCATGGATTCGCCCATGCTCACATCGCCGCGCTCGCTCAGGCCCGAGGCATCCAGCCGCTCGCGGTAGAAGCGGGCGACCGTCTCGAGGTCGGCGTCGGTCTGGAACACGACCATGCCGCCCAGGCCCGCCCCCTGTTCACCGGAGGATGTGCTTTCGACCACGTTCTGGATCTCGCCGCCCGGGTAGATGGGGGCGAAATCGGGCAGGTTGCGCGGAGCCTGCATGCGGCTGCCGGTCTGGACCGTGACCTCCTGGCCGGTCGCCGGATCGCGGATCGTGTGTTCGTCAGGATTGCCGCAGCCGGTGAGCAGTGCGACGGCGGCGACAGCCAGCCCGGTTGTCAGAACACGATTCATGAGACCTCTCCCGCTATGTGATGACACCTACGCAATTCGAGATTGAAACCGGACAGCGCCGTTCGGATGGCGACAGCCCCAGGCTTCCAAACTGGACCCTGATGGCGATCAGGGCCAAAAGGGCCGCTATTGGCAAGTTGAATAGACGATGCCCCGGCCCGACCGGGTAGGATGATGCCCGTGCAACCTGACCGCAGAACGCTTTTGAAACAGGCCCTGTTGGGGGGCAGCCTGCTGGCGGCCCAGGGGCTGATGCCGGCCTGGGCCCGGTCGGGGACGCCCGGGATCGCGCCCGCCCTGCCGACCCTGAGCGGTGCCGACATCCAGCTGAGCGTCGGCCATTCGCCGTTCACCGTGGGCGGCCAGACCGGCCATGCCGTCACCGTCAACGGGACGATGCCGGCCCCCCTGATCCGCCTGCGCGAGGGGCAGACGGCACGGCTGTCGGTGACCAATACGCTGGATGAGGATACCTCGATCCACTGGCACGGACTGCTCCTGCCCTTCCAGATGGACGGGGTGCCCGGCATCAGCTTTCCGGGCATCCGGCCCGGCCAGACCTTCGACTATGAATTCCCGGTGCGGCAGTCGGGCACCTACTGGTACCACAGCCATTCCGGCCTGCAGGAGGCGATGGGCCATTTCGGGCCGATCATCATCGACCCGGCAGGGGCCGATCCGGTCGCCTATGACCGCGAGCATGTCCTGATGCTGTCGGACTGGAGCTTCATCCATCCGCACGAACTGCTGGCGCGGCTGAAGCAGAGCCCCGGCTATTTCAATCGCCAGCGCACCACGGTCGAGGGGCTGATTACCGGCGAGGACCGGATGAGCCTGGCTGAACGCCAGATGTGGGCGGGCATGCGGATGGACCCGCGCGACATCCTCGACGTCAACGGCTCGGTCTATACCTATCTGATCAACGGCCATGGCCCAGCCGAGGGCTGGACCGGCCTGTTCCGGCCCGGCGAGCGGGTGCGGCTTCGCATCATCAACGCGGCCGCCATGTCGATCTTCAACTTCCGGATTCCGGGTCTGGCCATGACGGTGGTGGCCGTGGACGGCATTGATGTCCGCCCCGTCGAGACGGACGAGTTCCAGATCTCGGTGGCCGAAACCTATGATGTCATCGTCCAGCCCCGCGCCGACGCCGCCTATGCGGTGGTGGCCGAGGCCATCGACCGGTCGGGCATGGCGGTGGGAATGCTGGCCCCGCGTCAGGGAATGCAGGCGGCGGTGCCGCCGCTGCGCGAGGTGCCGAACCTGACGATGGCCGACATGGGAATGGGCGGCATGGGCGGCATGGATCACGCGGCGATGGGTCACGATATGGGGGCCCCGCCGGCCCCGATGGATCATGGCGACATGGCCATGCGCGACCCTGAAAACGCCCCGGCCGACATGCAGGTCGGCGTGGGCGTGGACATGATCTCACCGGCCCCGGCCAACCGGCTGGGCGAGCGGCCACTCGGCCTGGCCGATGTGCCGCACCGGGTGCTGGTCTATACGGATCTGGTGGCGCTGAGGCCCAATCCGGCGGCGACACCGCCGACGCGGCATCTGGAAATCCACCTGACCGGCAATATGGAACGGTTCATGTGGGGCTTTGACGGGCGCCGGTTCTCGGAACTGGTCGAGCCGATCCGTTTTGCCCGCAACGAACGGGTCCGGGTGACCCTGGTGAACGACACCATGATGTCGCACCCGATCCATCTGCACGGCCATTTCTTCGAGCTGGTGACGGGCGCAGCCCCCGATCGCCAGCCGTGGAAACACACCGTCAATGTCGCGCCGGGGTCTCAGGTCAGCTTTGACCTGACCGCCTCGGAGCCGGGGGACTGGGCCTTTCACTGTCATCTCCTGATGCACATGCACGCGGGCATGTTCAATGTGGTGACGGTGCGGCCCCTGGACGGAGAACCGGCATGAGATGGGCCGTTTTGATCTTCGTCGGTTCGATGCTGGGCGTCACGACGCCCGCCTTCGCCCAGGATGGCCATGCGGATCATGCAGGCCACGGCACGCCTCAGGCCCAGCCCGATCCGCACGCCGGGCATGTCATGCCGCCGGCCCAGCCCGATCCACACGCGGGGCACGGCACGCCTCAGGCCCAGCCGGATCCGCACGCGGGGCATGTCATGCCGCCGGCCCAGCCCGATCCGCACGCGGGGCATGTCATGGCCGGACCGACGCCCCGCGAAATTCCCACCAGCGCCGATGATGCGGGTCGCGCGCCCCAAGCCCCGCCGCCGCCAGCCGCCTTCTCAGGCCCGGCCCATGCCGCCGACGCCATCTTCGGGACCGAGGCCATGGCCGCTGCGCGCGCCCGGGTGCTGGAGGAAACCGGGGCCATGGGGACCACCGCCGTCATGCTGGAGCGACTTGAGGCCGGTTTTGGCGACGACGACACCGCCCTGGTCTGGGACGCCCAGGGTTGGATCGGCGGTGACATCCACCGCTTCGTCTGGAAGACCGAGGGCGAGGGCAATGCCGATGGCGGCACCGAGGAATTCGAGGTCCAGGCCTTGTACAGCCGCGCCGTCCTGCCCTTCTGGGACGTTCAGGTCGGGGTCCGCCACGATGTCGTCGACGACGGCGAAGACGTCACTCATCTGGTCGCCGGCGTCCAGGGCATGACTGCCGGCTGGTGGGAGGTCGATGCGGCCCTGTTCCTGTCGACCGAGGGCGATCTGACCGCCCGGGCCGAGGCCGAATGGGATATCCGCCTGACCCAGCGTTGGATCCTTCAGCCGCGCGGCGAGCTCGATCTGTCGGCTGCTGACGACCCGGCGCGCGGCTTGACGTCCGGATTCACGAGCATCGAGGCGGGCCTGCGACTGCGCTACGAGATCCGGCGCGAGTTCGCCCCCTATGTCGGGGTCGAGTGGCACCGGGCGCTGGGCGGTGCGGCCGATCTGGCCCGCGCCGGCGGCCATTCGGTCGAGGACACCCGGCTGCTGATCGGGCTGCGGGCGTGGTTCTGACCGTGGCGAGGTGGCGCAGGCCGGCCGGGCAGATCGGCATTCAATCGCGGGGGCGCCCGTGCTAGGGGGCGTGTGTGTCTCAGTCGTCGCGCCCGCATCGGTACGTCCCAGCGCTCCTGGCGCTGATCGTCGGCCTGTTCGTGCTGGTGCCTTTCGCCGATGCCCTGGCCTGTGGGCCGGAACAGGCTGAGGCGACCGCTTCGGTCCTGCTGGTCAATGCCGACGCCGATGAGGCGGGCGACGGCTGCACGCCGGGCCAGGCGTGTTCTCACGGGCATTGCCATGCGCCCGGCACCTTGCCGCCGGTCGCGCTCGAGGGGCCCCACATCTGGACGACATCCATGCGTCTGGGTGCGCCGCCCGGCCACGCCCCCACCTCCACCGCACCCGACGGCCTGATCCGACCCCCCAGAGGCTGACGCGCCTGCGCGCCCGTGCGCGCCCGTTCGTCTTCAACACTCTGTGGGACCCTGATCCATGACCCCTTTCGATCGCCGACCCGGCTCAACCGGTGGCCGCCAGCTCGACAAACGCCGTCTCATTGGCGGTGCCGCCGCCCTCGTCCTGGCTGTGGGGGCAGGCTTCGGCCTCGCCCGCCTGACCGCCCCCGCCGCGCCGGATGCCCACGCCGAGCAAGGCGAGCACACCGACGAACACGGCGATGAACAGGGCGACGAACACGCCGAGGGCGAAGGCGCGGAGGGCTTTGTGCCCCTGTCGGCCGAAGCGGCCGAGCGGCTTGAGATCGGCATTGTCGCGGTCGGTCGCGGGGGGGGCGGTGAACTGACGCTGCCGGGCCGGGTGTCGCTGATCCCCGGGGCCGAGGCCTCGGTCGATTCGCCGCTGGCGGGCGTGGTTATCGCCGTCCATGTCGGCCCCGGTGACCGGGTCGCGCCGGGTGCCGTGCTCGCCACCATCCGTAGCCCCGACGGTGCCGCCTCGCGCGCCGACGTCGATGCGGCCTCCGCTACGGTGGATGCCGCCCTGGCCGCCGAGCGCCGGGACCGCTCCCTATTCGATCAGGGCTGGATCGCCGAGTCTCGCCTCGACGTCACCGTCGCCCAGGCCCGCCAGGCCGAGGCCGACCTGCGCGCCGCCCGCGCCCGGGTCGCGACCTGGGGCTCGCCCGGTGCCGATGGCCGGGTCGCCGTGCGGACCCCCATCGGCGGCATCGTCACCGCCGTCAGCGTCACCCCCGGCCAGTTCCTCCACGAAGAGGCCCAGCAGGTCGCCTCGGTTTCCGATGCGCGCCGGGTCGAGCTGGCGTTTGAGGCCCCGCCACAGGCGGCCGGACAGCTGCGCGTCGGCAACAGCCTGACCGCCATCGCCCCGGGCACCGAGCCGATCTCGGCGGTGATCACCGCCATCGCCCCGGTCAATGAGGCGGGGGTGGTGGTCGTGCGCGCCCGCGCCTCGGGCGCGCTGCCGGCGGTCGGCACGGTCGTGTCGGCCCGGCTGGCCTCCAGCAGCGGATCGGGTGCCCTGACCGTGCCGCTGGACGCCGTGCAGTCGGTCGAGGGCGTGCCGTCGGTCTTCGTCTTCACCGGCGAGGGCTTTCGTGCCACCCCGGTTGTGACCGGTGCCACCTCGGGCGGCGCGATCGAAATCGTGTCCGGCCTCGACGGCGATGAGCGCATCGCCGGGGCCAATGCCTTCCTGCTCAAGGCCGAACTGGGCCGGGGCGAGGCGGAGCACGCGCACTGATGCTCGGGAAAATCATCGACGCCTCGGTGCGTTTCCGCTGGCTGATCGTCGTGCTGGCGGTCGTCTTCACCGTCTTCGGCGTACGCGAACTGTTGCGCCTGCCGATCGACGCCGTGCCGGACATCACCAACCGGCAGGTCCAGATCACCACTGTCGCCCCGGCGCTGGGGCCTGAGGAGGTCGAGCGTCAGGTCACCTTCCCGATGGAGACGGCGCTGGCGGGCCTGCCGGGCCTGACCGAGACGCGCTCCCTGTCGCGCCACGGCTTCTCCCAGATCACCGCCGTCTTCACCGACGACACGGACATCTATTTCGCCCGCAGCCTGGTCAATGAGCGCATCCAGTCCGCGCGCGAGGACCTGCCCGAAGGGCTCACGCCGTCGATGGGCCCGGTGGTCACGGGGCTGGGCGAGGTCTTCATCTGGACGCTGGAGCTGGAAGGCGAGGCGGCCCGGCCCGGCGTACCCTATGTGACGCCCGAGGCCGAACGCCTGGTCACCGACGCGGAGAAGGCGACCTATCTGCGTACCGTCCAGGACTGGATCGTGCGGCCCCAGCTGCTGACCGTTCCCGGCGTGGCCGGCGTCGATGTGCTGGGCGGCTACGTCAAGGAATATGCGGTCCATCCCGATCCGGCCCGGCTGGCCGCCTATGGTGTCGGCCTGGTTCAGCTGGTCGAGGCGCTCGAACACGCCAACCGCATCGCCGGGGCCGGCTATGTCAACCGGGCGGGCGAGGCCTTTATCGTGCGCGCCGACGCCCGGATCCGCACGCTGGAGGAACTGGCCGCCACCCCGATCCTGAACCGGGGCGGCCAGGTGATCCGCGTCTCCGACGTCGCCACCGTCCAGATCGGTCGCGCACCGCGTCTCGGCTCGGCCAGCGCCAATGGACGCGAGACCGTCATCGGCACCGCCCTGATGCTCCAGGGTGAGAACTCGCGCGAGGTCGCCCACCGCGTCGGCGAGCGCATCGAGGCGATCTCAACCAGCCTGCCTGAAGGCGTCGCCATCCGACCGGTGCTGGACCGCACCGAGCTGGTCGAGGCTACCATCCGCACCGTCGAGCATAATCTGGCGCTGGGGGCCCTGCTGGTCATTGCGGTGCTGTTCTTTGCGCTGGGCAATGTGCGCGCGGCCATCATCACCGCCCTGGTCATCCCGCTCAGCTTCCTGTTCGCGGCGGCGGCCATGAACCGCTTCAACATCAGCGCCAATCTGCTCAGCCTGGGTGCGCTCGACTTCGGCCTGATCGTCGATGGGGCCGTGGTGGTGATCGAAAATACGCTCCGACGCCTTGGCCTCAAGCGTGAGGAGACGGGCCGCGCCCTGACGGCCTCGGAGCGCCTGTCGGTCGCGGCCGCCTCGGCGCGTGAAATGGTCCGCCCCGCCGCCTTCGGCCAGGCCATCATCCTGCTGGTCTATGCGCCGCTGCTCATGTTCGAGGGCGTCGAGGGCAAGATGTTCGGCCCGATGGCCGGGACGGTGATGTTCGCCCTGCTGGGGGCCTTCATCCTGTCGTTCACCTTCGTGCCCGCCATGGCGGCGCTCGTGGTGCGCGAGCCGAAGGCCGACCATGAGGAAACGCGCCTGACCCGCGTCGCCACGGCCCGCTATCGGCCCCTGCTGGAACAGGCCATCGCCCGCCCGCGTGCGGTCATTCTCGGGGCGGTTGCTGCCTTGGTGGCGGGGGGCATCGCCTTCGCCAGCCTCGGCCAGGAGTTCGTGCCCCAGCTCGACGAGGGCGACCTGCTGGTCCAGGCCATTCGCGTGCCTTCGACCTCGCTGGAACAGTCCCAGGCGATGCAGTTTCAGGTCGAACGCGCCCTGATGGCCCAGCCCGAGGTCGCCCACGTTTTCACCCGCACCGGCACCGCCGAGGTGGCGTCCGACCCGATGCCGCCGTCGATCTCGGACACCTTCGTCATCCTGCGCGACCGCTCTGAATGGCCCGACCCGCGCCTGCCCAAGGCCGAGCTGGTCGCCCGCATGGAGGCGGAGCTGGCGGGCCTGATCGGCCAGAACTACGAGTTCACCCAGCCGATCCAGATGCGCTTCAACGAACTGATCGCCGGGGTCCGGTCGGACGTCGCCGTCATGGTCTATGGCGACGATTTCGACGCCATGACCCGCACGGCCCAGGAGGTCGCCGAGATTCTCGGCCAGATCGAGGGGGCCGCCGATGTCCGGGTCGAACAGGTCTCGGGCCAGCCGACCCTGACGGCTTCGGTCGACCGCACCGCAGCGGCGGCGCTGGGCGTCCATGCCTCGGACGCCGCCGACGCCCTGGCCATCGGCCTGGCGGGCCAGTCGGCCGGACAGGTCAATGAGGGCGACCGCCGCTTCGACGTTGTGGTGCGTCTGGACGACAGCCTCAGAAACGACCCGGTGGTGATGACCCAGTTGCCGGTCATGCCCGAGGAGTCCGAGGCCGGGACCCCGACCGTGCCCCTGTCCTCGGTCGCCCGTTTCGATGTGGCGGAAGGGCCCAACCAGATCAGCCGCTCCAACGGCAAGCGTCGCATGATCGTGCAGGTCAATGTTCGGGGCCGCGATCTCGGCAGCTTCGTCACCGAGGCGCAGAGCCGCATCGCCGCCGAGGTCGAGCCGCCGCGCGCCGGCTGGATCGACTGGGGCGGCCAGTTCGAAAACCTCGAGCGCGCGTCGCAGCGCCTGGCCCTGATCGTGCCGATCGTCTTTCTGACCATCGGCGGCCTGCTGTGGATGGCGCTGCGAAGCTGGAAGGATGCGGCCCTGGTGTTCGCCGGGGTGCCGCTGGCCCTGATCGGCGGGGCCCTGACCCTGGCCCTGCGCGGGATGCCGCTGTCGATCAGCGCGGCGGTCGGCTTCATCGCCGTCTCGGGCGTCGCCACCCTGAACGGACTGGTTCTGATGCAGGCCATCCGTGAGCGCTTGGACCAAGGTCTCCCAGCCGTGGAAGCGGCCATTCAGGGAGCCGC